>CAYSYX010000813.1:0-3413 GCA_964435055.1 uncultured Polyangium sp. | reverse complement strand
GGCATTGCGCTGCATGCGGTTCGGGTGACATTGAAAGGTCGAACGCCGACGATTCGCGTGGCGACGATCGACAAGGCACAAGCCATTGAAATTCGCGTCGGAGACAACGGCCCGGGTATTCCGGACGAAATTCGTTCGCGGATCTTCGAGCAGTTTTTTACGACAAAGCCGGTGGGGCAAGGCACGGGGCTGGGTTTGGCCATTGCGCGTGAGATCGTCGAACAGATGCATCGCGGATCGATTCGGTTCGAATCCGTGACTGGTGAAGGCACCGAATTCATCGTCGAATTGCCAAAAAAGAAGCCTGCCGGTTGATTGCTTGTTTGTACGTGTCGTCGCGATGATGGTAGTCTCTCGCAATGCGCTACGACAAGTCGTTTCCTGGTTTGTTGACGGTGTGTCTTCTCGTGGGGTGTGGAAGTGACGGGGGACCCACGTCTTCCGGCAATCCGCTCCCCACGCCCAAAGATTACGGCCAATCTTCGCTCGGAACCACCCAGGACCTTTGCGAAGGCGTCATGGGATTGTCCGGAGATACCATTTTGGCCCAAAAGGTCGAGCATATCGAGACGATGCTGGATTACATCACGGCGCAAGGCGAACGGGTCAATCCAACGACGGTCACGATTGATTTGACCTGGCCTGCTTCCATCGATGTGGTTTGTTATCCGCCGTATTCGGAGTCGGGACTCAATCCCGCAGCTGCGCGTGTGGCCATTGCCGGCTTGACGATGAAACTCGTGACGGGCGATGGGCAATTCGATGAAGTCATCGACGCCAAAGCCTGGCTCATTCCGCTCAACGGTTTGCTTGGTCAACCGACCGTCATCGGCACCGGTAATGTCGAATCATTGAATGGGACGTTCAAACCTCCTCCGGAAATCGTTCCGAATCCGAACCTCATGTTTTCCACGCGTCTCGATGCGGCGATGCCCAATACGTCGGCGGGGGGAGTGGCCATGACAACCCAGAATCCCGAAGACATCAATGCGGGCGTTTTGATTGGATCCATTGCCGCGGCATTGTGGCCGCATCTTTGAGCACGGAGGGTGAAGAAATCATTCGCTATTTCCGGTCACGCTTGATAACGTCGAGTTTCAAGCCCTATCGAGGAGGAGCTTTATGACGAAATGGTCGTTCTTGTTGCTCGTGGTGACCAGTTGCTTCGTTTCCGCATGTGCGGGTTCGACGAAATTCACCGGATGCGAGCCTACGGTTTGCGGAGCCGACTGTACCCCGGGCCAACCGTGCCTCAATGGCTTGAGTTTGTCCGCGGGCGGGATGGGCACGGTCAAGGCGACTCTCAGCGTCGAGGGATCGCACGCGGGGAAATTCACGGTCACGGCGGAGGGGAATGATACTGTCACCGCATCGGTATCGCCTGCATCACTGGACATGGCGGATGGCGCCACGGCCGAAATTACGGTTACGTTATCCGTTGCGGCAACGGCCACGAAAGGCTCGTACAGCGTCTACTTGTCGGCGGAAAACGAAGATGGAATCGGCGCCGGGACGAGCATCAACGTGGATGTGCCCTAATTGCGTTCACTTCGGCGGAGGCGGCAAAACCGGCGCCAACGTCGTCACACCGGCGCCCGAAAAATTGAGCATTGGGTAATCCTGGACCAAGCACGCGCCGCCTTTGACCGTATTGATTCCGACCAGCAGACCCGTACGGGAAAAACCATACACTTGATCATTCCACGCCGCGATGCCGTACATGCTGCCGTACGCGGTGACGGAATCGGCACATCCGGCGGATTTGACGATCGCTCCGCGAACCGCCTTGGCGACGACGTTCATTCCTTCCGCCGCCAATTTCGTCATGTCAATTTCGAGCAACGTGTCGGTCTTGTTGCATCCCGTCGTCGATGGAGGATTGGGACAATCACGAACCGTAGCAAATCCCACGGGTTTGCCATTATTCGCCAAAAACACCAAGTCGCCGGAAATCTCCCAAACTTTGCCGACATTGCCCGCGGCGTATGAATACCCATTGCCGTCATTCGCGGGCACGTTGCCGAAATTGCCGTGCTGCGTGGTTTTTCCGGCCGCATCGATGGCCCAAAGATTTCCGAGGCTATCGGCGGCCATCAAGACTTCCAGGTTTGGATCGATGACGCCCGCAGGTGCCATCGTGAGCGCGTAAAATGTGGGCAAAGTTTGGCCGGGCGTACCATTGACGAGATTCGTCTTGGCCCCGCATTTGATGACGCCCCCCGCTTCAATCGTCAACGGCATGACGACGTGGCCCGTGATTCCCCACAGGTTCTCATCGCGATCCACGGCGATGTCCGTCATGGCTTTGTATTGATTCGCCGCTGCACCAATGCAATCGAAAAGTCCCACTTCCGTTACGGCAAGATTGGGGGAGGTGGGGTCGAGTCGATACAAAGTCGTGTCGGTACTGGCGTAAATGACCGTCGGACCTACGCCCGCGCCGCCGCTGCCTCCCGATGGTCCGCCGTCGCCAAACCAGAGCCCGCCATCACCGCCCATGCCGCCGGACGACATTCCCGCCGTACCCGAAGATTGTCCAGCCGAACCTCCTGTCCCGGACGAACTGGCCCCGGACGTATTGGTTCCCGTATCGGAACACGCCGCGACAAACGAAGCGGTGAGAGTGCCTAGAAGAAAAGCGTGGGTTTTGGTCAAGTGTTTCATCTGACCAGCTTATCGGAAAGCAGGCTCGGCGGATAGCACGCACGTCTCTTTTTACGCGCATCGTCCTCCTCGTCCTCGTCGATGTTCACGGCCTTGCGGGTGTAAATCTACGTTCCATTGAAACTGAGAATAACGCTTGGAGGCTTCCGCGAGTCAATAGGCACCGGGCCGATACCGGCGGCGCGTGCTCAACACCGATCGGCGAGGCCCACCTGGAGTTCAAAGGTTCGCTCGTATTTTTCCGGCGGGTGAAACTTCCATTTGGGGAGGTTTTTCTTGAGGCACCTCGAGACCAGAGCTTTGTCGTTGGAGACCGCGTTGGCGATTTCCGAAAATTGCAGGACGGCGCCGTTTTCATCAATGGTCACGCGAAATGTCACAATGCCCGTTCGGGTCTGGCTGCAACCGTTTTTGTAAACGAGTTCCGTACACGACAAACCGATGTTCTCGCCTCGAGCGCGCATGATCCAGGTATCCGGATAAGGTGGCGGCGGTCCCGGGACGCTCGCGGAAGGTGCGTTTGTCGCAATGGGTTCGGCGGTTGAAACCGCGGGCGCAGGAGCCGTCGTGCTTGCAGCAGACGCGGAAGGCGCGCGGCTGGGTGGGGCAGACGAGGCAGATGCGGCGGATGGGGGCGCGCTTGGGGCTTCGAGCGAAACAACGGGCGTTTGATGCGAGGGTTCACGTGCCCCGCTGCATGAAGTCGGTAAAACAAGGACGAAGCAAATGAGCCATGGGCGACGCATACG
>CAYSYX010000812.1:629-3672 GCA_964435055.1 uncultured Polyangium sp. | reverse complement strand
CCTCTCAGCCACGCGCACCACGTCATGCGCGATCATCACATTCGTCACCTTCCGGTGCTCAATCGAGGTCATTTGGTGGGCATGTTGTCCGACCGGGACCTCGCCTTCATTGAAAACCTGAAAGACGTGGATGCGACGAAGGTTCGTGTCGACGATGCGATGACGCCGAGTCCGTATGCGGTGAGCAAGTCGGCGCGGCTTGGTGATGTGGCGCGGGAGATGGCCGAGCATCGTTATGGTTCGGCGGTGGTCATGGAAAATGATCACGTCATCGGGGTGTTTACGACCGTGGATGCGCTTCGAGCGCTCGCGGACGCGTGCAACGCAAAGTAGACCTTCGCAGCCGGCTCGAAACGACGGGTGGCCCATGAGCGATGCGGTGGTGAATCAACAAGCGTTTATCGATCTTTGCGCTGAGATCGCCCCTCATAGCCAAGTCGAGAGCATCACGCCGCTTGGACCGGATGCCGACGTTCAAGACGCCGCGGGTACGGAAAAGGCCATTGGATATGGCGTACCTTTGCGCATTGTTTTGAAATCGGCCGACGGCGAGCGGCGTGAGCTTTGTGTGCATACGGCGAAACCCGACGAATTCGGTCACGATCGCCGTTCGGATCGCGCGGCGAACATGCTTCTGTCTTATGACACGTTCGCCGCGATTCCCCGGCACGTCCAAGCGATCGACGTCGGAGCCATAACGACGGACGGGCGTTGCGTATCGCTTCGTTCGAGCGGCGAGTTTTACCTGATTACGGAATTCGTCGAAGGTCACGTGTATGCCGAAGACATTCGGCGTATCGCGCATCAGGGAAAATTGTCCGACCACGACGAACCTCGCACCCGCGCGTTGGCCTTGCTTTTGGCCCGAATACATTCCGACAAACGCGATGCGCCGGCGCTTTATCGTCGCGCCATTCGTGATTTGCTCGGCAGCGGCGAAGGCATTTTCGGGCTCGTGGATGGTTATCCCGACGATGTCCCGATGGCTCCGCCGGCGCGATTGTTCAATATCGAGAAGCGTTGTTTGGAATGGCGATCGCGATTGAAATACCGCACGGGGCGGCTTTGCCGGACGCACGGCGACTTTCATCCGTTCAATGTTCTTTTCGGCGCGGACGATGAGCCCGTATTGCTCGACACGAGCCGAGGTTCATTGGGCGATCCGGCGGACGACGTCGTGTGTTTGGCCCTCAATTACGTCTTTTTTGCGCTCGAAGCCCCGGGCGCGTGGACATCCGCGCTGGGCAAACTTTGGAAATTGTTTTTCCGGACGTATTTGGAGCAAACGGGGGACCGGGAACTTTTTTCCGTGGCGGCTCCATTTCTTGCCTGGCGCGCTTTGGTCATGGCCAATCCGCGTTGGTATCCTTCGATTCGACCAACGACACGAGACGCGTTACTCGGGTTTGTCGAACGAGCACTCGATGCGCCCGAATTCGATCCCGAGGATGCAGAAAGGTTATTCGTATGAGTTCCGGGGGGGTCGTCGTATGGATTACAGGAAGACCGTCATCGGGAAAATCGTCATTCGCCGAGCGCCTGCGCATGCGGTTCGTACATGCCAAACGTCCCGTGCTGCTCCTCGACGGTGATGCCGTTCGAGCGACGATGAAGCCGCCGGTTGGTTATGACGAACAGGCTCGCCTGGATTTTTATGAAACGCTGGCCAACATGGCGGCGCTTTTCGCCGCGCAGGGCCTCGTGGTGATCGTACCGGCGACGGCCCATCGGCGCGAGTATCGGGATCATGCGCGCAAAGTAGCGGCCCGGTACATCGAAGTGTACGTGCACGTGCCCGCGGAGCGCTGTGCCGAACGCGATGCCAAAGGTCTTTATGCGGCCGTTCGAGAAGGCAAAGTGAAAGACGTTCCGGGCGCGGACATTCCCTATGAAACGCCGGAAAACCCCGATGTGATCGCGCTCGGCGGTTACGACGAAGAGGCGATTGGCAAAACGATTCGGCTCGTGTAGCCGGCGCGTGCGACGCGGCACCTCCCGACGTTGTCGGCCCGGTTGAAGCTCGCGCCTTCACGTTCGAATTTCTCTTGTGCTACGGTGCGCCCCATGAACGAGTTTCGTCGATTTCGCGGCACCATCCGATACCTCACCAACGATGCCCTCGAAGCCGCCGTCAACTGCGCGTTGGCGCTCGAACGCCCTTTGCTCGTCAAGGGCGAACCCGGGACGGGAAAAACTCTGCTCGCCGAAGCCATTGCCGAAGGTCTCGAAACGGACCTCATCACGTGGCACGTCAAGAGCACGACGCGGGCGCAGGATGGGCTCTACGTCTACGACACCGTGCAGCGTCTGTATGATTCGCGTTTCGGTGACGGCGACGTTCGCGACATTCGCCGCTACATCAAACTCGGGCCCATGGGCCGGGCGCTCGCTTCGGACAAACGTGTGGTTTTGCTGATTGACGAAGTCGACAAAGCGGACCTCGAATTTCCCAATGACTTATTGCACGAGCTCGACCGCATGCGTTTTCGCGTCGTCGAAACGGGTGACGAGTACATCGCGAAGGAACGACCGATCGTCATCATCACGAGCAACAACGAGAAAGAGTTGCCCGATGCGTTTTTGCGTCGTTGCGTCTTTCACTTCATCGACTTTCCCGAGCGGGAGTTCATGAAGCAAATCGTGAACGTGCATCATCCGGACTTGCCGCGGGCTTTGATCGATCAGGTGCTTTCGGTGTTTTACGAAGTACGCAACATGTCGCGCTTGCGTAAACGCCCGTCGACCAGCGAGCTCATCGATTGGATCACCGTGCTTCGACAAGCGGGGATCGGCGAAGTTCGTCTGGAACAACAGCTGCCGTTTCTGGGTGCATTGCTCAAAAAGGAGCAGGACCTCGTGGCTTTCGCCGATCAGCTCTCGGGTGGTCGCAAATATCGTTCTTGAGCTGATTCCGCGCTGATTTCAGACCTCCAAAATAGCGCTTGACGCCGGGGCTCAACCGAGCGAACACATATTCAATCCTCTCGCGGCTTCGGTTTCGAGCAGGACGTTCGGCGGGCCAAACGGCTCGCCATCCAACCAG
>CAYSYX010000812.1:0-619 GCA_964435055.1 uncultured Polyangium sp. | reverse complement strand
GCACAATGAGGTGTTGACTGAGTCCAGAGGCCGGTGAAGTTGGTCGAAAGAGGTAATCGACATGGCTCTCAATGCGTATCTCCGTTTGAAGGGGCAGAAGCAAGGCGAAATCAAGGGCTCCGTGACGCAAAAAGGTCGCGAAGGCTCGATCATGGTCATTGCGGTTTCGCACGAAATCATCAGCCCGCGTGACCCCGCTTCTGGTTTGCCCACCGGCAAGCGCATGCACAAGCCCTTCGTGATCACGAAGGAACTCGATAAGTCCTCGCCGCTCCTCTACAACGTGCTCGTCAACAACGAGAACGTTCCCGAGTGGAAGCTCGACTTCTACACGCCGCAAGTGAAGGCGCAACAAGGCGTGGGCACCGAGGTCAACCACTACACGGTTCGTCTCGTCAATGCCAACATCGCGTCGATCAACTTCCGCATGCCGAACAACCGCAACCCCGAACTCATGAAGTACGCCGAGTACGAAGAGGTTTCCTTCACGTACCAGAAGATCATCTGGACGTGGAACGAGGGTGGCATCACGGCCGAGGACGACTGGGAGAACCCGCTCGCCTGATTCTGATTTCGTTCCCTTGAGACAAACCGGGTGGCCCATGGTCGCCCGGTTTTT
>CAYSYX010000811.1:0-3685 GCA_964435055.1 uncultured Polyangium sp. | reverse complement strand
CGCGTATTCATTTCCGACAGACCCCAAACCAAAACCCAGTTCCGTGTCCAACGCCGGCTTGACCTGCGAAACCTCGACCATCCGTCATGGAGGATCAACGAATGCGTTATGGGCTCGTCACTCTCGGTCTGGTTTCTGCGGCGCTGTTTGGAGCTGTCGAGGTTCAGGCCCAAGACCATCACGGCGCTCGGCAGATCCCGACCGATGACGACGCGGCGCCTGTGGCCGGGCAAATGACCGAAATGGCTGCCCAGGCCAAACGCCTTTTCGACGCGGAGCGTTGGGGCGAAGCGGCGATGCTGTTCGAGCGTGTTGCGGCGGGGGCCACCAAAGATGACGAGGGCAATCGACAAATTGCCCAATATCATCTCGCCGTTGCGTTGTATCGATTGCAGTTTTATCAAGCGAGTTACGCCATTTTTTCCGGCATCGTGGACAAAACGAATCACCTGAAATTCAACGATACATTGCTTTGGCTCGCCAAGCTGGCGGCTCAATTGCCCGAACCCGCGGATGTCGTGGAGCGCGTGGGAAAATATTCGTTCGAGCAATTGGCCGTTTTCGACAATTCCATGCAACGTCAACAGTATTGGCAACTCAATTACCTGCTCGGTCGGTACAAATACCGCAATCGTGATTACGACAAGGCCATCGAGTTATTCGGCAAAGTGGGCAAGAGCGGCCGGCATTACCTGTTGGCGCAGTTTTTTACGGGCATCTCGTACGTGCAATTGCGCAAATCCGTCCCGGCGACGAAATCGTTCCAAAACGTCGTGCAGGCGCTCGACGATGGAGGAGCCGCAGTGGACGACGAAACGCGTATGCGAGATCTGGCCTATTTGTCCTTGGCGCGGACATATTATTCGGCGTCGATTCGATTTAATGAAAAAGGCGTACCGACCATTGATGCGACCAAGATTTCGGCGGCCATCGGATACTGGAATCAAGTGGACATGGCCAGCGAATATTGGCTCGATGCGCTCTTCGAAGAATCCTGGGCGTACTTCATGGCCGGGGATTATTCGCACGTCCTCGGCAACATCCGCACGATAGAATCGCCCTATTTCCCCAATGCGTTTTATCCGGAAGCCGACGTGCTCGAGGCGGTCGTATCGTACAAGCTCTGCCATTACGACGCCGCTGTGACGAGCGTGGCGCGGATGCGAAACAAATACAATCCGGTCAAGACGGAACTCGAAGCGTTGTCGAGTCGTTTCAACGGCGATGATGTCGAGCGGCAATATTTTGAATTGTTGCGCGAAGTGCGCTCCGGAAGAGCGAATCTTTCGCCCGTGGTAAAGCCCGTCCTCGAAAACATATTTTCCGACCGGCAGCTGTTGCGGAACCTCGAATACGTGCGCGTGCTCGACGACGAGGAAGCGCGATTCAAAAAAGCGCCCGACGTTTTTCGCAATTCGGCGCTGGGCGGCGATGTTCTGGACTCGATTCAGTTTGCTCGAGATCTCACGATTCGGAATGCCGGAACGTTGGCGCGGGATCGATTCCGGCGGTACCTGGACGAACTCAACGAGCATCTGCGTAATGGAACCAAGATCCTGGTCGACGTGACCGCGGAACAACGGCGAAAACTCAATGAACTTGCGGGTATTGGTTATGTCGTGCAACGAGATGCTTACGCGTACGGCACGGTCAAATCGGACGACGAGCACATTCTTTGGCCGTTCGATGGCGAGCATTGGCGGGACGAACTTGGGTTTTATCGCCAGGTGGTCAAGTCGAATTGCAGCAAGTGAGGCGTCTGGGAATGCAGGGGGAAAAATCGCCGGGCTTCGTGCTTTTTTCTTGAACATGACCGAAACATCAGCGATGCTTCCGTCTTCGTGGGGACTTGCAATTCGAGGAGGACCGCATGTCGATCGATAACAATGGCGATAACGAAGACACCGTGAACCCGCAGGTGACCGACGTCGTCGAGAAAGCCGGCGTCGATGCACCGGCCAATGCAATGGGACACCTTTTCCAGACCATTGCGCAGTCGACGGGCATGGCCTTCCAGAACGCGACGCACGCGCAACAAAACCTGAACGAGGCCATTCAGGCCGCGACGATCCAAGGCGTCGGGTTGCTTTATTCCATCGATACTGCGACGACGGGCGAAGCGACGGGAAAAATTCTTTCCGCGGTACATCCTGTCGTCGATGAACCGGCGAAGGATTGCGCCGACAAGGAGCCCTGAAAATCCGTTATCGGTTGGTTTGACGAGTTTGCATTGCGCCCGGCAGCGGTTGTTTTTCGTAAAAAAAGCTTGTCATTTTCGCGCGTTCGAGCAGAATGCGCCGCGTGAACGACGAACACGCAGAACTCATCAATCAATTGCACGCAGGAACCTGGGCCGGGGGACTCGGGATCGTCGTCGATTCGGCGACCCGCGATGCCGTCAAAGCCCATGTCGTCATCGACGCTCATCATCGCCAGCCTCAGGGAATCGTGCATGGCGGCGTATATGCGACCATCGTCGAATCGATGGCCTCCGTCGGGGCCGCGATCGATGCAATGTCGCGCGGGAAAAACGTCCTGGGTTTGGAGAACCAAACATCCTTCGTGCGCGCGGTCCGCGAAGGCACGTTGTATTGCCGCGCCACACCCGTTACCCGCGGGCGACGCACGCAGCTTTGGGATGTCGTCATCGAGAATGAAGAGCACGCCGTCGTGGCCACCGGACGCGTACGTCTGTTGGTGCTCGATCCCCATGCGGATGTCGCCGGCAAGCAGCTCGAAGTCGGCGTTGGCGAATAAATCTACCCATCATCACGCATGCCGGCTTACGAAAGCGTGACACTCAATTGAGTTGACCAGCCTACTGTTCTCGCCTTGTTTTCGCACAATTTCCCACGAAAATGAGGCGAAAAATTTTCTTTGTCGTATGCCTTGACAAGTATATACGTGATGGAGTATATACAGACCATGGAATCGTCGTTTGCGATCATTGCGGAGCCGAGTCGTCGCGCGATTTTGAGTCTTTTGGCGTCTTCCGAGCGATCGGTGGGCGAGCTCGAGTCTCGGTTGCGCATGCCGCAGACGTCGGTGTCGAAGCATCTTCGGGTGCTGCGGCAAGCGGGTTTTGTGGAGTCGCGCGTGGAAGCGCAGCGGCGTATTTATCGCATTCGCCCCGAGCCGCTCATGGAAATAGACGCTTGGCTTGCTCCTTTTCGGCATTTCTGGACAAACCATATCGACGCGCTCGAACGCCATCTTGATCGGATGGAATTGGAGCAACTGGGAGAGAAGAATAGGGATGAGTCACCATAAAAAGTACGTGCCTGGTCCGGCGACCGGAGCTGAAATTCAGAAGGAGGGAGACAACTGGACGCTGGTTCTGGTGCGTGATCTTCGTCATCCGCCGGCGAGGGTATGGCAAGCGTTGACCGATCCGGCGCATTTGGTCGAATGGGCTCCATTCGATGCGGATCGCAATTTGGCGGCGACCGGTCCGGTAAAACTATCGACGGTGGGAGCTCCCACGCCGCAGGTTGCGGAGAGTATCGTCAAGCGCGCGGAAGAGCCGCGGTTGCTCGAGTACGGCTGGGGAGGCAATGATATTCGCTGGGAGCTTGAACCGTTGGGCAATGGCACACGCCTCAAGCTCTGGCACAACATTCATCGCAGCTTCATTTCCTGGGGTGCGGCGGGTTGGCATGTTTGTCTGGACGTCCTCGACCATTTC
>CAYSYX010000810.1:0-3687 GCA_964435055.1 uncultured Polyangium sp. | reverse complement strand
ACCCACCCATTGTAAGGGGTGGTTGCCCATTCCAATGATACAGTGATTGGCAATCGAGCAATAGGAGCCAATATCAGTATACGCAATATCGCATTCGTAACCACAATAGGAATGCTTGCCGAAAGTGGAGTGGACGACTTCACTGCCGGGTTCAATTCTAGCAGTTGCGTGCACGGTAGTGTTTAAAAGCGCTCGCCCTCGAAATATCTTAATTGCTTTTGCGAAGTAGTATTCCAAATTGGGCACCGTTGCGCTCCTCAAAGAACTGCATAATGGCGTTAATGCGTGTCGAGAGTGCCTGATTTTGGCTTGGTGGAGTGACCGACATCTATGAACGTTCGAAACCACAGTTCAACACTCAGTAGGCGGAATAGCAAGGGACTGAAGTCGTGCTGGCCAGCGACGTGCCTCTCGATAATTTTTCGTAGTCCTTGCTCATCGAAAATGCCACGCTCAATGCAACGTTTACTTAGTAGAACGTCTACGGGATCCTCGTCTTTCCGGGGCTGGCGGAGAAATTGCGTCCTGATTGGGGTCGCGAAACCCAATTTTAGCTTAGCGTCGAGGATGTGGTTAGGAACAAGGCCACGCATCGCTTCTCGATGGATGTACTTGCCTACGCCGGCTCTGAGTTTGAAATCGGCGGGTAGCGTCCAGACGAATTCAACCAGTCGGTGGTCGGTAAAGGGGAGTCGGCTCTCCAAGCTATGGGCCATTGAAATGCTATCACCATAGTGCAGTAGATTTACTAGTCCTCCGGAGTGCTGGCGTCGCAGGGATCGCGACAGGCGCGACATACTCTCTGGCTCTGGAAGGGTCGGAAAATCCCTCAAACGCGAAAATGATCTCAGAGCCGGCCCATATACTCTGTCAATGCCAGACATCGATTGCTGTGCATCTGAAATGGCATGCAAATCATTACTCATGTCCCGTAGCGCAAGCTTAAGTGCGTACCCAAGTTTGTACGTTCGTGAAAACTCTCGTAACCCAAGCAGTGCAGCTGCGAGGTTTCCTTTGGCGGCCAACTCGAGTGTTGCTGGAGTCAGAGCGTTAACAACATAGCCGGCAAGCAGTTCGTCTGCTCCTTGCCCTTCTAGAATCACGGTTACATATTTTCGTGCCTCTTCTAAGAGTTGAAAGAGCGGGATTACGGCCGGAGAGCTATTGCCGCTTCCCAGGTGGGATACAATCCGCGAAAGCGACGGCACAAAATCTGAATAGCTCGTGGGAACAATATGGGAGTGGAACCCTAGAGCGTCTGAGAGTTTCTTCGCACCGTCTGCTTCGTCGATTCCAACAGCCCCGTTAGCATAAATATCAGAGCCCGCGATAAGATCGCCTGATGGTTTGAAACTCGCCGTAAAAGAATGGAATGGCGCGGAGCCCGCAGAATGCATTGCATAAGCAATTGATGCGGAATCGAGTCCTGCCGAGAGCGTTATTCCGATGGGTACGTCGCTCCTCATGCGAAGTGACACAGCATCGAGAAAGAGGGCGCGGTATTGTTCACATGCTGCCGCGAAAGAAACACTGCGCTGTTCCGAAGTGGGGTATTGCCAGTAGCGTTCGGTTTTTATCCCGCTAACGTCGACAATCAAATTGTGACCTGGCTGAAGGCGACTTATTCTTTTGAACCAAGTAATGGCGTGTTGAGCCCCAACGCTGGTTCGGCAAAAATTGGCGATTACATTAAAGTCGGGCTCTCGCAGCTCAGTGCGGTACGTTAGCAACGCGTTAATCTCTGATGCAAAAATGAACTCGCCGTTGATGAAGCTATAGTAAAAGGGTTTTTCGCCAAAACGATCACGGGAACAAAAAAGGCTATTTTCGACGGTGTCGTAGATGGCGAATGCCCACATGCCGTTAAAGTGGCTGACGCATTCTTTGCCCCACAAGGCGTAGGCATGAAGAATAACTTCGGTGTCGCCCGTCGTGAGAAAACGTGACCCGTTGGCCTCAAGCTCGCGCTTTAGCTCCGAATAGTTATAGATTTCTCCATTGTATGTGATCCAGTAACGCCCCCCTAGAGACATTGGCTGATTGCTTCGTTCGTCCAAGTCGAGGATGGCAAGTCGAGCGTGGCCGAGAATAAGATGTTCGCGAATTTTAGAGACGATCAGGGTGTTCGGTCCGCGGTGCTGCATTTCAGCAACGGAACACGAGAAGCGGTGTTGGTCGATCTGATGATCTTTGGTCGGAGCAAAAATGCCCGCTACGCCGCACATTGTTACCCTCTTTCCTCATTAAACTATCGCAACAGTCTGCGATAAATTAAGCGCCGTTAGGTTTCTTGCGCTGTCAAGTTGAAGGTTTTAGAGGAGACTGCGCAGTGCATCAAAAAGCTTTATTGTGTTTGTGCGTGCGTTCCATTGTTCCTCCCAAGTCTTTCGTGGCGAGGAGGTCGTCAGTAGTCCGTCGGGCGCTAACTCTTTTCGGACACGTAGAGCCAAGGCGTCGGAGTCGAGGCACTCGTCACAAATTAGCGTGAAGCCTGACCTACCATTTATCACCAATTCGGGCGTGCCTCCTACTTGTGTGGCGATTACTGGGATATCGGCATTAAGCGCTTCCATAACGCTTACCGGCACTCCCTCGAAAAGACTCATGTTAGCGAAGAAGTCGATGTGCTTGCGACGAAAGAACCGCTGAATTTCAGCGTTAGGTGTGTCGCCATGCATAACTACGGTCAGTCCATCGACTTTACGTTCTAATACGCGGTCGAGATCCGAATCTTGACCGGGACCGAAATGGTGCCACTCGACCTTTCCATGCTTTGCAAGGGATTGCGCAAGGCGTGCAATGAGATGAACCCGCTTAGTTGGAATTAGGGTGCTTAAACTGGCCATCACTAAATTGGAGAGATCAGCCTCTTTGCGTGGGTGCGGCGGGCCAAGGTCCGGCGAACCTAATAGGTGAACTTCCGCGCGCTTCGGCGGCGGTCTGTTTGGCAAGTTGAGGAAGTATCGAAGGCCATTATGAGAGACAAAAATGTGCATATCGATTTTGCGGCGCAGTTCATTCCGCCACGGATAAAAATACCCGTTGATCGGTAAAAGGCCTTCATACAGATCGCCTGAGTGGTACCGGACGCACGTTGGAAGGCCGTGGGCGTTAGCTGCAAGAGCCGCTAAGGCAGGCAAATGTGCCCAATAGCAATATACGATCCGGTCGTCGGGCTGCCTGACGAAGTCGAGAAGGCGAGGGTGTGCGGCCAGTCCAGTTCGATAGCAGGCGAACTTCAGGCAATTGGGCAAGACGTTCGGAGAAAGTTTTCCTTCCGTCTTCGCGTCCCAGAGTGCTGATGCAAGCCAACGCCATGTCTGAGGGCGTGCGAGTTGAGATAGGAAGAACTTCCATCGTTGTACTCCTACGAGTGCCGGTAAAACGTCAACGTTAGAAGGAACGGTGCGCCGTCCTGGAAGCGCTTTTACCGGGAGGAGAGTTACCTTATCAAACAGCTCTGACAGTAATTGGAGTTCTGTTGCAATAAACGATTCCTCCCTCGTTCCGTAAGGGTAGTGAGTGCTTAAGATGAACACCTGGGTCATTGCGTTCGTCGATGGTTTACTTGGTCAATGGCGAGTGAGTCTGCGAGCGAAGTTCCAGGGGTTCGCTGTGTGTGCCAACGGTGCGCATTATCTTCATTGAAGGCTCTTCGTAGGTATTCAAATGAGAAGGTTAGGTCGC
>CAYSYX010000809.1:0-3696 GCA_964435055.1 uncultured Polyangium sp. | reverse complement strand
TCAGGTCCGCCGAGTCGATAATCAATCCGTCGTAAGACGTCGTGGTCGTGGCGTTCCATTGCGTCGTATGTCGAATTTCGCGCCCGATGGAGTCGAATTCGGACACGTCGAACTGCAATTGATCGTCGGGCGTTCCTTCCGCGGTCAATACCGAGCGTTTTGTTGTTTTGCCGCTGTGTCGATCGTATCCAAAAACCAGCATTCGGCGCGGCGTTTTCTGGCCTTTGGGCGTCGGGCCATGCGAAAACGTGCGCGCGGGTCGACCAAGGCTATCGAAAATCGTTTCGTCATCATCGCCGCCCGTCGTTGTGGTTCGTGCGGACAATCGCCAAACGCCGTCCATCTTTGAGCGCGAGAACGTCGTCGTCGTTTGCGACCCATCCGGGCGTATTTCGAGCGTTTCACGGCCAAGGCTGTCGTATTGCCATTCCGTGACCAATTGGTTCGGGTCGGTTTCTTTTTTCAATGCGCCGGATCGCCCGTCATAATCGAGCGCCGTTTCGTGCAAAAGCGCGTTGATTTCCTTGACCGGAAAGACGCCTTGTTCATCGAAAACCGTCGTCGTTCCTCGCAGGTGACCAAATTCATCCCTCGCGGTCACGTGTTCGACGTTGCCGTATTTGTCGCGTTTGTCGTATTCGATGGTCAGCTTCGTGTCTGGGATGTCCTTATCACTCGTGGACTCTGATTCGACTTCGCCAAACCCGTTTGTTGTGCGCGAGACGAAGCGGCATCGTGACTCGCCGCCCACCGTGCTGCACTCCGTTTGAGTCTGCATTTGCCCCAAAATCCAGCGCGCGACGTCATTTTTCACGGTCCGCGCGACGTGCATCGTCAAGTCGACACCGGCCGTCGAGACGTCCATTTCGAGCACGTTGCCAAAAATGTCATAATCGGTAACATTGACACTCGTATCCCTGAGCATTGTCGCGTTTTCGTTCGCCTCGATTTCGCCGACCCACGTTTCGAGCGATATCGCCGCGGAACTGGTGCCTTGCATCCGACGCGTACGCAGCTTCGTACCCAGCGTGAAATACGTCTGGCCATCATTCGTCGGCACGACGTCGCTCGTCATGTCCACAAATGCCAGCTCGACGCGGTTTTGCGTGGGTTCGTTCGGCAATGCAGGAGCCCAGCGCCATTGTCGACGTATTTGATTTGCAAACGGGTAGACGTCGCGCTCTCCCACCTTGACGATGGTCACGTTATCGTAAAACGTCGCCGTTTCCGCCTTCGTATCCAGGTCCGTGACGATTCGTTCGCCAAACCCAAGAAAACCATGGCCCCGCCGATCATATCGTCCGTCACGATACCGCAGCCCATAACGGCGTTGACCACCCTGTCCGTCGTTTGTCGCGTATTCGCGGACGACGCGTTTCGCGCCGACCGCACAATGCCGCGGATAAGCGCAATCATTGGCTGGATCCAAGTGCGCAATATAAAAGTCTGTTTCTTTCGGCGAATGACCGGTCGTTCTGGATTCGTCAATCAAATGGCCGTACGAAATGGCCACATTGGGCACGAAGCTGGGTTCGTCCGGGTCGTGGTCGTTCATCCCATCGGAATACGAGACGAGCACGTCCGGGTCCGACGCTTTGTTCTGGAAAATGCGTAATACATTTCCAATGAAAAGCGCGATATCGGGCGCTCCATCGCCGTTCATGTCTCCCACGCGGGGCCCGCGAGGGTCCGCAAGCGTAGCCGCCTCATCAAGCAGCGCCTCGAAGGGAATTCCTGCTTCAATGCGTTCAAATGTATTGGTTCCACTTGTCGCGCGCAGAATGTACCATTTCGGCAATTCCGGCGATATGCCCATAGGTATGAGGAGGTCCGTACGCCCGTCGCCGTCCCAATCGAGCGGCGCGGCGAGATGGATAAAAGCATCTTGTTTTTCGATTCCGTCCCATTCCAAGCTATCGACGGGGCTTGCAGCAAAATGGCCGTCCTCATTGATCCGCGTGCGCAAACGACCATCGGGCAAACCATTGGTAATCGCATCGGGCAAACCATCGCCGTTGATGTCGGCGAAAATCACGCGTCCGAGGTTTGGTGGAATCGGCAAATTCGTATCCCACGCCTTCCACGTCCCGTCCGTGCTGCGCTCGAGCGAACTGTACGTCGTCGTTTGCGTGGTTGGAGTGCCGCCGATGCGAATCATTCCTGGCAAAACAAGGTCAATTTTGCCGTT
Source organism: uncultured Polyangium sp. (assembly GCA_964435055.1). Classification (GTDB taxonomy): domain Bacteria; phylum Myxococcota_A; class Polyangia; order Polyangiales; family Polyangiaceae; genus Polyangium. The sequence continues at coordinate 1,508 of CAYSYX010000809.1, read as the reverse complement.
TCGATTCAGGTCGATCGTGCGCAGCTCTATGGCGCAACTGACGCCCGCGATCAATTCGATCGTCGAGCCTGTGGCCTCGAATCCACCCGGCCGCCAAAGATGCAGCGTCCATACTGACTGGCTTGGATCCCCTTCGGGCGAATTGCCGTGATCTTCGCATTGAATGAGGTCGCCGACTCCATCGCCGTCAATGTCGGCGATATGCACGGATCCGCCTACACCGCGAAGTTGTTTTGGTGCTGGCCCTAGCGGAAACGGCCTTTGGATGCCGGTATCGATTTCTTCGAACGTCCCGGCTGGTTTCGATAGCAAAACGATATGGTTATTGCGATTCCCATAAACGTCGTAAAGCAATACATCCATGCGCCCGTCTTGGTTGTAGTCGAGTGCGACACCAAGCTCCGGTTGCAGCAGCGCGGGATCTGATGGCCCTTGCGGATCTTGCACGACGGACCATTCCTGCGAAAAGGCGACTTTCGGCGTGCCGAGCAGAGCGCCTTGATTTCGTGATATGCGCCATTCCGTGATCGGATTGTCGGGCGTCGAAATGGCGATCGTGTCCGGTGTGAGTAAATCATCGAGGCCGTCGCCATTAAAATCGGCGATCATCGGGCTCGACAGTTTTGACATGGGCGCCGCTATTGTCGTCGCGGCGCGCTCGAAGCCTGTCTGGCTCTTTGCATATTGAAATCGCGTCTCCGGTTTGCATGCACCATCTGCACCGCATTCTTGGGCCGATACAAGCCTTGTCCGGCCGGTCGTTTCCCCTTTTTCATAAGCGAATTCGTACCGACGCACGAGTTCGTTGCTGACACGTGTCTGAACCTCATCTAGGCGCAAGCTGCTTTGAAACGAATTACCCGCCGAAAAGATCGTCCGCACGTCGTCGGGGTCTTTCGTGCCGTACACGAACGAAACCGCACGTGTCCCTGCTTCGCCATCGAATCCCGTATATCGGATTTCGTCGAGCGCATATTCCGCGGTAAAGCCTTCGTCACTTTCGGCAAAGCAATACCCATAGCTCATGGAATTGCCGCGGGCGTCTCGCGTTTCTCCGGCGAGCCATACGCGCGGCGCGCCATTCCGTGCGCGCGGTCGAGTTCCCGCCGTTTTGCCGTATTCGACGATCCATCCTGAGGGCAAAAACGCTTCAAAATACGATTCATGGGTCGCCGCCGAGTGCTCGACGACCTTCACGTGCGTATCATCGGGGAATGTGCGGTATTCGATGGTATCGCCGTTTCGCGCGACAACCACCAAACGCTTGCCATCGAGGCACCGGGCGTCACCTGACGAATAATCAATTTCACGGACTTCCCCGTCAATCGCCATGGTCTTGGGGCATCGCGTGATTGCCGAAGAGCCGTTCATGGAGAAGCCTCTCCCGAGCACGCTATCCCCGCCGTTGCTGCTGTAATGAATTGCGAGCGATGGCTCGACGCCGGCGCGGCCCGGCGGAACGACGAGCGGCATCGATAACGCCGCGTCACCCGTGTCGGTCACCCCAA
>CAYSYX010000808.1:2228-3705 GCA_964435055.1 uncultured Polyangium sp. | reverse complement strand
GAAGGTAGCGCACAATGTCTTTTCCACGAGCGTCGCCAAAGGAACGTGTTTCGCCCCATCGTAGAGAATGCGATCGTAAATCTCGTCGGCGTACACCACGAGCTGGTGGCGTTCGGCCATTCGAACCAATGCTTCGAGCGCTGATTGCGGATATACCGCACCGGTGGGATTGTTGGGATTGATGATGATGATCGCGCGTGTCCGCGGCGTAATGAGACGTTCCAATTCCAGCGCATCCGGAATGAAGCCATTTTCCGCACGACACGGATAATGCACCGCCCGACCATTCGAAAGCGTCACCGCTGCGGTCCAGAGCGGATAATCGGGCGCCGGAACGAGCACTTCGTCGCCTGGATTGATGAGCGTTTCCATGCACATGAGAATGAGCTCCGAGCAACCGTTGCCCATGAAAACATCTTCGGCCGTGACGCTGGAAAGGCCCTTGCCACGAGCGTCCGCGGCGACGGCTTCACGAGCTTGAACAATGCCTTTTTGATGTGAATACCCTTCCGCCTGGCCCATGTTTTCGATCATGGCCAAACGAATCGCTTCCGGCGTGCGAAATCCAAAAGGAGCCGGATTACCAATGTTCAGTTTGATGATTTCGTACCCTTGGCGTTCCAACTCCATGGCGCGTCGGGCGAGCGGGCCGCGAATTTCATAACGCACGTTGTCAAGATGGTGCGCGCGGTGAAGGGTGGGCGGCGTATGCGGCGATGTCTCTTTGCTCATGGGACGCGGGTTTACTACACTTTTGGCTTTTGGCGAGAAAGAAATGCACGCCTTCCTTCATGCCGATCCAAATTTTTTCACTTAACGCCGGCGGGTCTTTCCGTGTCTGAGGTGCGTTCGGGATCGAGCGGCGAGTTTGGTTTCGAGCATCAGCTTACGAGAGGGATCAACATGAACAAGTTGGCGAAGATCTGTGGATTTGCATTCGCATTCGCGCTTGCTGCATGTAGCGGCGGCGACGACAAAACCTACGATGCGGCGTTGCTCGAACAATATCGAGCTGCAATTCCGAAAGAAACGCAGGTTGCGGCCAAGGCGCCCCAAGCATCGGTTCAAGCCCTCGTCGGCGATCCGGCCCTTCTTCCGAAAGGATCGAAAGACATCGTTTTCGGTATCAATGGATCGGTGGGCGGAATCATCAATACGATGAAAGCAATCGTCGCGACGGAGCCGACGATTTACAAGAGCGACACCAAAGAATTCTTGTGGGGGCCATTTCCGAATGATGACGGCGTGGGAACGATTGCGGCGTATATCAAGGACCAGGGCGAGGGAGCGGATTTCCGTTATGCCTACGCTTTGCTTCGTGGCGTGGACCAGGACTTGGCAAAAATGTCGCCGGTCATCTGGGGTGGCGCCAACCCGGATCCCGCTGCGGGCGATCACGGCTCGGGCGTGACTTTGTGGGACTTCGAAGCCAATTATCAATTCGAATTGGCCAACAATCCGGACGTGGCCAACAAGC
>CAYSYX010000808.1:0-2218 GCA_964435055.1 uncultured Polyangium sp. | reverse complement strand
AACGCGGTCGCTTCGTGGCCGTTTATGGCAAAGGCACGGACGGCAAAGGTGAGTTCGGAATCGTCCTCGCCGCTTTGCGTAAATTTGTCCCCAAAGACAAACCCATGGAAACCCCTGCGGATCTCGATTACTTCTATGGGCAGTTCAAGGACGCGACAAACCAGGTCGACTTCGTCAATTACGAAGGCGACATCGACATCTCCAATGACCCCGCAAAAGCAGCCGCGGAAAAACTCAACGTGCGCTTGGCCTTCTTCAATGAAGGAACGGGACGCGGCGAAGCCACGGCGTCCGGCGGCGATTTGAATATGGGTCAAGTGGCCGAAATTGCCGAATGCTGGGACAAGAGCATTGCCCGGACGTACCTGAACTTCAGCTCGTCGACCAATGGTACGCCGGACGGCGCGGGCGCAACCGAAGGCGATATCGCCTCGTGCGGGTATTTCCAAGGAACCCTTGCGGACCTCGGCGTTCCGTCATTGGCGACCGTCGATCCGACGCTCAAAGCCGCGCTGGATAACGTCGCGACCAACGGCATTCCCAAGTAAAACCATTTTGCAGTTCACCACATATCTCGTCACCGCTGCGCGTAACCATCGTATGCGCGCAGCGGGGTATGCACGCCACGGGGCGGTCTCCCGTCTTTCTTCGGTGATTGTTGCATTTCCCGCAGTGCTTCCAATTGCCGAAGAAATTCGTAATCAGGCCCCGATCGCTCGAAATGCCACGCCGCGCAGATTGCCAATCCCGCGCTCGTGACCGCAATCGCGACAGCTTCTTTGGACAAAGGAAGTCGAAAAGCCATGACCATCAGGATCGCAATGGTCGTGCCGGCGGTGGCGTATCGACGGCTTCGCATGCACTGCGGAAATAGCAAAGGATGCATGCGAGATGCGCAGTCCGGGTGGAGGTTCCAACCTCCATCCTGGTGGCGGGACCCTCCAGTCACGAACGGAAGCGCCTTGCAAAGGGCGTGTTTTTGCGGCTATGTTGTGGCGGCTGGAGGCTCGGACCGACGTTACGTGATTGGCACGTGACTTGCTCAGAGATCGAGACGTACGAACGACGACTTGGCGTAGGAGGCTGTTATGACAACCGCACGATTTTCACAATATTTCTCTCGTTTTGGATTGCAATGCGCTTTGCTCGCGTCGGCGATGGTGTTGCCCGCGTGCGGTGGCGAAATGACGGACGAAGAATTCGAGAATGTGGCGGATGTCGAGCAAGCCGAGGGCTGGACTGGCAGCAACAATCTGTGGCCGGGTGCCATTGATGCGGATCCTTTGAAACGCGGCACGTTGAACAGTTACGGCCTTACATCTCCGGCCATTGCGGATCCGCTCCCGCTTTGTGCATCGGGGTCGGTCACGTCGACCGGCTGTACGCTTCGTGGCGAATGGCAGGCTTGGTTGAACGCCGATGAAGAACATCGGGCGCCCACAATGAAAGCGATTGCCAAGTGCGCTGTCGAATCCACGTTCACCATTGTGGATTCCAACGGAACGTTTTCGTTTCCCGGTCAATGGCCATTGTATACGTCGTGGAAATCGAATCGTTTGAATGGTCAAGACAAACGAGAACGCGTGAGCTCGTGCATTTTGACATTGTTGAACGGAAACAATGTGACGCTGAATTTGTGCATCATCGGTCCCGGCGGAACGCCGTTCAGCGATGCGTGCAGCGATAAGAATATGACGGTCCGTGAAGGCGGCTTTTTTGGGGATCTTTTTGCGGCGAACCCGACGGCGTATGTGGCCGGACCCGACACCGCCGATCCCGTCGATTCCGGTCGCGCTTGTTTCGCCAGTTCGGGCACGTATTGCTGTGCCGAGAACGATACCGCGTGTTCGCAACGCCTTGTCCTTGCCGGCTCGATTCTCGGTTCACCCGACCAGAATTATGCCAACAAGCGTTGCAATGCGCCGCTCGTGAATTCCGGTGGAAACTACTACTGCCCCTCGTTTTTCTCGACGCGCGAACCCGGGCGCAGCTACACGAACGTGTTCACGACGTTTGTCCCCAAAGTTCCCTGAGAAGGTGTTCATCAGGGTTTGCAGCGGTTTGACGGTTTGTCTCGTAGGGGCGTGACTCATCACGCCCATGAACCGGCACCAAGGGCGCGATGAATCGCGCCCCTACAGCATGAAACGCTGCAATTTCCTGATCAACACCCTCTGAACGATTCTAGTTTCTCGTCGCTTGATGGTGCCATTCCTAC
>CAYSYX010000807.1:0-3708 GCA_964435055.1 uncultured Polyangium sp. | reverse complement strand
CCGCCTATTCCCAGCCGGGTATAGCGCCCCACGCCCCCGCGGGGAATAGGCGGCTTCCAATGCGCTCATGACAGACTCATCGCTGCCGCTGTAGCCGACGACGACGAGAGGCAACTCTACCAGTAGACGGGCAAGCTCATCAGCAAACTGCCTATCAAGCGCCCGAAGCTCGTCGGAGGTGTTCCGCAGGGTGTCATACCGGTAATCTCCGTGAAGATGCACGATGTTGATGTACTCATCCCGCTCCGCCGCAGAACGCAATCTGTTCGTCGTGTCCATGCCAAACTGACGTACTGGACGTGGACAATCATTGGGAATCGCCCGGCGAAGCAGATCGTCGAAGTTCGTTGTCCAGAACCAACGGAAATGGCCCAGGGCCACCATCCTGCCGAGAAGTCCGTACCCCGACCCAGGGCGACCCTCTCGAACGATAGTTTCAAGACTGCGTCGCCGGTCCTCCGCCCTGGGGTAGCACTTCTCGATGAAGTGGGCGTATTCCGCGGGGTCCCACAACTTGGGCGACCCTGGCAGGCTGTCGATCCAATGTTGAATGCGCTTCTGAACGCCGGGGTCCGTCGTGTCGGCAAAGAGGTCCGGTGAGATCCCAGGGTGGGAGGTGAGGAAAAGTTGGCGTTTCCACCCCCAGATGCACTGGCTGACTGTTTTGATGCCCGACGTGACGCTTGCACCGGCGCCAACTAGCCACATGAAATCGCACGGGGACTTTACGGCCATCGCGCGTACCAGCGCGGTCTGATCGATTTGAGGTGAATTGTGCGAGGGCATGGGTGCTGGGCTTCCTTTCTCAGATCAAAGCGGGAAAATTCAATCGGGTTTTCGAATTACACCACTGTATCAACTTAGGTTACCTTTTCTTCGATGGTTTTCGAGCCGGTTTCGATACTGGGGAGGAGGCTGCATTTTGAGACAACTTCGCGGCAATGGCTCGGTATCGTGAGACGCCCTGCCGATATTCTGCCCGCTCCATCTCAAAATTAGGAAGGCCCGATGGTTCATTCTCGGCTATCAGATCGAAGAGTCTCCACTCGCGATGTGGATCGAGCCCCTTATGGCACGTGTGGCACAACGTGATCAAATTCGGCCTCAATGTGAGGCCACCTTCGGACCATGGAACAATGTGGTGGACGTGCAGTTCGATATCGACATTATTGCTTGGCCGTCTCCCACATACACAACACCGAAACTGGTCACGCTTAAAAATCTCCATGCGTAACTTTCTTGTCGGCGCATGATTCAATGAGGCAGGCTTTGCGAGTTCAATGCTCATCGGAATCCCGAGCGGGCCCACTGTCGCGATCTCCTTCTCGCCCAAGATCGTAGATAGCGACGAGTCTGCGATGTCCTGCGCGATCACCGCCGTGCCACCAATTAACAAGTACATTCCAAGATGAGCCTTTTTCGCGACTACCACCCCAGACCTTCCAATATCAGCCCAGAGTTCGAGCATCTTGACCGGGTCCACAAGAGATGCCGCGCGAAGCTCTCGCCTGGGAGTGTTATCTGTATACCCGGAGAAGTGCGAATGCCACGAATATTGTACTTTCCCTTTTTCTGATGCTGTAAGTGTGAGGGCATAGTACTTACCCGGCGGAGGGGTTCCACGCATCTCGGCAACCAATGCGGCGAACACATCTTCTTTAGGATCTTGCGGTTGCTCCGGCATGAAAACTCCTCTAAGCGTAGGCGTTTGGTTCGCCGTCGGCCATTTCTCATATCGCTTTTAGCAATGCGTGCCGATGTTCGTTCTTCTTTTTACCATTGAATACATCAGTCCTCGCTAACACGGAGGGTTTTTGCGAGTAGTCGCGAATCAAGCTTCTTCTTCCTCAGGAAATGGGAGGTAAAGGGTCGAACCTCTCTTCGGCGCAGCATTGTCGAGTAAACGCACAAAGCCATTCCAGTCGGTAGATGCCTTCATTAAGAAAACCACGCAATTGAGATGATCCCGAAGATGTTGCACACCGATGTCATCTGTCAGATGTTGGTGGTGGCGTCGTGCTCGGCGTCCGGTTGCTGAAACCGTTGGATTTACCTTTCGAAGTCGCTCAAGCATTCCCGGTAACATGCGTTCGTACACGACGTCATTGGTCAATCTTCCGAAATATCCAGGTCGCTTTCGGACGTCGGCGGTGCTCGAGCCTTTCAGACGGAAAATCTGAGCATAAAATTCGGTTGGAAAAATGGCTTGATAGGGCCTGAACTCCTCAGACACGTATTTTTCGAGGAGACGTTGAAGTTCGTCTCGATCACGCTCGAGCTGGTAGCCGGTGACCTCGTCGACGATCGCAACGACACCAACCTTGGCCAGCGCTCGAAGCATTCGCTCCGCGGCTTGGGCTCGACGGTGAGCGACGTCCCCGACCAGCTTGCCAGCTTCTCGGGCTTTCAAGTACGCATCACACAGCTCTGGCAACAAGTCCGCTTCAATGCCCCAAGCCGGCACCGACCATCCGTCTTTGTGGCGGTACCGAAGGGGCTGGGCCAAGCGTTCGCGGACGGGTTGTGGGAGGAACTCGGCCACGAGCGAGGGCAAAAAGACGGGAAGCCGCTTATTATCCGGGAGTTCGCGGCGACGCTTGTAGTCACTTCCCGAACGAATGTGCTCGAACGCTTCCGATAGGCTGCGCTCGCTGAAGACGCGTCTACCGTCCTTCAGGACCGCGCATGAAACCTGATGCGGGCCGAGCGTCCATTCGCCTTCGTGGGTGGCTATCGCGACGCCATCCTGATCTCGCTTCCACCGTGCATGTGCAGCCTTGGTTGCTAGCGCCTTGCGCTCGGATGCAGTCATCGATCCTGCGCGTACCTTGCCACCTTTTACCTTCGAAGCTTCTTTGAGCACGAACTGCTGCTAGCACAGATTAAGCTAGCATGTCAAGACAGAGGACGTCTGCCGTGCAGCGTCGAGGCAAGACAGGGGCGTCGATTGGTTTGACATCCGCCAAGCGGGGCTTCTCGGACGCTGAGACGGGCTTACGCGAACGTTATGTGACGAATATTTGGCCCGATACCTACAACGAGCATACAAGAGGACCATGCAAATCTCGATGCCCCAAGTCCTGTGTGCTCTTGTCCTCTCACTTTCGGCTTGTGCCGATCCCGATCATGAACCCATTGATGAAGAAATGGTGGGTAGTGTCGAAGAAGCAATCGTGAGTACGCAGTGCCCCGATGGTCACGTCTGTTTCTGGCCCCTCCAAAACTACGGCGGAAACCGCAGAGATTGGGGGGCCCAAAATGCCAAAGACTGGACCTATGTCAATGGCATGAACGCCCAGAAATACTATTCATTGAAGAATCGGTTTGCTGACCGCGTCGTATGGACTGCAAAGCCGAACCAGCAAATCCACTGTACGCCTCCGAATGGGCAGAGGCCGACAGCTCCTGAATTTTCGGTGTTCTGTATCGGCCCCAAATCCTCCACCTGCAGTTGGGATCCCGCGAATTGGTGCAAGTAAACGGTAAAATACAGCCGTTTGTAATGGTCGTAGCGGCCTGGATTTGCCGACGCCGAGTTTGTCGCCGCAGCGTCGGTCAGCGTGGCACACAGCCTCGTAGCTTCTTGAAAACGAAGATTCTCGAGAGGCCCGTCGAGGCAACTGTGGCGGCACGGGAAACCTTGGTTTGTAAGAACGAAGAGGCCACAACGGAGTTACCCAATAGTTGTGGGGGATCGACGTCATCGTC
>CAYSYX010000806.1:0-3710 GCA_964435055.1 uncultured Polyangium sp. | reverse complement strand
GGTTCGCCGCGGATGACCAAAGAAAGCGTGGAGCTTGGCGGGACGAACATTCCGAAAGGAGCTTCCGTGACGGTAGGGTTTGGCTCGGCCAATCGCGATCCAAAACAATTCACGAATCCCGACACATTCGACATAACCCGAGCCGATGCGCATCGGCATTTGGCCTTCGGGCGCGGGATTCATTTATGCCTCGGGGCGCCTTTGGCACGCATGGAAGGGCAAATCGCGTTCGAGACGCTGTTCAGGCGTTTTCCGGAAATGCGCTTGGCGTTGCCGGTGGAGTCATTACGTTGGAACGGCGCAATGGGCATGCGAGGGTACGCGGAAGTGCCGATTTTGTTCTGATTCGGCTTGTTTACCGCGCAACTTGTTGCGAACTCGTCGGCCTTCGGCCATTCGTATCGAATGTCGCGAGCACCGATTCGAGCGTCGCCCGCAATTCCGTTCGCGATCGCATACCGAAATCAATCGCCATCAAGAGCGTGGGCTCTTTGCACAATAGCGCGACGGACGTGGGAATGGTCGGCATACCGCGAGCTTTGCCTTCGTCGACCGAGGCGTCGACTTCGACGAAAAGAACCGGCGCTCCACGAAGATTTTTACGCTCGACCGAGAGAATCTTGAATTGCTTTTGCCAATCCGAACCTTCCCCCAATGCGGGGTTCGCTTGTTGAGAATCCACGAATTGAGTACAAGGCCGGTTTCCAAGGGCTTGCTCTTGCAAGAGTAACGTCGTGCCCAGCTCCGGCAAGGCATAAACTCGTTCCCGCAAAATGCCTTGGCTGCGTTTGTCGACCTTGTCGTCGCTGAGCCAAGCATCAGGCGATAAATTGAGCGTTGGGCCGGTTTCCAGCTGGACGATGACGGGATTGGGATCGCGCGGCGCAATGCGCAGCGAATCAAGGAACGCATTGGATTCGGGTTTTCCGCGGAACATGTCGGTATCATCGGGCCCGCCCGCCAAGACGATGGCGACCCAACCGCCGACGAGAAACGCGCGCATGCTACCGGCGACTTTTTTGCTGCCCAGTGGATATGAAAAATCGAGCGCTCGACCGGAAATGGTCTCACCGAGCTTGACGTCGTACCGACGTTCGACTTGCGGATTGTTTCTCTTCAAAGAATCGACGAGGATATCCAGCGAACGGTCGAGTCCCGTCGTGGGATCACGCGTGGTGATCAATTCAAACGTCGCTGGGCGAACGGCCAAGGCAGCAATGCCCGCGGGTTGGAGAAGGCCGAGAAAACTCGTTCCCGTACCGACTTTTTCTTGAGAAACCTTGGCGCTTTGCGGAAAGGTGACATTGAACGGGATCCCTCGACAACGCAAGACGCGGTCGGGAAGAAGCGGCACGGAGCTTTGGTTCGTCGGGCAATCAGGCGCGGATGCGACGAAGGCGACAGGAGTTTCCACCGGCGCCGAGCTCGTTTTGGAGCGGTGCGACGGCGGAGTCGTCGAGGCGCAAGCAGCCAGGGACAAGACGAGAGCGACGGGGACGAACGCAAAACGCATGGAGGTGTTGTACAGGGATTTGGGAACGAGGGAAAGATGGCGAATCACCATCCCCGTTCACGGTGCAAACACTTCGTCCAGCGTGTTGGCGAAGAGCACTTTGCCTTCCAGTTGTTCGAGCTGGGCGGCATCGGCATTTTCCACTCGCGCAACGACATCCTCGGGCAACATGCCGAACTTGTGTCGAAGTAAACGCAAAACGACCTTGCGTTCACCCCGAAGTTCACCTCGAAGTTCACCTCGAAGTTCACCTCGAAGTTCACCTCGAAGTTCACCTCGAAGTTCACCTCGACGCTCGCCTCGAAGCTCCGCCCGTCGCTCCATCATGTCAACGATTTCCTGCGTGTTCACGATGAACTCCTTGCTCTCCGCTGACGTCGGCTCGGCAGCCGCTTCGATGTGATACCGTATCAACAGCGGAAACGCAATACACTTTTCAAACTCATCCTCCGAGAGCATTTTCAGTTCTTTGATCGCTCGGCGCAACGTTTGTCCTCGCCCCATGAGCCTCAGCATCAACGTCCCTCGAACCTCGGGCAATTCGCTGATCACCACAATCGACGTCGCATCCAATGGTTGCGCTCGGTAAACCCCTCGCAACCATCCTTTGGCCGGACGAACCCACACCGCGCCGAACGCTCCCCACGGTTTGCCCGCGGATACGATCCATTGATGCGGCAATTGCGCCTCGTCTTGCGTCTTGCGCAGGATGTGCCGAAGGTTCAAATGCTTGCGTAAACACCCCTCCATGTCGAGCACACTTGGCGGCTCGGAAAACATCTCGAAAACACACGAGCCTTCCGTCATGCGCCCAAGCAACGTGCCGTCCACCGGGGACGGTTTGCTCAGATCCGGCGCGAAATACCCGTCGGCCTGGTGCGGATCCGGGCTCACCTCGAGCGGTGATATGAACGTACCCCGCCCCTCGAGGCTCGCCCGAAGCATCTGCTTGCCAAGCTGATCGTAAATCGTGCGCATCGGCGCCCGTTACCTCGACAAACGAAGTCTGTCAAGGAAATGGTCGTTCAGGACGCACAGTTTGTCGGAGAAGTGGTACGAGAAAGACGAACGGTTGCGCCAATCACGCAATCGTTTGGAAGCGCGATTTGTTATTCGCCCTTTCGCCTGCGGCGCGCGATGACCAATGCGGCGATGCCCGCGACGAGCGCAATACCGCTTTCATTGGACATGGCCGAATCAATGCGACAACCGCAACTCGAGGGCGTGCCGGGCCTCGGGCCGGAAGCACCGGTTCCCGCACCGCCCATGCCGCCCATGGCATTGCCCCCCGCCCCGCCCGATCCGCTGCTGGAACTGGGACCATTACCGCCCGATCCGACGAATTCACCCGACGACGAGCTGGTCGTCATCATCGGCGGAGGCGTCACGCATTGGCCCATTTCGCAATTCTGCCCCGGAGGACACGTCACGCCCATGCACGCATCGACACACGCGCCGCCTTTGCATACCGTTCCGGCGACGCAATTCATTCCGACGCACCCCGCTTCCACGCATTCGCCCGTGGCCATGTCGCAAGCATCCCCGCTCCCGCACGGACGACACGCACACGACGCAATGCACACGCCGTGTACGCAGACCTGGCCCATCGCGCAGGCGACGCCCGCGCAATCATCCACGCATTTGTCGCCGCTGCACGTTTGTCCCAACGGACAAACTACCCCCGCACAGGCCGCGCGACATACGCCGCCGCTACACACTTCGCCCGCATTGCAAACAACGCCTTTGCACGCCTCTTCAATGCAGACATCCCCCTGACAAATGTACATCGGTGGGCAAGGGAATTCCCCGGATGCGCACGATTCCACGCACGCCCCCTGATAACACACCTGCTTCGGCGGACACATCGCGTTGTCGTCAATCAATCCATTGCAGTCGTTATCGAGCGCGTCGCAAGCCTCCATTTGACTGCCCGGCGCAACGGATGTCTTGCAAATCGGATTGCCCGAGCCATCGCAATCGGTCACGCCGCGTTGGCAAATCCCCAGGCCCCCGGGTACATCGCACGGTTGACCCGCCACGGCACACGCAATGCCCGTAAAACGAAACAAAAAATCCTCATAATCGAGGTCGTTGCCGTTGACGCCTTGATCGCCCGGCAAATTCAGAAAATCGAGGTCCTCGAAGCCCAAGTAAAACGTGTTCGGAAGCATCTTGGACTTGTAAATGAGGTCCGAAT
>CAYSYX010000805.1:0-3711 GCA_964435055.1 uncultured Polyangium sp. | reverse complement strand
GCCAAGTTGTGAACGACTTTTTCGATTCCCTCGTAACAGAGGAAAACCCCGCCGCACATCAAAAGGGGAAGAATCGCAAACGGGGCCAATCCACTGATGAGCAGCGCCGAAGGCACCAAAATAACCTTGTTGATCGCCGATCCTTTGGCCACCGCCCAGACGACGGGCAATTCGCGCGCCGGATCCACGCCCGTCACTTGTTGCGCATTCAGCGCCAAGTCGTCCCCAAGAACGCCGGCGGTCTTTTTCGCCGCCACTTTGCTCATGATGGTCACATCGTCGAGCAAAACGGCGATATCGTCGATCAAGGCAATCAAATTCGCGGAAGGCATGTCGAACGCAGGATAACACAATCGAGCGAAAAACCAATATCATCGACAAGAAATCGACGCTTTCGTAAAACCAATATCCTGCATTTCATGCGCGATCGATTGTCCCCACGTCGTCAAGGGCCGGCAGGATCTCGCGAGCTTCCACGATTCGGGTTTGGGTCCGCCCTTCGTGTCGCTCGAATTGAATGAATACATCCCCGAGCTTTTCCGCTTCATCCGGATCGTGCGTCACAACCACGGCGGAAATCCTCTGCGATTCCAACACTCGGCGCAAATACGTCTGCACTTCACGACGCGACTTTCGATCGAGCGCCGACAAAGGTTCGTCGAGTAAAATCAATTGCGGATGCACGACCATCGCCCGCGCCAAAGCAACACGTTGCCTTTCGCCACCCGAAAGATTGGATATGCGCGCATGCCTCAATTTTGACAATCCCAGCTCGTCCAGAATTGCATTCACTTCGGCGCCCGGAGATTGACGCTGCGCCCGGTCCAACCCGAACACCACATTGCCGAGAACATCGAGGTGCGGGAATAAGCCCTGATCCTGAGGCACATAGCCGATTCGACGTCGCTCCGTCGGTATGTCGATACGTTCGTCCGTCTGGAACAACAGCGTTTCGCCGAGCCGAATCTTTCCGCGGCGTGGCGTCACGAGCCCCGCGATGGATCGCAACGTGAGCGTTTTTCCCGCCCCCGAAGGCCCGAATAAGATCGCCACGCCTTTTTCCAAGACAAACGAAGCCTGAATCGTCAATCCCAGCTGCGGTTTGCCCACGTGAATCTCGATATCCACAGCGAGAGCGGAAGTCGTGCTGTCGGCCGCGCCGCTCATACCGAAGTATCCCGAGGACCGATACGTCCGGCGAATAGGACAACCGCAAGGGAAATCAGCGTCAGAATGGCCACGTAAAACCCGCCTCGAGCTTGATCACCTTCCTGCAACGCCGTAAAGATTTCAATCGCCATCGTATTGGTTCGTCCGCGAATCTGTCCCGCCAACATCAAGGTGGCGCCGAATTCTCCCATCGCCCGGACAAACGCGAGCACAAGGGCCGCAACAATGCCGCGCCAGGCCAAGGGCAGCGTGACGCGCAACAAAACATCCCGCGGGCCGAGCCCCAACGAACGAGCCACATCTTCCAATGATTTGGGTACCGCTTCAATCGAAGGCTGCACCGTCTTCACCAAAATAGGCAATGCCACGACGGACGCGGCGAGCACCGCCCCGGCAAATGTAAAAACGAATCGAATCCCAAAAAGCGACTCGAATAGGCGCCCTCCCCAACCCTGACGGCCAAACAAGAGCACCAAGAAATAACCGATGACCGATGGCGGAAGAACGAGCGGCAATAACAAAAACGCATCGACGAACGAGTGTCCCGGATAACGCTTGCGCGCTTGCACGAGCGCGAGTGCCAGACCGACGGGCGTTATGAAGAGCAACGCCAGCGCGGCCACGCGCAGCGACAAGACGATCGGAAACGATTCCGGAAGCTCCACGGCGCGGATGTTACGAGGTTCCGGACAAATGGCCAGAAGGAGTTTGTAAAAACTATCTTCCCCCTGCGTTTTTCCGCGCGTACAGCAAAGCCCGCACCACGAGTTGCCATCAACGACATCGTCGAGCCCGGCGTATCCGTGATAATCGTCGAGGCGAATGGAACCGTAACAACCGATTTTATACGCGTCGCCCGAGCCGCATACCGCCCGCTTACCTCCGCGGCAAGTCCGACAACAACCATTCAATCACAGCCCGCGGCGCATGCGTCAATGCCGCAAATGGAGTGCCTCGTTTGGGCAAACAAATGCGCCGTTCTTTGCGTTTCACCGCAATGACCACCGCCTCGGCCACTTCGTCCCGAGGTACATCGCGAATCAATTGCATTCGTGCGGCTCGGGCAAACGCCGCCTCCGTCGGCGGATGCGCCTTGACGGACGTGAGCATATCCGTCGGCACCGGGCCCAATTCAACCAACGTGGCATGCACTCCCGTGCCCGCAAGGTCGCCCTGAAGGCACGATGTCAGGTGCGACAAACCCGCTTTGGAGGCTCCATACGAAGCCAATCCCGGAAATGCAACGACACCCCCGAGCGACGACATATTCACGATATGCCCTTCGCGTCGCGAAATCATCTTCGGAAGCACCTGCCGAATCAGCTCCGCCGGGGCGACGAGGTTGAGATAGAAAACCTGCTCGACCTCTTCCGCAGTAGAATCTTCGAGGCGTTTTGAAACATCGATTCCGGCATTGTTGACCAAGACATCGACGGGACCTGCGCGCTCTTCGACCCGAGCCACCAAATGGGCGACTTGATCCTTGTTGCTCAAATCGCACGCGAACGCATGACCTCGCAAACGTTCCGCCAAAGCCTCGAGCGCCGATGCGTTACGCGCGACGAGCGACACGCGCGACCCTTCCGCGGCAAATCGAAGCGCCAAAGCTTCACCGATGCCGCGACTGGCGCCGGTAATGAGCACGTGTTTGTGATGAAGATCCACGGAGTTTTCCTTCCCAATCTCCGACGTTATCATGAAAATCCGAAACCACGGCTGCTGTTCGACCCCGCTCCTGAAAGGCTCCCCGCCCGGAAATTCTCGCCCAACCGGCGCGCAAACAGCCGACCGATGCCCCCCACGGCGCCGGCTCGCAGCTCGGCTCGCAACTACTTTTGCAAGATTCTTGGCAGAACATCGCAGGCTCGCGCATACTGCACACATGCGCTCCCGTATCGCTCTTCTCGCCGTTTCCGTTTCGTTTCTTTTCGCGTGCAGCAATGAAAATCCGCCGCCGAAGACGGCGAAAGCAGCACCTCCAGCAGCGCCCGCACCTCCGTCCACCCCCGCGGGTCCCCCGGACAAACTCGAGCGAACAGCGATCAAAACCGTGCTTCCCAGCGGTCTTCCCTGGATTCTACGCCGCGTGTGGCCCGAAGAAGTGGTCCGGGAAGGCAAGTTCATCGGCTGGCGACTCGTCGCGATTCCCGAAGAATGGCTGGGGTTGGATGTTCGTCCGGACGATATCGTCACGCGGGTGAACGGCAAGGGCGTGGAGACACCGGATCAATTGTGGGAGGCGTGGACGTCGTTGGCGACGGCACCGGAACTTCGCGTGGCGTACGAACGCAACGGCGAAGCAAAAGAGTTTGTCATGCCCATCAAGGGCGAACCTGCGCCGGAGCTTTTGGCATCGCTCAATTCGCCATCGCCACCTCCGCGCAAAGCGTCGGCGAAAAAAGGGACGATCGTCATCGAGAGTCGGGATCCTGCCGGTGATCCGGGGGAATGATTTCCAAATCTCCCCGACAGACCGTGGCGAACATTCGCTTACGGGGATTCAGGCGTGACGCAATGATTCCCCGATAACTGAAATAAGCC
>CAYSYX010000804.1:0-3713 GCA_964435055.1 uncultured Polyangium sp. | reverse complement strand
GCGTCGATTCTTTGGCATAAGCTGGGATCGGAGCCATGCAAACGCAATCGGAAAAGGTCGAGGGTCTCGAAAACTGGCAAGCGTGGGCGGGAGCGGGCGTAGGCCATTTCATCCGCGTCAAACACGGAGAAAACCGTGAAGTCATGCTGTCGCGCTGGGATGTGCACACGATGCTCGAAACCGCTACGGAGTCCGTGCTCGCGAGCTCCGGTGCGGGTGGACGGGCGACGCTCGTGCGCGGGTTTGCCGTAGCGCGTGGCGGCAATCCCGGCGGGCCGGTGGAGCTTTCCGTTCGTCGACCGACGAATTCGGCCGAATGGATCCATGAGATCGTCACGCTGGCCGATGGAGGGTCGGAAAAACTGTACCAAGTGGGCTCGTGGATCGTTCGCGTCGGGCCGCCCGATTATTATGCGCAAATCGTTGCGTCGACCGATGAAACGGCAGCATCTTCGTATCGGTCCGCGGGGGACGATTACAAGGCGATGTACCAAGGTTCGTCGCGGTGCAAAGACAAGACGGGCGTATTGCTGGGCTTTTTGCAGAATCAGCCGGTCGCGGGGACACCTCCGGAAATGGCGCGTCTGGCGGTGGCGATGATTGTTTCGGAAGCGGCGCGGAATCATCGCACGTGGGGCGTCAATTTGATGTTGCTCGATTTGTTGCGTCAAAACGCGGTGCCGGGAGGGTTTGGCGGGGTGATTCAAAACGACATGCACCCGATGTCCAAAGGCGGGACGTATCAGCCGGGCAAAGTGGGAATGAAAGGCGGGCGAAAGTCACGCGAAACGTGGGCTCACGAAGCGGGCATTGCGATGTTGTGGTTGTCGAAGTTCGCCGGGCTGCAAATTCAAATGGTGGAAGCCGGAGAAAAACGCTGGCGCGATCCGATCAAGGGCGAAGCGTTCGTTAATTTGGTCCGTGGACGCCTGACGGATGCAATGGTGGCGCGATTCCGTAAAATCGGCTGGGCGTGGGAGTAAGCGGATTTCGAGCCTGGGGCGAAGGCATCGCAATAAAGCCGTCGCCCCTGGACGTTTCATCGCACATCAAAGCGTATTGGCCAAAGCCCGAGCAACCGCGAGCATGACCGAACTGCGATTGGCATCGGCGCCGGTCACCAAGATGGCATCGACCGCGGGTACGTCGATGAATTCGATTTCGACCAACGCCGAACGGCACATTTTGCCGCTCAGACCAATTCCGGGATCCGCCAGCACGCCGACCTTTTTGTGTCCGGTCTGAGAATCGGCTTTGACGCCGCGGTTCTTCGCTCCGGAATCAATGGCGGCGATGGCGCCGAAGGTGGCATCATTGACGGCTTTGGCCAATGCTTCGTCTTGGGCTTTGTTCGATTGCGATCCGTTCTTGGGATCCCGGTAATACGTCTCGGTTCCTCGCGCCTTCTTATTGGCGCCATTGAAATGGATGCTCAAGAAGATATCGGCCTTGTTGACGCGGGCGACTTTGACGCGATCGGAAATGCCCACGTTGACGTCGGTGGTTCGCGTGAGAATGATTTTGACTTCGCAATAACCTTTGCCGCGGAAAATTTGTTGAATCGCTTCGCTCTCGAGGTGCGTTTGGAGCACTTGGGCATATTCGAGCGTCAGGCGTTTTTCGAGCACGCCGGAGGCGGCGACCGCATTGTTCGGGCTGCTTCCGCCGACCTTTTTCGTTCCGCCATGACCCGGATCAATGACGATGACGCGTTTTTCTTTACACGTGCTCGCCGTTGCGTCGACAGGTTGATTGGCGCCGGCAGCCGAGGCGGGAGACGAAACATCTTGTGCCATCTGCGTTTCTCCTACACGAGCTCCTGAAGGTAAGCTTCAAAAAAGGCGACGGCTTGTTTTTCGAGAAGCGCGCCGACCGCCTCGGTGCCTTGAACGGACGAGTTTGTCAAAGTTTCACGAATCCACGGTCGGAAAGGATCTTCGTCGCAATGGTGCCCCGACAACCACATCACAATGGCGAATACGGCGACGGATCGTATCCCGGTAAAACCGTGGACCTCACGCGCGCGTTCCAGGGCGCGCCGAGCAATGGCTTCGTTTGCGATCGGCCCGTTCGCCGCGGCTTTGTCGGGATGCAGCTCATCGAAGATGCGGAGCATGTCCATTGCAAACGATTCTTTTTGCACGGGCACTTCGCCTTCGAGCATCGGCAACAAGCGGCGCAAACAACCGCGCATATAACGGTAATCGGTTCCCGCCACATCTTCGAGGCGCCGCTTCACGGCATCATACAACGCTTCGGCCTTTTGCATTTCGTGCTCGAAATCGTCGCGAGCCATCACCTCCGCCAATTGCGGATATTGCGGATCGGTCGCGAACCCGCTGCCGAAGAGCAGCATGCAATCCAAATAGAATTGCACGGAACCTCGTCGAGTAAAACCCTTCGCCGAAGCTTCCGCCATCCCGTGACGAATGGCAATACGCAAATTCTCTTCACCGCCGAGTTTGCAAAGGGTCGGCGCAAACTCGAGACAATGCTTGACCATCTCGTCTTCGAATGCCGCAATCGCCATTTTTTGAAAGGCGGCTTCTGTGGCTTGGCGGATGATCATGACGTCGCAGGGTCCTCTCGATTTCTCATGCGTCGCACCCGATTACGCAATGAGATCCTTATCCCGGGCGGTGATGTGCAAGTGGTGGTGATGCAGAACTTCATTGCCCGTGTTTTGCCGATTCGGATCAAAACCCGCTTTCGTCGTGTCGGCATCCATCTCCCAAGGATCGAAGAGCTGCTTGACACCCTTGTTATTTCGCAAGGAAGCTCGGAATGCCTGGACGTGCATGGGTTCGTTTTTATTGTGCTCGGCAAGCCACGCTTTTTTGGCTTCTTCTTTCGCCGGTCCGGGTTTGGCGGCGTTATAGGCATTTTTTAAGGCAATTTCATGATTGTTGAAGCCCTTGTCCTTGAACATCCGCGTACCGCCCACTTCGACGATATCGAGACCAAGCCCCGATCGATGCGCAATGGATCCAAGGCATGGGCGCCAATTCGAACTCGTCGTGATTGTGCGGACATTCGCGTCAATGGCTGCCGAAAGGGCGGCGGCGAAGGTCGCCGGATGGACCCGAGGCAATCCGTCTTTCACCAAGTCGAATTTGGTGATATTTTTATGAGGATTGTCGCCTGCTTCGTCGCGGAAGGTCACGGTCACGGTGAGACTATTGTAAGGAACCGCCATGACCAACGTACCCGAAGACAAACCCGCATAAATCGATCGCACCGCGGTTATCACTTCGGTCGGCGTGCCCGCCGGAATCAACTTGTCAACCTCCGCGGCGGTGAATTTGTGCGTGAACTTCATCCAAATATCGCCCGTCAGCGGAGCGCTGTATCGATCGACGACCTTATCGCTTCCCACGAGCTTCGGAGTATCCGGATCGTTGTGTTTGCCCAATTTTTCGGTAATGTTCACCAGGACGTTTTTATCCTTGGGCGTCACCTCGTAAACCGGCTTGTTCCTCCGACCGGCAACGGCGTCGCTGTTCAGATACAAACTGACCTTTTTTCCGGGCTCCACGCTGACGCGAATCGTTGCCGCGCCGTTGGTTTTTACTTTCAAAACACTCGTCTTGTACTCGTTCAATACTTGACCGTCGACGGCCACGGCATAAGCCAAATTGACGGTGGACTTGCTGGCCGCGGTATTGATCGTATACGTGACGGTGCGTTTCGCCGCGACGTGCGCATCCGTTGGT
>CAYSYX010000803.1:0-3714 GCA_964435055.1 uncultured Polyangium sp. | reverse complement strand
GGCCTGAGGCATAACGCCGCCTTGGCAAGAACCGCTGCCGCCCGAACCTCCCGCACCGACCATATCGCCGAGCGAATAATCGCAATACGATCCGGATGGGCAATCCGACGGATCGACGCAATTGGCTCCCGGCGTGACGCATTGCTGAAAACTGCACACTTGTCCGTCATTGCAGCAAACATTGCCGCAAACGAGCGCCGCGGTGCAACAGACGCCGCCGGCGCAGACCCCACCATCGCCACAAGCTTCGCCGGTTTGACAACCCGGACCGGAATCGATGAAGATATCCCCGCCCGATCCGCCATTGGCGGCCCCGCCATTGCCCGAGCCTCCACCGCCCGTGTTGACGGTTCCACCGGATCCACCGGTCGGGGTCGTATTCGGATCGCTCGAGCAAGCAGCGAATGCCGTCGCGGCGGAAGCCAGAAAACCGAGCCCCAAAGCAAGTCGAATTCGGCGCATCGTAGATACCTCGGAAAGAGTGTACCATGCGATATTTGGTGATTTCAATAGCGGCGATGTGGCGAAAATGAAAGAGCGCGTGCGCCGGACCCACACGCCTACGGAGAATTACGTATGCTCGCAATCTCATTTGATCTCTTGGAAGATTCGGGCGACGATGAGCGACCTTGGGAGGTGTCAGATGCGCATCGTTGGCTTGAAAATAGTGGGCGGCATCGGGATGACCATCGCGCTGGCGATGGGCGCTTGCAATCAAGACGATCCGAACAAACTTCTCGGAACGCAAGGTCAAGGCGGAAGCGGGGGAACACCTGCGCCCACGAAAACGGCCCGCGAATTGTGGGACGAAATGGAACCGGAGATCCTTGCCGCTTGCGGGGATTGCCATGAAATCGGCGGATCGGCGAATACGCCGTTTCTCATCGGCCCCGATTGGTATCAATCGTTCGTGAGCTGGCCCGATATCGTCAAGAAAAACCCCCTGGAGAGCATTCTGCTCACCTACGCAATGAACGGCAAAGGACACAGCGGCAAAAACCTCGATTCGCCCAGTTTGAAAGATTCGCTCTTGCCCAAGGTCGAAGCCTGGCTCGACGCGGAGGCGAAGAATTTCACGGACGCACCGGTCGCCGCCCAATCGAAAATCGAGCCGTTCGTGCCGCGCATGGGCTTCAACGCCGTGTATCTGGATTCGCTCGGAGCCCTCTACAACGGGATCGCCCTCACGTTCCAAGCCAAACTCGTAACGAATTCGACCTTGGAATTGAACGAAATCGAAATACACCCCACGCTCGAAATGGGCGTCCACGTCGTTCATCCATTGTTCATCGTGCATCCCCTGGACAAGGACCCCGTGCCGGATGTGGTCGATAGTTTTTCCAATGTGGATCAAACATTCGCGGCAGGTACTTCCGGAGCACTCGGACCGGGAACGGTATTACTCGTCAATTGGACACAGGACGCCAAAATGAGTTTTGCATTCGAAAAAATCGAATTGGTGACGCCTTCCGGGGCTCCCATCGGCGGCTGTAAGGACGTGCCGGCGTTCGAAATGAACGCGAAAGGTCCCATGACGACGTGCCTTGCGTGCCATGACGGCACCGACACGCAAGCCCAAGCGGCCATGGATATGTCGGCTCTCCTCATGGACTCGGCCTTGGCGTGTGGACAAATTCGGAATCGAATCAACACCACGGATCCGGCGAAGAGTCAGATCTTCATCAACAGCGATCCGCAAGGAAATGCCGCGCATCCGTTCCATTTCGACGGAAATGCGGCGGCATTCGATTCATTCAAGACGAATGTGTCGAAATGGATTGTCTTGGAACAGTAACCGGGCGGGCAATCGCCGGATGACAGTCCATCCGCGCAGAACGGCGGCGCGAGCGTCGATATGCTCCGTCGCCCGCGAAATTATGTCCGCAATTTCGACGCCGCGTAAGCAAGTCCCTGCGCATTCAGACCGATATCCAATTCGAGCAACGCGCGATCGGCCGCATCGAATCGAATCCCCGCCTGTTCGGCGGCGGCATCCATTGCCGCAACGAGCCCCGCGCGAATCGTTGCTTCCGCCTGCGCCGGGTCGCCTTGATTCGCCTGCTCCATCAATGACGCGGACATGTCAATCCAAGCATGCAGCTGGGCTGCGGCTTCTTCAATCGCCGTGATTTCACCGAAATGCGTCAATGCGGCTTTGTCCACGCCGAGCTTGCGCACGATGTCGATACTGGCATGAGCTGCCGGGGCATCGAAATCCGTGGGACTGGTCGAAGGAAACACGAATGGTTTGCCGCGTTGTAACTGCGGGTAAGACAAACCAAAGGTATCGCCCGTAAAAACGCTGTTTCGCGTGGGATCGTGAACGATGAAATGGTGATTCGCGTGCCCCCGCGTGTGAATGAACCGGAAAAACGTATCGGCAAAAGCAACCTCGGCTCCGTCGTCCAGCTGCTTCACGCGAGCAGCGTCGATGGATTCGATGGTTCCATACAGCGCGTCGAATTTTTCGGCGCCGTACACCGCGCGAGCGCTCGCGACGAGCTTCGACGGGTCGATCAGATGCCGCGCTGCCCGCGGATGAGCCAAGACCGTGGCTTCCGGACAAACCTTGGCCAGCGACGAAGCTCCGCCGGCATGGTCGAGATGCACGTGCGTGACGATGATGTAACGAACTTGCTTCGGAGAAAGACCTTCCCGCTCCAAAGCGGCGAGCAATTTGGGGACGGCGTGGGTGGTGTTTGTCTCTATGAACGCCGCTTCATCGCCTTCAATACGCAGGTACGCGGCGGCAATGCCCGGACCGAGGTAATCACAATCGATGGTGACGAGACGCGCAGAGGTCATGACGCCAGGGTAACCTTTCTCGGGGGAAGATGAAGATTGAGACGTTGTCGCGAAAAATCCCATCAAAACGCGAATGGATCGGCCATGAGTTCGTCCAGACGATCAGCCGGAAGCCCGGCAGCCCGGGCCACTCGTTCGATACGTTGACGCTCGACCAACGAGATGCCTTCGCTGACTGCCGCGATGAAAATGGCCAGGCGCAAGCCGTCTTCGGCGGCACGTCGAGCAGCGAGCTTGCGACCGATGATGTCGGCACTGACGTCCGGGCCGACTCCGCGAATGCGAGCGCGACTTTCGTCGACCACGGAGCGCAAGACGCGAGGTGCCAGATGCGACGAGAGCATCGTCTCCATCGACTCGGCCAGGGCGCGTTTTTCCGTGTCGTCAATGACCGTATCGGCCGCGGCAATGAGAACGAGGAGGTCCGTCAGCACGACCAACCCATCATCGCGGTCGGGAAAGCGGGCGCAAAGCCGATCGACGAGCGGGCTGATGGACGGAGCGGTGGACACGATCAGGCCCCATACTCGACGTCAAGCCAAGTCTCAAGAGAAACCTTTTGGGACCAACAGACACTGAACATACGATCCGTATTTCAGAGGCCGCCTACTGTCGGCGCTCGATTGGGTGGATTCATACGGAGGTTGTCGAAGGAAAAACAGGGGTGACAAACCTTTTGCGACTTTTCAGTTGACGGGTGTTTTTCGTGGACTAGTTTGGCGCGGGCGGACGACGGGGGTTCGTCGTCCTGTAACGTTGTTGATGCCAGTCGGTTGAATCATCGGCACAAGAGTCCGAACGCGAGGGCGAAGGATCGAGGAATACACGGGTATTTCGAGCCATATCGCACTTCACGATTTTTGGTCGCGAGCGGATGAGTCAACGGGCTGATAGGGGAACACAATGGCC
>CAYSYX010000802.1:0-3721 GCA_964435055.1 uncultured Polyangium sp. | reverse complement strand
AGTGCACTGTTTGAGCGAAGCGATGAGGTCTGCACGCGTGTTGGGCAATTGGGTATTCCAATCGGCGTTCCATGCGCTGCCGACGATGATCGAGTGTTGTCCGGCGCCGTTGGCGGGTTTGCTATCGGGGTAGGCCTCGACAAACTTGCGAAAACGGCCGACGGTGACTTCAAAACGGTCCAGGTAAAACTCCGAAGCAATTGCCGGAGCGGGGTTCATGAGCATCGTGTCGTGATTGCGGTTGTAGCTTTCGCTCGTGACTTTTGCCGATTCGCAACACGACGTCGTCGGCGAGCCGCAGTCTTTCGGGAGATGTACGCAACTCTGCCCGGTACATAGATTTCCCACGCAAGCACCGGATGCGCAGTCGGTATTCGCCATGCACTTGTGCCCCACGGAAACTCTGCATTGGGCGCCGTCGCAATCGCCGGAAGCGCATTCGTTGGAGTCCGTGCACGTTGCTCCGTCGCTACGCAGACAAACGGTATTTTCGCAGAGGCGCGAAGCGCATTCCTCGGAGAGATCGCAGCCGCTGCCGTCCAGGAGGCGACATGCTCCATCCGTGCAAACGTTGTAACCGCATTCCTCGTTGGTCATGCAGCCTTCGAGAAGGTTCAGGCGACATAGGCCGTCGACACATTGCAGGCTGGCGCAATCCGTCGGCATTACGCACGGTACCAGCGTATCGGCTTTGCATTGGTCCATGACGCAAAGACCCGAAATACACTCTTCGTCCACGGTACAAGGGGCTTCGAAAACGCCCTTGCATTCCCCTTTGCCATCGCAATTCATCAATGCGCCGCAGGTGACGTCCTTTCCCGGGAACCGATAGTCGCATACGCCGTTGTCGCATACGAAAGGATGGCAGATGCTCGCCAGCGGGTCTTGGGGCGGCTCAATCCCCAAAATCGACGTACACGCCGAAAAACCAGCCAAAACGACAAGAGCTGCGAAGGCACCCACCCGAGAATTGACACGCATGAGCGCATCCTACACGAATACAACACGTGCGGACAAGAGCGTTGTATGCCGTCCGAAAGAGCCGAAGGTCGGCGCCGTCTGCGACGGAATCACGAAGCTCCGGAAGCCGCGGCTTTTAATCCGTATTGAGCGATCAGCTTGTGCAAAAATTGTCGGGACACACCCATCGCCCGAGCCGCCGACGACACATTACCTCCGTGAGCTCGGAGCTGCGCGGCCGCATAACGCCGATCGAAATCGGCGAGAATGGCTTCTTTGGCGGCGTGGTAGGGAATATCGAGCCGCACGTCATTCGAAGTCTCGGCGGCGAGCGTTTCCGGCGACGGAGCGGGCGCCAATACATCACCGGCTTGGAAAAGCATGATCCGAGTCAGCATATTGCGCAGTTCGCGGACATTTCCGGGCCAATTGTGCGCCATGAGCATCGACAGCGTATTTGGAGGTAAATCGGCCAATGTCGCCGGAGGTTCCCGCGCCGCCAGCAGACGCTCGACGAGAAGGGGAATGTCTTCGCGCCTGTCGCGTAATGCCGGAATACGGACTTCAGCGACGGCGAGACGATAATACAAATCAGAGCGAAATTCGCCGGCAGTCACGCGCGCGGGCAAATCTCGATGCGTCGCCGCGATGATCCGCACATCGACGGGATGCGTTTCATTCGAGCCGACGGGACGAACCGTACGATTTTCGAGCATACGCAACAATTTGGGTTGCAGATCGAGCGGCAATTCACCGATTTCATCGAGAAAAAGCGTTCCACCTCGAGCCGCGTCGACGAGCCCCGTACGTGCCGCATGCGCGCCCGTGAATGCACCTTTTTCGTGGCCGAAAAGTTCGGATTCGACCAGCGCCGGAGATACCGCGGCGCAATCGAAGACCACGAAAGGGCCTTGGGATCGAGGGCTCGCTTCGTGAACGGCTCGAGCCAACAATTCTTTTCCCGTTCCGGATTCGCCCAGCAAAAGGATTGGTTCGTCCGTTTTCGCAACTCGTTCCAGACGGGCAAACAAAACGCGCATGGCGACGCTTTTGCCTACGGCCGCGCCGAATCCGTGGGCCGTCGACAACGTGAATCGAGTGGATTCTCCCGCGACGTCGACCGTGAGCGCCAACCCGCCCATGAGCACGCTTCCGCCTGCGGGAATGAGCGCTTCATACACGCGCACGGATTGCACCCAAATCCCATTGCGACTTCCCAAATCGCGAACGACGACGCCTTTGTCCGTCAATGTCAATGCACAATGGCGCCGAGAAACATAAGGATCGTTCACGACGATGTCGCAGTCCGGCGTGGAACCGACGAGTACGGGGTCAACCCCGAGCCGCACCGATTGCGGTGCTCGATTGGGCCCGGTCAAGCGGACATGCACGCTGGGAACAGAGACGAATTCCCCGTTATTTTCGCGAATCATCGTGAGCGTTGCGGGGCGCTGTTCAAGTGCCATTCAGTTCTGGTATCATGAGGTGGTGACGTTCGTCCAGCCTTCGAATCGATGAAGTTTTCTTTGCCGAGTGGTCTACTTTTTGTGGTACTTGCCCGAGTGATCCTCGGTTGTGCCGATCCGGCGCCGGACGAACGAGCGTTGTATTCACCGCTATCTTCGATTGCAGCGTTGGCGGACAAACCGTTTCCGGCAACCGTCGAAGTCATCGTTTCAAAACCATCCATTACGGCGATCGCCGTGCGTGGCGATGTCGCTCATGCCGCCGGAATGGGTCGAATTTGGGCGCTACATACAGGATCGCTCGAGCCGATTGCCGTGGTGGATACGCCGGGATCGGCCGCCGATATCGTCCTTTGGGAAGACAAACTCATCGTGGCCGACGGTCCGGCGGGTTTGACGCAATATACGTTGGATGCGGCGGGTAAGCCGATATTTACAAAGCCATTGGCGCCGCACGAGCATTGTTTTCGCGTCGTAGCGTCGGCGCGGGGCATTGCTGGTTTGTGCCGCCGACGGAAGCTCGTTTTCGTCACTCCCGGACACGATCCGAAGGTGATTTCGCTACCGGTGGAACCCGTCGATGCGGCTTTTATGGCGTCGTCGTTGTTTTTGGCCGGCTCCGGCGATGGGCTCTTGCGAATGGATCTCGATTCCAACAACCCTCCGGTGCTGTTCGACCATGAAAAACTCGATCGGATCATGTCGCTCGCCGTCGTGCACAATCGGCTCTTCGTGGGATTGCGCGATAAAAGGGTGCTGGAGCTCGAGCCCGAAACCGGTGCGGTCAAGAGTGAAGTGCCGATCTTGAATCGCCCGATGCGCTTGGTGGGCGGGAAAAATCATTTGCTCGTGGCGTCGACGTGGTTGGGTGACACCGGGGCCACCTTGGTGGATACATCGGATGCAACGCAATTGCGTGTGGGAGCTCGGTTGCCCTTCAGCGTGGCGACCGCGGCGTTTGTAGAGACAAGCCAATGGCTCGTCGCGCGTCCGGAGGGAGGTGTTTCGGCGGTATCGTTCGCCGGCGAAGTGCTCGAGCAAATGGACGGCGTTCGATTCGAACGGATTGCCATGGCGGAGCGGCAGGGTTTGTCGTGGGCCGAGAATCGGTCGGCGGTCTGGATGTTCGACAAGGCCGGAGGTAATGCCGCATTTTTCCCGTGGAATGTCGTCGATGCTGCAGAATGCGGGGACGGGTTGTGCGTGCTCGAAACGACGGGACGCTTGTGTCGGTATCGCTTGGCGGAGACGACGCCTGAATGCATTGAAGTTGCGGAAGGCGGAGCGTCTTTGGG
>CAYSYX010000801.1:0-3724 GCA_964435055.1 uncultured Polyangium sp. | reverse complement strand
CTGCAGCGTGCGCACGGCCATGCCCCGCACGGATCGCACAAAGGACGAGCCAGGTCGTCGAAAGAAAAACCCTGACCAATCCGCAAGCAACTCGAATGGAATTTGTCCCAGCGATTGAGCATCCATGGCGGCAAAGACAAGCTCCAAGCGCAGCGGCCGTTGTGCTCCCGCGCGACGCTGTTGGATTTCTTTCCATAAGGCTCGCACATCCTCGTCGCCAAGAAGTCGATAAAGCAATTGCTGCCCGAAGGCCAAAACGTCGTCCGTGGATGCGTTGTTTTGGACAAACGTATGCAGAGATTTGGCCGACTCCTCGGCTCCCAGATCAACCACGCCTATTGCATCGAGCCCTTTCGATTCTCCATCGATGAGTCGCGCATCATAAAGTTCAGCCCGCGCCGCCGGTCCTTTCATTCGCGTCAGATGCAATTCGACATGATATGGCGCGGGACGAGACGCAATCGCCTGAGCCTCACGCATGACGGGTGCAGGTGCTTTTTGTTTGGCCTTCGGCGAGGCATTGCCCATGATGAAAACGTTTTCCGCCGCAATGCCTCGTCGACAGAAGAGCTGCAGCACGTTTTGACCCGCCAAACCCCGCAGACCAATCTCGTTGCGACCAAGCTCGAACGCCGCCCCCACGCTTTTACCATGGCCAATGGCCCGGTAAAACGCTGTTGCGAAGGCGAGCGCCGATTCGTCCTCGATTTCCCGCACAGCGCCGATCACGCAATCGACGTGTTTCGCTATCATTTCTGCTTGCGACGCTGTAAAGCATGCATTCAGTACGACGCAGCGCAGAGGTATGTCCCGCTCCAGGAGCGCGAGCAACGTGCGGAGGGCTTCGGGATGCACATGGACGGCAGCTCCGCTGTGGTCTTCGAGGAGAATCCCACCGGACGCTCCTTTGCTCGTAGGAGCGTCGCAATTGGCGGACATGAATTCACGGGAAGCACTTCTCGTCGCGGACAAGAGCAAATTCGTGGGCCGCTCGGACCCGTGCCCACTGAAATGGATGATGTTGGGCGTATACGACAACAAAAGGCTTTGCAAATCGTTGGGCCGTACGGCGAGTTCCGTGACGAGCTCGAAGGCATCTCCGACACCGGCAATGGCGAGTTCATTCCGGATATATCGCGCTTCGGCTCCGAGGCGCAGCCGTGTCGTATCGCGCCCGTTTGCGCCGAGGAAGAGGATTTTGGGTGAGGGCATGTGGGTTCATGCGAACATACCAAACCCTGTGTCGCTGGTCCAGCAAATTCAATCGTTCGTCAAGGCCAATGTCTGCTTGTGTGAATCCGCCGCTTCGGGATGTTCGATGCGCGTGCGAATGGCGGCGGCTTGTTCGAATCGTTCCCGGGCTTTGTCTCGTTCGCCCAAATGGAGGTGCGACAATCCCAGCAAGTGCAGCGCGTCCGCCTCGCCCCAAGCATAACCGCATTCGGGGTCGGTGGAGCGATCGAGGGCTCGTTTGGCGTGGTGAAACGATTCTGTCGGGCGATTCAAGGCCAAACACGAACGGGAAAGCAATAACAAAAGATCGATGGCATAAAGCCCATACCCGTGTGAATCTGCGAGGAGCAGCCCCTCGGACGCTTCGGCATGGGCAATGTCGGGGTGATTTTCGTGCAATTCGATTTCGGCGGCGAGGCGATGAGCGCGGAGCATAACCTCAAAATCGCCCGTTTGGGTGGCGTGGGTGCGGGACAGTGTGAGGTGATGGCGGGCTTCGGTGGGCGCATCAGGAAGGATGATATGTCCGAGCAGGATGCGAAGCGGAGGAATGGTGTACTTCCAGTCCATTGCTTCACAAATCGCGAGGTTCTCCTTGCTTTGTTCCAGCGCTCCCGCACGGTCACCCGTTCTGAGACGGACCTCCGCCTCCAAAATGCCGCGATACGCGTGCAGTGGTTGACCTTCGAGGCGTGTCGCTTCGGCGAAATGTTTCCAACCGGTTGGGGACTTGCCAGTCAGAACCAAAGCGACGGCGAGGAGAGCGTGGCCGACTACAAGCGCCAGCGAATAGGATCCTGTTGCCCAACTGAGCGAGTCCTGGGCGTACTGCATCATTGCTGCGAGACGACCTTGCGTCAATTCGAGTCCGGCGATGGTTTGAAGCATGTCTGAAACAGTGGCAGGTTGATTCTCCCGCCGAGCAATGACGACAGCCGCTTCTAAACAGCGCTTAGCGAGGACGAGATCCCCGAGGTGCCTGGCGAAAATCCCCCAATGTCCAAGAAGAGTGCAGCGCTTCAATGCCGTCAGCTCCTGACCGCAGCGCTCGGGCGATCCATCCGGCGAAAATGCCAGGAGAATACGTTGTCCGCGCCGAAACTCTACGAGTTGAACAGCGAGGTAAGTACCACCCATCCCGTACCAGAAGAGATCAAAGGCCATTTCGCTCTTCCCAGCGAGCCGCGTATGCTCTATCAACGCCTCGTACTTATCGAGCGTTTCTTTGTCGCGCGGCAATTCCCTTGGCTTAGCTTCGAGGCTCGGCGCAAGTTTTTGCCTCAGCACCTCGTGCACGTCTCCCATCTTCACCCCAATAATTTTCCTGAAATGATCGCGCAAAAACGGGTGGGCTGTAAATACACAATGGTTCGCCTCGCCATAACAAAATGCCAAACCTTGCAAAACGAGTCGCCGCAAAATCAATACGATTCGTTTTTCCGTCAAACCGGCCAAAACACCGGCAACTTCTCCACCCGATTCGACCAATGCATACAACAGGTCCGCCCCGATTCCTCGCGGAAAGATGGACAAACGCGCCATCACCTCGCGCTCTTCGGGCGCCATTCGCGTTGATACATGCCCCAACAGTTTGTCGAGCTTAACCGCTTTTCGATCGGCCTCGGCTGCGTCTTTGGTCATTTCGCCCAAATCGAGTCCAAGGCCCTCCGTCGCGTCGCCATCGGCGTAATTCTTCAAATAAGCGCCCATGACTCGCACCGATAGCGCGTGCCATCCCACGCGTTGCGCAAGTGCGTCGAGCACGCCGTCATCCCCATGCACGCCCCACGCGCGCAGAATGGCTCGTGCAGCGCCCGGATCCAAATCATCAAGGTCGACTTTTCGATATCCTTCGCCTTCCCAACTTGCGACATCGCACAGCGGAAAACGCGAAGTCACCAGCAAGCGCGTTTGTCCGAGCTGTTTCGCGGCGATTTGCCGAATCAGCGTCCGAAAGGCAGCATCGAGAAGTTCGCCTTTGGCGCGACCGGCACCCTGCTCAGCTTGCACCGTTTCGAGCCCGTCCAATACGAATAGATGCGGCAAACCATCCTTGAGAGCTGCTGCAAGACGCGCGCTCCGTCCACCGATTTCGCCTTCTTCTCCAACAAAATACCGACAAGCTTCACCAAAAAAATCGTCCACGCGATCATTCTCGTAAAACGACCAGACGAACACGCCGCCATACAAGGGGTTTCCTGCTTTATCGATTACATCGAGCCAATCTCGGAGCACCCGATCGACCAGGGCTGTTTTTCCGGTCCCCCCAATCGCACAAACCGCCACAATGCGCGTGACATCGCCACGTTTCAAGAGCCACGCTTCGAGTTCTTCGCGCAATCGTTCGCGCCCTTGAAAATGCTGCGCCGGCTCGAGCACGTGCGCCCAATGCGGTTCGAACCTCTTGCCACACGGTGCCGGTGGTTTTTCTGTGGGGTGAGGTTTAACCGCTGTCACCTTCCCGAGGAACAGAGTCTCCGGCCGTACACCC
>CAYSYX010000800.1:0-3746 GCA_964435055.1 uncultured Polyangium sp. | reverse complement strand
ACGGCGACCTTCGCCACGTGCTTCTCGTGTCGCGAACGGACGAAGCGCAGCCGCGTTGGTTTTGCCTGGGGTTCGGTGGAGCCGCGATGATCGTCAACGAAAGTGATCTCGTGCCGATTCCCATCAAGTGGAAGGGCAAACCCGGCGCGCCGGTGCTTGCCGAGTGGGCGGGGACGATGCGCAAAGCGGTCCTTCAAGCCGAAGTCGAACCGGGAATTTTCACGGTCAAGTTCGAACGGGCGGGCAAACCCGAGACCGTCGGGTACGGGCTCATCATGAATCCTCTTTGAAGGTCGGGGTTTGGGGCGAAGGACGGCGAAGCCGATCCGAAGCCCCAAATGTTCAACGAGGGGTTTGGGGCGAAGGACGGCGAAGCCGATCCGAAGCTCCAAATGTTCAACCCGGGTTCGTCATGACATGGGGCTGGAAATCGTGACGCGACGGTGATAGAAGGCCCTGGACATGAACTTCTTAGACACCATGAGGTTGGTGCGCCAATGGGGGCCCTTCTCGTTGCGCACGGCGGGGTATGGAACCATCTCGCTCGTGGGAGGACCTCTCACGCGCGAGCATTCGGCGAGCACGTGGGCGATGCGCAAGTGGTGCATCAACAGTGCGAAAGCGTTGGGAATCAAGATTGAGGTTTCCGGTACGGAGAACGTACCGAGCGATCCGGCCTTCGTTTATTGCTCGAATCACCAGAGCATGCTCGATATTTTGGTGCTTGGAGCCGTTTTGCCCGGCGATTTCAAGTGGGCGGCGAAACGTGAATTGATGAAAGTGCCGTTTTTGGGTTGGCACTTGCAGCTCGCGGGACATGTCCCAGTGGATCGAGGCAAGGGGCCGAAAGCGGTGGCGGTCGTCGTGAAGCGTTTTCAAGACGTTCTGGTCGCGGGCAAACCATTGCTCATTTTCCCCGAAGGAACTCGCAGCGCAGACGGCGTGCTCAAACCCTTCAAACCGGGTGGGTTCGTCGCGGCGGTTCGAGCCAACAAGGCGGTCGTGCCCGTGGCCATTGACGGCACGTGGGACATGATGCGCAATGGCATCGTGACGCCGGCGCGGACCGTCAAAGTACGTCTCGGCGCGCCCATTCAGCCCAAGACCGAAGGTCGCGAGAGTGCGCGGATTGAGGACTTACGCGCGCGTTCGTACGAAAGCGTCGCGGAGCTTTTGCGCAGTGTCGGAGGCCAAGTACCCGATAAACCCGGCAAGGCTGAGGCTTCTGAAGAAGCGACGTCTTGATCGGGCTTCGAGCATCGCCACGCACGACGAATTTGAATCAACTTCCTGGCATCTCGTCTCGATGCCGTGTATGAACGTCGAGTGACTTGGACTTTCGCGACCAGGCTTCGCACGAATCTGCGAGTTCGTTCGATGCACCATGTTTCGCGCGTGATATTGGCGTGTGCCGCGGCGCTTGTGATTCTGCCGGTATTTCCGGACGATTTTTCCTCCGCTGATGCTCGAGAAGGAAAAACGGCGGCGAAAACGCAGAAAAACAAGGCCAAGTCCAAAACGAAGTCCAAAACCACGTCGTCGTCGGCGGCCGGCGGATTCGAAAATGGTTGCCGCGTACAAAGTCCCCAAAAGTCCCTCGAACGGCGCCATTACATGACCAACGGCGTCATCGACATCAAAAAACAATCGGTCGCTTTGCGGTATCTCGTGGAACGTTATGGTCATGTCAACGATGACCTGACCCGCAGATTCAATGGCAAAGCCGCTTTGTCGAATGCGACGTCCATGCAATTCATGGGCTTGTCCGTGACCGTGCATTCCAAAGTCGCCCCGGCCTTGGCGTGCGTCGAGAAAAGAATTCAAAGCACCTGCGCAGCCAAATTCCCCTACAAACCCAAGGCGATCGGCGGGTTTCGAGGGGCAAACACGTATCGCGGCATCGAAGTCTCCAATCATCTTTTCGGCATCGCCATCGACGTCGACCCGGACCGTAATCCTTGCTGTGGTTGCGTCGCTCCTTGGCCGAGCCATCCGAAATGCAAAATGGCTGCGAAATCACCTTACGATCGCGCCGATATGCCCAAATGCTGGATCCAAGCGTTCGAACGTTATGGGTTCGATTGGTTGGGACACGACAAACTCGAAGATACCATGCATTTCGAGTTTCTCGGCGATCCGGATCGCATCAAGAAATAAGATCGATTTACAATTTCCCGCACGGACCTTCCGAAACGCTTTCGCCCGGGGGCGGTACGTACGCGCGGCACGCCTGGGCTTCGGCAATGCACGCGGCGAACACACGTGTCCAGCCCGTATCAGCTTCGAACGGGAGCGACCGATACGTATCGAAGAGCGAATGGCCGTCCGTTTGATAAAGCAGATCGTAAGGATTGCCGAATAGGACGCTCAAGCCGCCCAAATGAATACCCGTTCCAGGATCGACGCGTTGGGCTTCCACGACAAACGGGCTCGACGGACCGAATTCGGTGATCGTACGATATTGTCCGGCGTATTCCAGGGGCGGCAGTTCACGCGGACGGCCGATGATCGACAAGGCATTTTCCGCCGCCAGGGCGATGTCGTCTTGGGGAGCTGCGGAGTCTTGCGAAACGGCATTGCATTGCGAGCCGCGCGCCAAGTGTTCCAACAGCGCAATCAGATCCACCGACGCGACCGAGGCCGGCGTGGGGTTTGTCCGTGGAGGTTCGTCGTGGGCGTCTCGAGGAGCGGCCACACGTGCTTCGGCGCATGCCGCATCGAGCAGCGATTGCATATCGGCGCATGAAAACCCTTGCGGACGCGTGCGTTCTACGGCTGTGGCGACCTTCGCGAGGCTCGTTTCCAGGTCACCGATGCGGTTCAGGTCGACTCCGACGCTCGTGACCGACGTGCCGACATACGAGCGTCCGGCGGTCGAAACGCCGTCGACGTACGCGCGAACGTAATCGGTCACGATGGCTTTGACGAGCGTTCGGGGATTGGATCCCGGTTCGTCTTGGGCGATGTACCGTAGTGCGCCGTAGGGATGGCCGCCGTTGGGGACCGATTCTTGGGAAGCAATCATGTAATCGGCGGTGTCGGCAAGAGATGCGGCCACTTCAATGGCGCCCAAGCGACAGGCGTCAAAAGAAACGACGTCGATACGGTTGGAGGTATTCGGTCCGCCGTATTCGGGTTTGGCGCGGATTTCCGACGTTATCACGGCGGAGGCTTCCGACAATGCGGCGGCAAGTCCGGCCAAAGGCAGCCGTCTTCCGTTTCCTGCGGACGCGTCATGAGCGAGGCCGGCAAAACCGTCGCCGTGTCCGGTAAATGCGATCCAATAGTGTCGGGCGGGAAATGTGCGAATTCCATAAACGAGAAAATCGCGGAGCGTCGTCGAGCTGGTCGTATCGGTTTCTCCAAGCAACATGGCTTCGGGGGCGCCCGTGCCCGGAGCATGTTCGGGATGATGCCGTTCTTCGCGATAAATTGCATAACGTTCGGACGGTCGGGGCAAACCGTCCGCGGTCAATTGAAAGGGCGCGTAATCGCGTTGCACGAGGACTCGGAAGAGGGCGCTGCCGCCAAGACCATGTTGCCATTCCAAAGCGTCTTCATCGAATGCGGCGACGAGTGTCGGGTCGAGGTCGTCATTGGCCGCGTAAATCAAGAGCGTCCATTCAGCGATCCAATCCCGAGGGATCAATCGGGTGGAGGAGTTCGGGCTCGTTTCGTTGCTCGGAATTGGATTGTCGATGTAAACGCACGGTTCACAGGCGACGCCCAGGAAAACGAGCGGCACG
>CAYSYX010000799.1:0-3760 GCA_964435055.1 uncultured Polyangium sp. | reverse complement strand
GCTGATGATCACCGTCGCCGACGGCGCCGAGCTGCGCGCCGCGATCGAGCAGCTCGAGGCCCATGGCCACCTCCTGGTGCGCGTCGGCGGGTTCAGCGCCCGCTTCGTCGACCTGCCCCGCGACTGCCAGGAGGAGATCGCGGCCCAAACCGATGGCGTTGGTGGACGAGGTACACGCAGTGGACAACGTTATGCGAGGACCGCGAACATTGAGTGAATCGCCGATTTCATCGCCCAAGAGATGGATGTACTCTTTGTAGCTCGCCAGGTTTGTCCCTACGACCAGGGCCAAACGTTCGGGCGCAATTTCAGCCGATCCCGCTTCGGTGAGCGCTTCACGAGCTGCATCGCGAGCCCATTCGAGACAGAATCGCCAACCTTTACGATGGGCATACCCGGGAACCATGGCCCCGAAGACCGTGGTAAAACCGTCCGTCGAATACCGGTCTATCGGACGAATACCATCACGACCGTCGGCCATGGCGGACCACAATGCCTTTATGCTCGGTCCGAACGCGCATACCGCACCGATTCCGGTAATGGCGACGGCAATACTCACCAATCCCCCGTATCAACGTCCATGCGCGAAATGGCCGAATCTTCGATTTCGATTTCATCCCTGAGATTCATCGGATTCGGCATGTTCGTCGGTTCGTTTTACATGGACGCATAAACATCATCCATGACAAACTTTCATGAAAGACGGTTTCCAACAGCTATCACTGTTCGGCTCGAGTCATGAAGCGGCACGAATGGATGCGCCGACGATCAGCGTTATGAGGCCGCCGATTCCCAAAATGGCGCCGGCAGTGGCGCCGAAAGCGGCGGGGACTGTGCCGATCGCCACGCAAACGAGGAAAACGACGAGGCCGATTCCCAAGAGAATCGCGCCGACGGTAATCGCTTTCATTCCCGGCGCATCCAATGGTCCCTGCGGATCCGTTGAATTTGCTTTGTTGGCCGGCGCCGAATAAACGGGATATTGCGACGATCCGGTTTGGGCGACGCGCCAACGTTCGGCATAAGCGAGATTTCGCTTGTGCAAAGCAAAAAACTCTTCTTCACCGAGCGTCGCCAACAGTTGCCGCTGAACATCTTCGGCATTGGGCGCACGCGTCAGGATTTTTTGCGTTTTCGTCGTATATTCGTCAATGAACATCGACGACGATTGCTTCAAGCGATTGATGGATTGAACCGCGAGCGAACGCATGTGTAAACGCCGCTCCATCGACAAACCTTGGGCTTCCGCTTCCACGTCGAATGCTTCGATGATCCGCATGCCGAGTTCCGGATCGTCGCGTAATGCGCGCCCGATGTCCGCACGTTCCGTGGGCGTCAAATCGCTCAGGGTCTTGTTCATGCCGCGCATCGCGTCGTCCATTTCCCCCATTGCATTCCACAAGCGATTTTGCATGCCGGGATAAGCTCGGCCTTCTTCGGGTAAATCGCGAAAAGAACCGACCAGAAGCAACGACCTCAGATTGCTCCGCAGAAGGTCCTCACCGGTTTTGATGACCGGATCCGTCGTCGCGAATTTCTTCGCCGGAAAAATCTTCACCATCGGCGAAGGCTCGGTCGACAACGCATGCATCGAGCGATCAAGACGTGCGAGATATGTCTCCATATCAGCGGCCGTGACCGACGAAGGCGGAACGACAATCAAGCTGTCATTGCGACCGGCGCACGCCGTCGCCGCAGTGCCAACTCCAACCAGCGTGGAAGTCTTGAGAAACTCGCGTCGATCAACCATGTGCAGCACCTCGTGCAATGTTCAGAGCTACCATACTCAACCGAAGCGTCAACACCATTTACCAAAAGATAAGCACAATTTCATCGCTCGACCGCGCAGAGGTTTTTGCAGCGAACCGTTTGCGTCCGTTCGCCCATGCGCTGCACGAAATGCACGGGTCGAATTCCAATCAACGTTTTCGATGTAGGCGCAAAATGAACTGGCAATGTGCTTCGTCTGAGCGTATGCAGAGGATGCGCGCATGCATGCTCAGGTCAAACGTCGCCTTGGACTCGCGGCCCTTGGGACCATCGCCGCCACGACGCTCGCGGCGCGGCCGGTTCCTCCGATGCCCAAGCCTGCGCCGCAGCCGCGAACACTCAATGCCGTGGAGGCGAATGCGCGCTGCGAATCGTGCCATGTCGCCATTGCGGATGAATGGAAACGGTCGATGCACCACGCTTCGCACACCGATCCCGTTTATCAGCGAGCTTTCTCCATTGAACCAATGCCATTTTGCCAAGGATGTCACGCCCCGGAAGCGGACGCCCGTACGCCCGTTCCGCAAGCATTGGGATCATTGGGGATTGGCTGCGTGACGTGTCATCTGACGGCGGATGACGTATTGGCGGTCCCCCGAGCGGATCCGAAAACCGCGACGAATATCCACCCTATCATTCGTGATGCCCGATTTGCCGGTCCGGATGCTTGCGCCTCGTGTCACGAATTTTCATTTCCGGATTCCGGACGTCGAACAACGCCGGAGCTCATGCAATCCACCGTTCAAGAACACCGCCATTCTTCCAATCATCAGCAATCGTGCGCGGATTGCCACATGCCGCTCGTGACGACAAAAGGCGAAACATCGGCGCATCGCAGTCATGTATTTTCAGCTTCGCGAGATCCGGCAATGGTACGTCGCGCCGTTACCATTGATGCATTACGCCCGAACGCAACGTCGATACGCTTGACGTTGACCCCCACTTGGTCCGGCCATTCATTCCCCACGGGAGACCTTTTTCGACGCATTGAAGTGCACGCCGATGCGCTCGGCGTGGATTTTCAAGCGGTCGCTTCGGAAACCCGCTACTTGATGCGGCATTTTGCAGAAAAGAAACACGGTCTGGGCGTCGTGCGGTTTGTCGAAAAAGACGACCGTCCGCTCGATTCAAAGATCGTCGTCGACTTGGACCTCGGCCCCAAAGCAGCGCGTTTGCCGATTGCGTATCGAATTGCCTATCAACGCGTCGAGCATCCCCGTTCCGAGCGCCCGGAGGACAGCGT
The DNA here is from genome assembly GCA_964435055.1 of uncultured Polyangium sp. Classification (GTDB taxonomy): domain Bacteria; phylum Myxococcota_A; class Polyangia; order Polyangiales; family Polyangiaceae; genus Polyangium. Next base: position 747 of record CAYSYX010000799.1, on the reverse strand, counting down.
CGTGGAAGGCGAAATCGTCCTGTCCCAAGGGACGTTGAAACCGCTCGACAAACCATGAACGTCACCAACGGCAGGTCATCGACGACGTCGGACGAAGGTTCGTCCCACTGGTAACTCATCCCGAAAATCGACTGCAAAAGCCCGAGGAACGAGAGCGCGAACGTTTTCCGTTGACGTACGGGCTTCATCCGTGACAGTCCATAAACATGTCCAACCCCGACCTCGCGGCAGACGCCCCGAACAATCCCGGTGCAATTTCGGACGAAGAATGGTATCGCACGGTGTATCGCCCGACGGAGCGGCAATATACGCTGCGGTCGGTCGTTTTCGGTTGCATCATTGGTTCGCTTTTGTCTGCGGCGAATTTGTACACGGGTTTTACGATTGGGTGGACATACGGCGCATCCATCACCGCGGCGATTACGGCGTGGTTGGTTTTCCAACTTTGGAACCGCGCCACGGGAAGCACGCCATTTACGGTGCTCGAAAACAACACGATGCAAACGGCGGCATCCGCTTCGGCCGCGATGGCCAGCGCCGGATTGGTCAATGCAATTCCGGCCCTGATGCTGCTCACCCACCGAAAACTGGGTTTCTTCGAACTCGTGGCCTGGTTGATTTCGGTCGCCTTCTTGGGAGCCTGTTTTGCGATTCCTTTGAAGCGGCAGATGATCAACAGCGAAAACCTTCGATTTCCTTCGGGTATCGCGGCCGCGGAAACGACGAAAGCATTGTACGGTGAAGGCA
>CAYSYX010000798.1:0-3790 GCA_964435055.1 uncultured Polyangium sp. | reverse complement strand
CTTCAGACCAGCCGGGAGTGCCGCGACAAACAGCGGCGCGATGGCGACGGGCCCCCACGCGATCGGATGAATATGCGCCGCCTGCGTACATACCAACGCTCCGACAAACGCCAATCCGATGGCTTCGCTTCGTTCTTTGGTCCACGAGCGTTGCGCCGCGGAAGCAAAGAGCACGTAGGCGATGAGCGTTAATGTAATGATCGCGGGAAAATACGCTTCGGTCGCTCCAAAACGCAGGGCCACGGCGTCGACGGTCGTCAATGCTCCGGCGACGAGCGCTCGACGAGCATCCAATCCGAGTTTTCGGGCCAATGCATAAACGATGGGGGCGGCGATTGCGCTGAAACAGGCATTCAAAACAAAAATGGTGGTGTCGGGATGCCGAGGGAACATCGCGCAAACAAACGAGAACAATTCGACATACCCCGGGCCGTAACCGGCAAGTCGGGTCGGGTCCGCGCTCGCTACGTGAATCCACAGCGGCCCTTGGCCATTGACATGATGAGGCGCAAAAGGACCGAACCACAAACGCAGACCCAGGGCCACGACGAAAAGGATGGTCAGGACGAACCATTCTCGTCGACCTTGTTCCGTACGCAGGTTTTTTTGCGCCGCTCGGGCCGCGATCAAACCGAGAAGCAAAACCAAGGCGCCCCAGCTGCCATTCGGCCAAAAATTCCCCAACGAGGCGGTCTCGGGAAGGGGTTTCAATCGCCGACGAAATATCGAGATCCTTGGAGCGTGGGAGGGCATGATTTCATCGCCGTGTGCCGAAAGCCAAGTGCACAAAGCTTCGAATGCTTCCCGCTGCGCGCTCGGAAGTTGACTGAAATCAGGGACTTCGAGGACCGGCGAAACGCCGAGACGCCCGATACGCCGAAATGCATTTCTACCGGCGTGCGCGATTTCGACGTCGAACGAATTCGTGCCCGGCAGTTCCAGCTTCAAGACGACGTGCGTGGAGGAACATTGCCCGGCGCGAATGGATGCTGGATTCTCCGCATCAGCTCGAGCGATCCACGCAATGGTTTCCTCGGAACAAGTGTTGTTCTCTTGCGCCTGAGCCGTCGGAGCCGGCAATCCCAAAAAGCTCGGAAGAAATGCCAGGAAAACGACGAGATGTCTCGAACGTCGAAATGGCTCCGAGGTCGAGTCGGTCATGGTCACTCGGGTGATAACCACATTTTGGGTCTGGCGGACACGCTCGGCGTCACCGTTTTCGGCTCGATTCCGAATGTGTTTATGATTTTCTGGACCAAGCCCCGCAAGCTCCATTCATACGTGTACAAACTTTCTTTCGCCGCGATGGTCCAGCCCAGCTCCCCGCGAGTGACCCGCACTTTGTCTTCGTTTCCCCACGATACGATGCCCGAACGTGCCAGGACCTCGAAGAAGTGTTCCCAAGCCCGGTTGCACGAGGGCTCCGGATCCCCGGAAAACCAGAGTTGGCTGCCGGAATTCCAGCAAAAATCCAGCTCGCGAACTTGCGGATTACGTTCGAGAAAACGTTCGATTTCCGCCACGGTGCGCGGCAACATGCAATGAAATCGCGTGAGGCGCGGAAGCGTCGGGACGCCATCGATGTTCAGCCAATGATTACGCAATTCTTCCAGCTCGACGAGCGGCACGAGTTCGTCCGGGCCGAGACGCGTGTACATCAAATCCAAACCCTTCAAGCCTTTGACCGGATACAACATCCTGTGTGGCAAAATGGTTTCGGTCTTCTGCATCATTATCTTCAAAGTCTGAAGTGCCGGTGTTGCCTCGAGAATGTCCGGTTCGACTTGATGCGCCCGCACGTAGAGCGACTTCAACCCCACGAGGCCCTCCAAATGCGCCTTTTCGATTTTCTGCGGCCACAACCTCAATTCCTCGACCGCCGAGGCAAAAGCGAATAGACCGGGCGTGACGTCGCCATCCACGACGACTTTGGTGACCGTGGGAGGAATCTGGGGCAATGTCCCCTTGGGCGTGTTTCCGATGCTCAAGGTCAGGCGTTGTAAATGCGGCAGGTCCCAGAGCAATCGAGGGGGCTGCGAGGCTCTTCCGCCGCGGAGGTTCAGCTTCAATTCGCGCAGCTCGGGAACGCGTTGCAACAGCTGCGCATCGAGCATCGTGTCGTCGGTCAAGGTCAATGTGTTCCAGACTCGAACGCGGTTCTGGAGCGCCGCGAGCACCTTCGAGGAAATGGCCGAAACGCTCTTGATATTCGCGAGGCTTGGGTTGTCCAGAAATTCCACGGCGGCTTTTTGCGAGAATGTATTGACCGCTTCGACGCGTTCGATGGTGGCCCAGGCTTTTTCGTCGTGTGAGATCGATGCCGTTTTGTAAAGGCGAATCGCGACGGGAAACCCTCGGTTGAACTCACATTCGCCATTCATCGACAGGGGTTGCGCCCAGCCTGCCAAGCGCGCGTGTGTGGTCAATTCTTTCAATCGTGCGGATTGCTCGGGTGTATTCGTTCCGCGCGCGGCGCCGATTTGCAGCGTGATGAATTCGGCTCGATCGCGATCTTCGTTTTGTAATGCCCGGGCAAACACCAGACGTTTTTCGTCGTCGTCCGGATGCGCGTAGACATCCGAAAGCAACGCTTCGAGATCTTCCGCGGAGGATTCCGGCGCTTGTTCCAGCGGTCGAAATTCGGCCGGCAATGATTGCTGGATATCATCAACCTGGGCACGCTGTTCGGCGGACAACGGCGGCGTGGAAAGCGCCTCCAGGGCTTTGCCGATGCGTCCCAATTCGGAGACGATCCAGCCGCCGGTGCTGGAATTGACGATGGATAAATACCGTTTGGCGAGGGTTCGAGCGGGTTTGACCAAGCGAACATCACGCGTCCGTTCGAGCGCTTCGAAGATCTCTTCGAGCATCGGTCGCGATTTGATTCCGGCGTAAGGCGGGTTTTCGAGCAACGCGAGCAATCCTCGACCCATGCCGGGATGATCCCAACCGCTCAAGAATTGCACTTGCAGTTTGACGTCGACTTGCGTGCCGCCGCGAGCGGATGCGATCAGGCGGGGAAAATCGAGGGGATCGCGTTGAGCCGCGACCTCGCGCCACAAGGCCCTGTCGGCGCTTTTTTTCGTCGCGCCAATGTCCGGACGCGGATGGCCGGCGAGAAGCGAGTTGATGACGGCTTCCGCAAGATCGGCGATTTCCGGTTGTCGATGTTCACGCCAGGTTTCGAGCAGCGACGCGAGCTGGTGGTTCACGGTGTGGGGAACGTAGTGGATTTCGACGCTTTTGGAAACACGGAAATAGCACGTCGTGTTTTGCGCCGACCGAGGTGCGGTTTCGGGCGTTACTTGATCTTGATGATTTCCAGGGCGGTATAGGTGTCGTGGGCCCAAACGGACAGGGTATCGTAGTTGTAATAGCCCCATTGCACGACGGAGCCGGCGGTGAGCGTCCGGGTGTAGGTGGAGTGCTGTTGGTCCCACCAACCTGCGGGATGCCAGCCGTGGTGGTAAGGCATGGCGATATTGGGGGAGCAGTCGACGGCGCCATTGATATACGGGCAAATGGCTTCCACCCAGGCCAAGTTATTGTTGGGGATCGCCATGCTGTACAGCGTGATCATGTAGACGCCGTCTTGGGCGACGGTAATGGTCCCGGCGCCGTTGTGGCTGAAGATCGCCGGGGCCGTGTTTTGCGCGGTGGCCCAGGCATAACCGTAGGAAGAGACGTTTGTCCAGGTATTGATGGCGTGATAGCTGTTGCAAGGCCCGCCGCATTGATTGAGCGAGATATGAATGGCGCCGTTGTCATTCGGCCCGGGCGGCCCTTGAAT
>CAYSYX010000797.1:0-3793 GCA_964435055.1 uncultured Polyangium sp. | reverse complement strand
TCAATACGGCGAACGCCCCGGCGCTCTACTTGTCCTTCCAACGCTGGCTCAAGAGCGATCTGGCGCCGTACATGAATCACGTCGTGCAGGTGTACAACGGCGCGACGTGGTACACGGTTTGGCAAAATGGCGCGCTCGCGGTGAATGATGTGGCGTGGAACAAAGTGACGTACGACATCTCGAATTACAAGAATGCCAATATGCGCATTCGTTTCGGATTCAACGTCGGATCTCAACAAGCCGTGCAAAGCGGCTCGTGGAACATCGACGACGTGCAGATCATTGCCGGCGTGTGTCCGTGAGCCATCGGGGGCGATTGCGTCATCGCCCCCGACCCGCCTCCCATCAATTCACCATATACGTTGCAATCACGGGCGAATGGTCGCTCGCGGTGTCCACGTCCGCCGAATGCTTGATCGTCACGGATTGGGCATCGAGCATGGGCGCCAGGATGGTATTGACGAATTGGTAATCAATGAGCTCCAATTTGCCCTGGAAGTTGTAGCTCCAGCGATTCGCCGCGGCGATCGAGAGGGTCGCGTCGGTGTATTTCGACGCGCCGGAGCCGACGATCGCCACGTACGGCGGAGAGTCGGGCGTATCGTTGAAATCACCCAGGATCGCAATGGCTCGGGTGGGATCTTGTTTGGCGAGGCTATCCGCGATGGCTCGGGTGTGTTGCGCTTCCGCCAGACGCTTGATCGGATCGTCGTTGCTCTTCGCTTTGAGATGCGTTCCAAGAAAAACCATGTTACGGCCGTTGAAACGAATGTGGATCTCGGGGCAGTCGCGCGAATAGTAGTAATTCGGGCCTTGCGTACCGTTCAGAGGGAATCCCTCGTCTTTATGAGAAACAACCGAATCGATTGGGTATTTTGATAAAACACCGATGTCCACGCCGCGATAGTCATTGCCATCGATGAGGCTCGAAGCGGAGTATTTGCCGCCCAATTCGGTTTGATTCAGATCGTCGAGAACCGCTTTGTTTTCGACTTCGACGAGAACCAGGATATCCGCGTCGATTTGATTCAGCACTTTGCCCACGGCTTTTCGGTGGGCCGCGTATTCGGCCGGCGTGACGATGGTTTCTCCCTGTGCACCGCTGTCGTCCTTGTCATTCTCGAGGTTGTGAACGTTCCAATTGGCGACACGCAATGGCAACGGATCGTTGGGGGTCCCATTACCCCCAGCGCCGGCTTCGTTGCCGCCTCCCGAGCCATTTCCGCCCGCACCGGCGCTGCCGTTGTTGCGGATCACGGGAGGATCGCCGCAAGCGCCGGCCATTGCAAGAAGGGTGATCAAACCTGTCGCGAGGATTGAAGACTTACGGATGTATTTCATGATGTTCGAACCGGTTGAGCGTGAGCGGAGCAAAGTGGAAGTGGGTTTCATGGGTCGAGTTTCGAGTGATTGCGCGGCGGGTGCAAGCATGACGTGCAGCTTGGGTGCTTCAAGTGATTCGGTGGGGGTGGCGCGGGTGCCGTTTGCCCGTGCCAAGTAGAATTGCTTTCTTTGCCGAATCCGTGTTGTTTTTCCTTCTTTACTTGCCGAACGGCTCGTGCAAGCATTCGCGCACAATCACGAGGTCCTTCGTTGAACTTTATATTTCACGGGAGATTGAGGTATGCGTAGTTCCATCCGCTCGATGACTTTTGCTGGTTTATGGACCGTGGTCGTCGGAGCCGTCGGCTTTGGCTGTTCACCGGAATCGCCGATACCAACCGACGTTGGAGGGACCGGGGGCCGGGCCGGCAGCGGTGGTGCGGGGGGCGACGCGGGCAGTGCGGGGCAAGGCGGCTCGGGGGGAAGTTCGTCCGGGTGTGTCGATGGCGAGACCAAGCCTTGTTATACGGGACCGATGGGGACCGAAAATGTCGGGCAATGCAAGTCCGGCACGTCGACATGCAATGCGCAGCAATGGGGCGCTTGTATGGGGCAGGTGTTGCCCGGGATGGAGACGTGCAACAGTGTCGACGAAGATTGCAATGGCAGCGTCGATGATGGTTTTGCCAGCCAAACCTGTGGAAAAGGCGCCTGCCAGGTGATGGTGGAAGGATGCGCCGGCGGTATGGTCCCCGCGTGTGTGCCCGGAATGCCGAAAGCCGAGACGTGTGACGGGACGGACGAAGATTGCGACGGCGAAATCGACAATGGGATCAATTGTCCTTGTCCGACGGAAGGCGAAAAGCGGTCGTGTTATTCGGGCGGCAATGGCACCGTCGGCGTGGGTGAATGCAAGTCGGGTATGCAGACGTGCACGGGCGGGGCGTGGGGCGCGTGTCAAGGCGAAGTGGTTCCCGCAATGGAAGCGTGCGACAAACTCGACAATGACTGCGACGGATCGGTCGACGAGAACCTTGGCAACACGACATGCGGGGCGGGGGCGTGTTTGAATTCGGTTCCGGCGTGTGTCAACGGCGTGCCTCAAACGTGTACGCCGGGGCAACCTCAAGCTGAAACGTGCAATGGTATCGACGACGATTGCAATCTTTTCATCGACGATGGGCTCGGCATGACCACGTGCGGCGTGGGCGCGTGTCAGGTGTCGGTGCAAGCTTGTGCGGGCGGCATGATGCAAACGTGTACGCCCGGAACGCCGACGTCCGAGGTTTGCGACGGAATCGACAACAATTGCAATGGTAATGTCGACGAGAGCAGTCCCGGGGGCGGCGGCGCGTGTATGACGGGTCAACCCGGCGTTTGCGCGGCGGGCACATTGACGTGCACGGGAGGCATGCTCGTGTGTAATGCGACGACGATGGCGTCGCCCGAGGCCTGCGACAACAAGGACAACAACTGCAACGGCGCGACCGACGAAGGCAATCCCGGGGGCAATATGGCCTGCAACACCGGGCAGCTCGGGGTTTGCGCGGCGGGGTCGACGAATTGCACGAACGGCGGCATTGTTTGCATCCAAAATACGCAATCGTCTCCGGAGGTCTGCGACGGCCTCGATAACAACTGCAATGGAGCGACGGACGAAGGAAATCCGCAATCGGGTGGAAGTTGCGCCGTTCCCGGGAAAGTCGGCCCCTGTGCTCAGGGCGTACAAAATTGCCAAAACGGGGTGCTCACCTGTACGCAAACGGTTTTTCCAACCACTGAAATCTGCAATAGTCTCGATGACAATTGCAATGGCATGATCGACGAAGGCAATCCAGGCAGTGGTGGTTCATGTACGACGCCCTTGCCGGGGGTTTGTTCGGCCGGAACGTTCCAATGCCAGAACGGCGGGCTCGTTTGTGTACAAACGTTGCAACCTTCGGCGGAAACGTGCGACAACAAGGACAACAACTGCAACGGCTTCATTGACGAGGGCAATCCCGGCGGTGGTGGCTCGTGCACGACTCCGTTGCCCGGGGTTTGTTCGGCCGGAACGTTTCAATGCCAAAACGGCGGGCTCGTTTGTGTTCAAACGATGCAGCCTTCCCCGGAGACGTGCGACAACAAAGACAACAATTGCAATGGTTTCATTGACGAGGGCAATCCCGGCGGTGGAGCGGCTTGTACGACGGGTTTGCCCGGGGTATGTTCGGCGGGGACGCGCACGTGTTCGAACGGAACACTCGTTTGCACCCAAACCCAGCAATCCGGCAATGAGATTTGCGACGGACTCGACAACAATTGCAATGGCACGGCGGACGAAGGCAATCCGGGTGGTGGTGGAGCGTGCATGACGGGTCAACCCGGCGTGTGCGCTCAAGGAACCTTTCAATGCCAAGGCGGGACGCTCGTCTGTGTGTCCAATGCGCCTCCTTCGGCCGAGATTTGCGACGGTCTCGATAATGATTGC
>CAYSYX010000796.1:0-3798 GCA_964435055.1 uncultured Polyangium sp. | reverse complement strand
GCCTGCAACGGCACGTGTATGGCGTGCGCGGCGGCAAAGAAGCAAAGCGGCCCCGACGGGCTTTGCGGTCCGGTCAAGTACGACACGGATCCCGACGATGAATGCTTCATCGGAGCTTGTACGGGCACGGGCGCTTGCGGCTATTACAACGGCCAGGCGTGTACGACGACGTCGCAATGTTTGTCGACGTATTGCGTCGACGGCTTCTGCTGCAACAACCATTGCGGCGGCCTTTGTTACGCTTGTTCGACGGCGAAGAAAGGCGGCGGTTACGACGGCGTTTGCTCGTTTGTCGCGTCCAATACGGATCCCGACAATGAGTGCTCGGGCGTATGCAACGGCTCCGGCGCGTGCACGACGCCGACGTGTTCGACGAATGCGGATTGCGGCGCCAATGCGACGTGTTCGAATAGCGCTTGCACCTGCAACAGCGGGTATGCCGGCGACGGTTACACGTGCACGGACATCAACGAATGCCAGGTCAACAACGGCGGATGTGATGCCAATGCAACGTGTACGAATACGCCCGGTTCGCGCACATGCGCTTGCAATGCGGGTTATTCCGGCGACGGCCTCACCTGCGTGGTTCCTCCGCCGGTACAGACCATCGCGGCCAATGGAAACACGACGTGCATCATTACGAACAATGGTCGCATGAAGTGCTGGGGCTCCAACAACAGCGGGCAACTCGGACAAGGCGATACCAACGATCGTGGTGATGCGCTGAGCGAAATGTACGCGAATTTGTCGGACGTTTCTCTCGGTGCGGGTTTGACGCCCTCGCAAGTGACCGTCGGTGGCTGGCACGTGTGTGCGATTCTCACGGGCGGCGTCGTCAAGTGCTGGGGTCGAAACACCAATGGCCAGCTGGGCATTGGCGACACGAACGATCGCGGCGACGGTGCCAATGAAATGGGCGCAAACTTGCCGACCGTGGATTTGGGGACCGGAAAAACCGCGACGCAAATCACGGCGGGAAACACGCATACCTGCGCATTGCTGAATGACGGCACGGTCAAGTGCTGGGGTAATCCCGCCAATGGGCGCCTCGGCCAAGGTCATATCATGCAGCACGGCGACGGCGTGGGTCCCATGGGTGATGGTTTGCCCATCGTCGACTTGGGTTCCGAAGTCACCGCGGTCTCGATTTCGGCGTATCACGACTCGACCTGCGCATTGCTGAACAATGCCACCGTCAAGTGCTGGGGCGCGAACGAGTCCGGACAACTCGGCCAAGGCGATATGCTGGATCGCGGCGGCAGTGCCACCGATATGGGTGACAACCTGCTGCCGATCAATCTCGGTACGGGTAAAACCGCGCTTGCCATCACGACCGGCAAGTTCTTTGCCTGCGCCCTCCTCAATGATTCCTCGGTCAAGTGCTGGGGCGCCAATGACGTGGGGCAACTTGGCCAAGGCGATACGTCGATTCGCGGCGACGGCGCCAATGAAATGGGCGACAACTTGCCGGCAATCAACCTGGGCACGGGCAAACTCGCGGCGACTTTGTTCGGCGGTTTGAGCCATGCTTGCGCGGTGCTCACGGACGCGTCGCTCAAGTGCTGGGGTGGCAATACCAATGGCCAGCTCGGCCTCGAAGACGCCAACGCGCGCGGCGACGGCGCCAATGAAATGGGCGATTTGTTGACCGTCGTCAATGTTGGTACAGGAAAAACCGCCACCATCGTGGCGCCGGCCAATCAGCACACGTGCGCTCGTTTGAATGACGGGTTTGTCAAGTGCTGGGGCTTGAACGCCGTCGGTCAGCTGGGTCTCGGCGATACCACGTCGCGCGGGTCGGCAGCCGGTCAAATGGGCGATAACCTGCCCTCGGCGCGTCTGTTCTAATCTCCCCCAATCAACCTCACCCGCACGGGCTCCTCGACATTACGACGAGGGGCCCATCCCATTTACAAACTGAAGCAACCTTCGATGGGCCAGCAAATGGGGACCGCGTAGGGTAAACATCCTTCGCCGGGCGGACAGGGTTTGTTGCAAGCCATCGTCGCGGGCGACTGGTTTGGCGCGGCACCACAATATTCTTGCCAATCGTTCCAACGACCGTCGGAATTGTCCGGACCGCAATTCGGGCAATTGCTGCAATCGCAACGTTGCACGCAAGCTCCGAGGGGTTGGCAATGGGCTTCGGGAACGCAGTATTGATCCGCGGTACAATTCGCATTCGCGCAAGGATCAATCGCCAATACGCATTTGTTTCCCTGCCACATATAATCTTGCGGGCACGAACAAGTCGCAAGGCCATCGACGACTTGACACATCCCACACGTACCGCAATCCTTGCCCGCACACGTCTCGTCCACCACGCAATCGAGCCCCACCGCGTGATACCCGGGCATGCACGTACACGCCGCCACACCTCCGGTCACCACGCACGTCCCGTGACCGCCGCACGTCACGCCGGCGCACGGTTCCATCATCGTTCCCGAGCTTGAAGAGGTACCGCCGCCACCGCTGGAACTTTGGCTCATTCCCCCGCCGGTTTGCGACGACCCGCCTTGCCCGCCCCCGCCCGCTCCGGTCGAGCCGACATTTCCCACACAGGATGTCGTCATCAACGTGATTGTCGATAAGAATGCCGAAACAAGTCGTTCGAGATGCGTCATTGGAAAACCTCCACCCGGGAAATGACCGCAAGATGTCTTGATTGTCAAGAATATGAATGTAACGTGATGCTTCAAAAAAATACTCGTTAGGTCTTGAAGCACCGGCAATGGAGGAGATACATTGCGCAACCGATGCCCACCGGTCGGAAAAAACCAATGCAGCGTTTCGTGAGCAATCTCGCGCTGATGCGTGGTCGAGACAATACGCTCGAGGCAATGATCCCCATGCCGTCGGCGATGCGATTTCGCATGACAATGATCGCCCATCCGGTCGACGTATCGAGAATGTAGGGTGCAATGAAAGACGAGCAGGCATCGCAAAATGTCGTGGGCTGGGGGCGTCAGGGCGCACGGTGGGCTCGTCCGGACGCACCCGGCGTGTCACGAGCGCTCGCAGAACGCCTGCATTCGCTGGGCATCACCCACGCTTTCGGGATGCTGGGCGGTGGAATCGCGCCTTTTGCCGCGGGCCTGGCGCAAAGTCCGATACGTTTACACAGTTTTCGACACGAAGCGGGTGCCGGGTTTGCCGCAATCGAAGCATATTTTGCGACAAACCGACCGGCCGCGGTCGTCGTCACGACCGGTCCGGGCTTGTTCAACGTGCTCAATCCAATGATGGCGGCACGAATCGACGGGGCCAAAGTCCTGCTGATCTCGGGATTTACGGCTCGATCCCAAGCCGGTCGTGGCGCCGTGCAAGAAACGACACTGCAAACCATGCCTGGCGCTCTGGTCCAACCCGGCCCGCTCTTTCACGACGTGGCCATTCCGGAATTCGCTGACGAGCTTCCCACGATTTTGGCGCGCCTACAGCAAGGATTTGCCAGGCCGGGAGGCTGGATTGCTCACATCGGGCTGCCGATTTCCTTGCAATGCGCATTGCTCGAAGCTCCACTGCCTCCACCGTCCCCAGGTTGGTCGTATTCGCCGCAAACTCCTTCGCCCGAGGCCCTCGACGCGTGTCTCGATGCATTGCTCGATCCCAATGCCCTTCTTTGGATCGGTTACGGAGCGCGCGACGCAGCCGCAACATTGAAGGCTTTTGCGGAAGCTGCGAATCTGCCGGTCGTGACTTCACCACGGGCAAAAGGTGTTTTTCCTGAACGACACCCGTTGTTCATCGGCGTCAGCGGAGCGGGCGGTAGTCCCACGGAGAAATCGTGGTTCAAAT
>CAYSYX010000795.1:0-3798 GCA_964435055.1 uncultured Polyangium sp. | reverse complement strand
CGTCAGGGGCATGTACTTGCGCAAGCCGCCCATGTTGCGCATGTCCTGGGACTTGTCCGTGTCGTGGATGCGCGCGTGCATCGCGTGAATGACCGAGCCTGCTCCAAGGAACAAACACGCCTTGAAAAACGCGTGCGTGAACACGTGGAAGAAGCCCGCGGCAAACGCGCCGACACCGACGCCGATGAACATGAACCCGAGCTGACTGACCGTTGAATAGGCCAGAACCTTCTTGAGGTCATGCTGGAACAGACCGATCGACGCGGCGAACAAAGCCGTTGCAGCACCAATGACCGCCACCGTGGCCATCGCGGCCGGCGACATCAAAAAGACTGCGGATGTACGAGCCACCAAGTACACACCGGCCGTAACCATCGTGGCGGCGTGAATGAGTGCCGACACGGGCGTGGGACCCGCCATCGCATCCGGAAGCCATACGTAGAGCGGAATCTGTGCGCTCTTGCCAGCGGCGCCGAGGAACATCGCCCAGCCGACGAGCGTCGAGGCGTACACCTGGATGGGCTTGGCCGGGATCATGAACGCCGGAAGGACGGAGGCACTGTTTCCGAACGGCCAAATCGTCACCGGATCGAGCAGATTTCGGGCGTTGGCCGAGATGATCTCGAAACGAAGCGAGCCCGTGTAGTAGAGCAGGATCGCCATCGCGACGAGCAAACCGAAATCACCGATGCGGTTCGCGATGAAGGCTTTTTTGCCTGCCGATGCGTTCTTGTCGTCGTCGAACCAGAAGCCGATGAGCAGGTAGCTGCACAAGCCCACGCCTTCCCAACCGACGAAGAGCACCGCCATGTTGTCCGCCATGATCAGCGTCAACATCGCGAAGCAGAACAGGTTCAGGTACGCGAAAAACCGGTAATAACCCGGGTCTTTCTTCATGTACTCGCTCGAGTACAGATGAATCAAGAACCCGACGCCGGTGACGACGAGCATCATCGTCGCGCTCATGCCGTCGACGCTGAACGCAACATCGACCGGAACGGTCTGTTGCATGCGGCCGGTGAGCGTGAACCAACGCCACGCTGTCCAGGTCAAACGCCCAGCGTCTTCGCCTTTCGGCAAGAGCATGAACGTCATGAGGCTGGCGATGAACGCACCACCCAAGGCGGAGAGCGCCATCAAACGTACGCCGTCTTTGCCGAGTCGTTTGCCGAAGACGCCGTTGACAAACGCGCCAAGCAGCGGAAGGGCGAGAACGACCGCAAGAAGCGTGAAGTTCGTGGCGGGAAACTGTGCTTTGAGCGCTTCCACGCTAATTCCTCAACAGATCAGCATCGTCCGATCGCACCGTGCTCCGAAGACGGAAGAATGCGAGGACGATGGCCAAACCAACGGCAGCTTCCGCTGCCGCGATCGCAATGATGAAGAAGGTGAAGACCTGCCCCGTGTGATTGCCGGCGTGCAGTCGGTTAAAAGCAACGAGCGTCAAGTTGACTGCGTTGAGCATCACTTCGATGCTCATCAGCAACACGAGCAAGTTGCGTCGGATCAAGAACCCCGCGGCCCCGATGAAGAACAACACGGCCGCTACGATCACGTAGTATTCGAGCGGAATCGTCGTCACGACTGCGCCTCCTTGCCCTTCACGTCCGTTGCCGGAAGAAGCGTCGGATCAATCTGTTTGCCGCGAGCAACCGCGACGGCGCCGATGACGGCGACGAGCAAGAGAGCTCCCGACAATTCGAAGGGAATCAGTCCCGTCGTGAACAGTTCGTGCCCGAGCGATTCGATCGTGCCGAACTTCGCAGGCGTCTTGGCAAACATCGTCGCCGCGCCCGATTGCGCGCGAATGATGAGCATTCCAAACGCGGCGCTCGCCAAGAACAGAACGAATGCGCCGATGTATCGCGCCCACGGCCCGCGAACTTCACGCTTCGACAGCGCCGAAGGTCCGAGGAGCATGATCACGAACAAGAAGAGAATGACGACCGCTCCGGCGTACACCAACAGCTGGATCGTCGCGAGAAACTCCGCGGAGAGCGTCAAGTACAACCCGGCGATGCCGATGATCGTCGAGAGCAACCCCATCGCACCTCGGATGGGGTTTTTCGCGGCCACCGTCGCGACACCGCCGAGCAAAGCGATGAGCGAACACAGGCCGAAAAATGCGAATTCAAGGTTGTTCACAGGGCCAACCTCCCGGTCGACGACTTGCCCTTCGTACGGATGTGATCCTCGAATTCCTTGCGGAACTTCTTCAAGAATCCGAGAGCCGGCATCGCCGTACCTTCACCGAACGCACAGATCGTGTTGCCCATGATGTTCGAGGCGATCTCGTGCAAGCGATCGAGTTCTTCGAGCGTTGCTTCATTGGCCGCCATGCGCTCGAGGATCCGATAGAGCCACGCGCTGCCTTCACGACACGGCGTGCACTGACCACATGATTCGTGTCGGTAAAACCGCATCAGGTTGTGCATCGCGAGGACGATGTCGGTCTTGTCGTTCATCACGATCGCGCAGCACGTTCCGAGCATCGTGCCGAGGGCGCGGTAGGTCTCGACGCCCATGGGCACATCGAGAACGTTTTTCCCGTGCCAACGATGCAACGGACTCTTGGGATCGGGCGCGTCGACGATTTCGTTGGGACGCAGGACCGGACAGGACGAACCTCCCGGAATCACCGCGAGCATTTCGCCGCCCTTCACGCCGCCGCCGAGGTCGTAGATCAACTCGCGCAGGGTCAAACCCACGCAAGCTTCGTAAACGCCGGGCTTGTTGACGTGACCGCTGACGCCGAAGAGACGGCAGCCGCCGTCTTTCTGATCGTGCAAGTCGGACAGCTTCGAGAAAGCGTCACCGCCCATGGCCATGATCGTGGGCACCGCGGCGATGGTCTCGAGGTTGTTGACGGTGGTTGGCATGCCAAACGCGCCGGCTTGCGCGGGAAAAGGCGGCTTGAGGCGAGGTTCGCCGCGGCTGCCTTCGAGCGAATTGAGGAGGCTCGTTTCTTCGCCGCAGATGTAGGCGCCTGCGCCCGTGTGTACGTAGACCTCGACCGGGTAGTCGATCCCAAAAGGTTTGGGCCCCAAGTAACCTTTGGCTTTGGCTTCCTTGATGGCGCCCCAGAGGCGGGCTTTCGACAGATGCAGTTCGTCTCGTACATAGATGTACGCGGCGTGCGCGCCGATGCCGAAGCAGCCGATGATGCATCCTTCGACGACGGCGTGCGGGTCGAGCTCCATGATCGTTCGATCTTTGAACGTTCCGGGTTCGCCTTCGTCGGCGTTGATCACGAGGTAGTGGGGTTTTTCAGGTTTCGGAGGCCACGGCATGAAGCTCCACTTCACGCCCATGGGAAAACCGGCACCGCCGCGCCCGCGAATGTTCGCGAGCTTCATGTCGTCGACGAGCGCTTGGCGCTCCATCGAGAGGGCACGTTTGGCCTGCTGGTATCCACCGTCCCGTTCGTAAACGGGAAGCGTCCATCCGTTGGGGACGCCGTACCTTTTCGTCAAGTAGGTCGTTTGTCGCAGCATGGCTCACTTGACCAAGCGGTCGAGGATGCGATCCACCTCGGCCGTCGTGAGGTTCTCGTAATAGTCTTTGTCGACTTGCATCATGGGCGCGGTGCCACAGGACGCGAGGCATTCGGCGGTCCGAAGCGTCACCTTGCCATCTTTCGTGGTTTGTCCGGGATGAATCCCGAGGCGTTTTTCGCAGTGATGCAGGATCTCATCGGAGCCCCGGAGCGCGCAGCTCAGGGTCCGACAAACCCAGACTTGATGCTTGCCAACGGGCTCGCGGTTGAAGAGCGTGTAGAACGTCACGACGCCCTTGACG
>CAYSYX010000794.1:0-3814 GCA_964435055.1 uncultured Polyangium sp. | reverse complement strand
GTTCTGAACCAGGCATGGGAAATGTCGCGGCGGGACTCGATGGAGCGTTCTTCTTGTTTCGAGCTTCGAACCAGTCGGTCAGCCGATCGATCGCAAACGCGTAACAGAACGAAACGCCGAGCTGTCGGTTTCGCGTGAGCAACAGCCCGACGACAGCGACGCTGATCAGCGCACCGCCTGCCCAACCCGGCCACGTCTCTACGAATATCGACTTCGTGTCCATCGAGCTTCCTCCTCCGAGGTCAGCCGTTCATCGTTCGACCATCCGGCAGCAGATTGTCGGGGACGGTTTGTCCTGCCGTAAGTTTTTTGTAACGTTCACACGTCGAGAAGTTTCGGTTGCAGTAGTAGCTCTGCCAAATCTTCAGCGCCGCCTCGACACTGAACCGCGGAAACAAGGCGCACTTGTTCATGTTCGGGCAGTTTCCAGCTTGCGGAATCGAGGCTGGGTTGCGTTTGCCATAACCGAACAGCGACATGAGTTCTCCTGCGGGCGAGCTTAGCAGATGCCGCTACGTCTGTTTGATGCTCCGCAGCTGTCATGTCGTTGGCGAACGTCGTGATTGTCAGGCGATGCATCTGACGGTTCGTCCCGGTGGCTCAACCTGCTACATCGTCAGTTCGTGCGCGCCATCTTCTTCGGTACTCCCGCTATTGCCGTTCCGTCGCTCGAAGCGCTCGTTTCGATCGCGGAAGTTCCACTGGTCGTTTGTCAGCCGGATCGACCTGCGGGTCGAGGTCTCGAACTGCGAGCTCCACCGGTCAAAGAGAAGGCGCTGGCGCTTGGTTTGCGTGTCGAACAACCGACGAAAGTGCGCACACCGGAGTTCGCAAATCTCATCGCGTCCGTGAATGCCGACGTCGCGCTCGTGATCGCGTACGGACGCATTCTCACGAAGGCTGTGCTCGATGCTCCACGACGAGGATGCATGAACCTGCATGCATCGCTGCTTCCGAAGTATCGCGGCGCGGCTCCGATCACGTGGTCGATCGTCAACGGCGAAACGGAGACGGGGATCTCGCTCATGCAAATGGACGAAGGCATGGACACGGGACCGGTGTTTACGAAGCACGTGATCAAGGTTCGTCCTGATGCAACCTCGGATGAGCTCGCGTCGGAGCTGGGAGCTCTTGCGGCGCTTGTCGTTCGTTACGATCTCGAACGAGCGGTACGTGGGGAACTCGAAGCGACGCCGCAGGATCACGCGCAGGCGACGATGGCGCCGATCTTGGACAAAGAGAACGGGCGCATCGATTGGAACAAGCCGGCGCAGCTGGTGCACGATCACATTCGCGGCATGACGTCGTGGCCCGGTGCGTTCACCAAGCTGTCGGGCAAGACGCTGAAGATTTTGTCGTCTCGTTTGAACACCAACGATGGCGTCGTGGGTGCTCCGGGAGAAGTGATCGAGGCGGATCGAAATGGAGTGCGCGTTGCGTGTGCGAGCGGGAGCGTTTCGATCTTGAGGGCGCAGATGGAGGGCAAGAAGCCGGCGAACGCATTCGACCTCGTGATGGGTCGCGTGATCGCCAAGGGGTTTGTCTTGGGCGGGTAGCCTCGAGACAAACGTCTAACGCTTCTTCTTTTTCTTTTTGGGTTTGGTCACGCCGACGTCGCTCGAGACGTTGGTGTCGGTGATCGTTCCGGGGTCGGCGCAGCACCGGAAACCGGTCTCGTAGAATTCGAACGAGGGTTCGTGGGCGTCGTTTGTCCCTCTGCAACCCGTCCAAGGTTTGGCCCAGAAGCCACCCATCAACGCTCCGGGGAACTTGCGACTCGATCGCGACACGACCCACTCTTCGACGTTGCCCATCATGTCGTAGATGCCGTAGGTCGAGACGCACGTGAGGTACTTGCCGCTCAGGCTTCCTTGCCAGAGCTTCTCGATCTCGCGTTGTGCATCTTCACCACCTGCGCGCAGCGCGGTGACATCGAACGGGCGCCATCCTTTGTCACTGTTGCAAGCGGTCTTGTCGACGGCCCATCCGTACGCGAGAGGTCGTCGTTCCAAACCTTCGCATCCAAGCTCCCACTCTTGTTCCGTGCACAAACGTTTTTTTCGATCGGCGCACCAACGTTGTGCGGAACGGAACGAGTGCATCACGAGCGGTCGTTTGCCTTTTTGATTCGGCGCTTCGAACTGATCCATGCACACGCGGATCTCGGTCTTTGTTCCTTCTTCCGCGGTCAAACCTTCCGCGTACGCGAAGCAATGCGTGTCTTTGCTGTCTTTCCGGGCGTCGACGCACAAGTGCTGCACGTCGTCGTGATGCGTACCGATGACGAGGCGCATGTCGGATGGGCAATCGTTGCGCGGTCCCGGATCGAGCGAGGGCGCAAGCGGGACATGCAACATGCTCAGGGCGAGAGCGAGAGTCGTGACGACGGGATCGAGCACGCATCCTCCACGCAGCGGCGACGGAAGGGGCTGCGCACCGAGGGCAAAATGGAGCCTCGGTCATTACCTTACCCAGCCGTCGAAGGTCGACAATAACGCCGAAAAGACGGCGTCGGGGCTGGGAGCTTGGCGTCTCGGATCGACGTCGTGCAGGAAATCTCGTGAGGGGTCTGGCACGGAGCGTGCGTCGTGTCTACGTTGACCGCTGCTCTGGGGTCCCTTCCGCGTGCCTCATGTTGAAAGGTCCAGGGCACATCCATTGGATGCTGTTCGATCGCTGCTCTCGAAGATGGTTCGAGATGCAGTAGGTGCCGCCGAGGTCGGCGGGGCCCTTTCGTCCCAGGTGCTCCGCAGAGGAGATCGTCTCATGTCGGAAAAGAAAAACCCGCCGATTCCGCCGCGCTCCGAGGAGGAGGTGGTGTTTGGCGACGAACTGCCGGTTCTTCCCATCCGCAATGCCGTGTTGTTTCCGGGGGCTGTCGCCCCGTTCGATGTCGGTCGTGAGAAGTCCGTCGCGCTCGTTGAAGACGTCGACAACTTGTCCGGTCCGATCATCGCGATCTTCGCGCAACGTGATCCGTCCACCGACGATCCCGCTGCGGAGGATTTGTATCCCGTCGGTTGTGCCGCGCGCGTGTTGAAAGCGCTCAAGCACAGCTCCGGAAACTACTCGCTCATTCTTCAAGGCATCACGCGCATTCGCCTCGAAGGAGTGCTCACGATGTCGCCGTACATGCGCGCGAAGATTCGCCGCATCGAAGAACCGACGTCGGAAGATGTCGAAGCCGAAGCGCTCGCGATGAGCCTTCGCGACATCGCCAAGCAAGTCATTCAGCTCATGCCGGAACTTCCCCGTGAAGCCGGATCGCTCATCGATTCGATTCAAGCTCCCGGGGCTCTCGCGGATCTCGTCGCCGCAAACCTCGATGCGCCCGTCGAAGAGAAGGCGCAGCTCATCGAGACGATCGACGTCAAAGATCGCATTCGCAAAGTTCTCCGCTTGCTCACGCGTCAACTCGAGATCCTCAAGATGCGCGAACGCATCAACGTGCAGATCAAAGAGGAGATGGGGAAGAACCAACGCGAGTACGTCCTTCGTCAGCAGCTCAAAGCGATCAAAGAAGAGCTCGGTGAAGACGATGGCGATCAAGGTGATCTCGACGGGCTCGAGGATCGTATCGCCAAGGCAAACCTTCCCAACGAAGCCGAGACGGTTGCCAAGAAACAACTCAAGCGTCTGCGTACGATGCAAGTCGGCTCGGCCGAGTACACGGTTGTCCGGACGTACCTCGATTGGATCTTGGATGTTCCGTGGACGCAGTCGACGCAGGACAACCTCGACATCGCCAGCGTGCGCAAAGTCCTCGACGAAGATCACTACGGTCTCGAGAAGGTGAAGAAGCGCATCCTCGAGT
>CAYSYX010000793.1:0-3820 GCA_964435055.1 uncultured Polyangium sp. | reverse complement strand
CGCATGGGTGGTCGAGACAAACACTCCTTGCAACAGGCAATGCAGGCTTTACGGAAACGAGGGACGATGAATATCAAGCAACTTTGCGCGACGGTGGCCCTGGGCGTGTTGGGCGTGGCCGGATGTGCGGGCAAGTCGACGGATGTCTACAAGGGAGAAGCCGTCGAGTCGGGTACGATCAAGATTGCGGTGACGGGAACGGACAACGTGGCGAAGAACGAATCGCCGCCGAAGAAGCTGGAGAACCAGACCGTCACGGTGAACCGCGACGGGGGCAAGTACAGTGTGAAGTTTGGCAATTGCGAACTCACGGGCGAATCTGGCACGTCCAACATGGCGGTGGTGAAGAACAGCTGCGACGTGAAGGTGGCCAACTGGGAAGGCAAGCTTCCTCTTTCGGCGACGCTTTCGTTTGGCGAAGGCGGGGCGCTCAAGATGGAAGTGCTCGGTACGTCGAAGAACGACAACGCGGTCGTGACGTATCAGTGGGACTTCAACGGCAAGAAGTAAGTTTGGCATATCAAACGACACGGGACGAGTGAGACCTCGCAGGTCGGCTCGTCCTTTTCGTTTTGTCGGCCGACGATGGAGTTTGGAAGGTACGCGTCGCGTGCGAGGCTGGGCCCTCGATTGACGCGCCGTTCCCAACGCGATTGCGCGCCCGCCATTGCGACCTCCATCGGCTTTCGTTTATGGTTCGACCATGGACGCTCAACGGCTCGTCGACCTCGATTTGAACCTTCTGGTCGCACTGCACACGCTGCTCGAGGAGCGGCACGTCAGTTTGGCGGCGAAAAAGCTGGGGATGAGTCAACCGGCCATGAGTCGCGCGTTGGCTCGTCTGCGCGAAGTCTTCGATGACGCGCTCTTGGTCCGGGTCAAAGGGAAGCTGGAACCGACGGCCCGAGCGCGAGCCATCACGGAAAAAGTCGACGCACTGCTGCAAGAAATTCACGGTTTGGTTCGGCCGACAGCGTTCGATCCCCAAACGGCGACCGGAAGTATTCGCATCGCCGCGCCGGATATCGTCGGCTACATGTTTGTCCCGGCACTCATTCGCCGACTTGCGGTGGAAGCCCCGGGGCTCGATTTGGAAATCGTTCGTTGGGAGGCGCAATGGCGCGATCAGCTCGAAAGTGGCTCGGTCGATTTGACGATTGCGCTTCCCACGGGCGAAGAGCCGAATATTTATGCCCGACCGTTGCTCGACAATCGTTGGGTTTGCGTTTTACGCGAAGGACATCCGGCATTACGAGCGCCATGGGACCTCGAGCATTTCACCGACTTGCGTCACTTGGTGGTCATGCTTGGAAAAGGCCAAATCGGCGCGGTGGATATGGTCCTGGAAAAACTCGGTATCGAACGACGTATCGCGCTTCGTCTGCCTTATCCGGCGCTCTCCCCTTTGCTCGTTGCGGAGACGGATCTGGTGTTGACGACGACGTCGTGGTTGGCGCACAAATTGAGTCGCCCTTTCGGATTGGCCATTCGTCCTCCGCCCATTCCCCTGCCCTCGATCCGCGTGCCCATGGTTTGGCATGAACGAAGTCATCGGGATCCCAAGCAGCAATGGATTCGGAATTTGTTGGCTCAAATCGCCGATGAAATCAATGCCGAACAGCCGGCTTCGGGATAATTGGTTTTACGCGCCGGACGACGGCGCCACTGCCGGGACGAACATGGCGCGCAGGTATTGTTCCAACGCCTCGAGATCTTGGAAGGTGCCTCGAAAACCGACATACGTATCGGGGCGAATCCACAAAACGGCCGACTTGACGGCTCCATACGCCCGATGCAATTCGCCCAGCGGATCGGCCAAGACCATACCGCCGGCATCATCGTTCACCGAGTCTTTGCATTTGCGGACGCGAACGATACGCACGTTATCCCGGCCCAGCGCGCGGGCTTGATCGACGACCGATTGCGTTCGCGCGGACGAGGTTTGGCCGTGCAGCCCTTCGAACAACAAGAGCGTATGTTGGGGGCCTTGAAGCGATTTCGACAATGCCGGAAACGCGGCGAATCGGCAGGCTCGTTCGCCCGCGCGAGGGTGCCCCGGGTGCAAAAACGAGGACCGAGGTTCGTGAATGGCCGATCCGGTTTCATAACGTAAATGCAACATGCCCACGTGGGATCCCAGTCGATCACGCACGCCGGAGAGCTGCATCAGGACCGACGCGATTCGATTGCGCATTTGTTGGCTCCACGCGCCGCGCAACGTCAACATTTTCGTCGCTCGGCGGACGTTGTTGATCATCGCTTCGGCCACGGCGTGCCGTTCCATTTGATACGTCTCGAGCAATGCGGGATTTCCTGCGCCTCGATGCACGAGCGCCAATTTCCAGATCAAGTTGTGCACGTCTTGAATGCCGGTATTGAGCCCCTGGCCGCCGACGGGGGAATGGATATGCGCCGCATCTCCAGCAAGAAACACGCGACCGACGCGTAGTTTTTTGGTGACGAAATGTTTGGGCGAAAAAGACGACGTCCAGCCCAATTCGGTGATTCGCGCGGAAAAACCGCTCCGTTTGTCGACGATTTCCTGAAGCATCGGGATGTCGATCTTCGGTGTCGCCTCGGGCGGGAATTGCGGCGTATGCGCAATCAATCGAACGCGCCCGGGAACTTCGAGCGGAACGAAAATCAACATGCCTTCGGGCACGAAAATATTGTACCCCTCGGCATCGGCCAGCTCGGATTCGAGCGCCACATCGGCCAAGATAAACGTTTCACCGGTCACGTCGCCTTCGAGCTCGATATCGAGCATGCGGCGCACATCGCTGCGGGCGCCATCGCACGCAATCATCCAGGACGCGCGGCAGGTCTCACGGGTACCGTCGGCGTGGACGAGCTCCGCTTCGACACCCTCGTTTTCCTGGCGAAACGATTGCAAAACCTTGTTTCGTTCCACTTGGATTCCCCGAGCCGCGAGCTCTTCTTCGATGCAGCGCTCCGTTTCACTTTGCGGAATGGTGAACCACATGGGAAATGGTGCGTCATGCCAATCGAGCCGTCGAAAATCGATGCGTTGGATTAATTCTCCATCCGCGATGATGTTCAGCGCGCGGAATTCACGCCCCGCGGCCAAGAGGCGCTCGCGACATCCCAAATCATCGAGCACCTCCATGGAACGCGAATGCAGCACGAGCGCTTTGGAATACGACGTGCGGCGTTCATTGCGATCAATGATACGGACCGACAAACCATGCCGTAAGGCATCGAGGGCCGCGCACAGGCCCGTCGGACCAGCGCCAACGACGAGCAAATCGACGGAAGGTTTTACGTTACTCATGGTTGTCTCCAGCCGGCGGTGATTTCACGAGCCAAGACTTCACGGCGAGCATTTGGTACAAGGCCACGGGTGCGGCAAAACCCGCCGCTGCCAATTGTTCACGCAATTCGCTTTCCACGACGGGAACCATGGTCGATTGCGCTTGACGGCGCGCCAATTCGGCGAGCGGCAAGCCTTGTTGAATCACGTATTGTTTCCGAAGCTCGGCCCATGAGGCATTACCTTGATCATCGTTGACGAGGGTCGTCAGGATGAGTTTTCCTTCGGGTCGCAGACGCGCTCGTAATGCCCGCAGCCATAACGCACGTAATGCCACCGGCACGAAATGCAGCACGAGCGTCGAGACGATCACGTCGAATGGTTGTTCGGTCGTGACGGCATCGATCGAGCCTTGAACAAATTGGACTTGCACGGACGCATTCGCGCAGCGTTCACGCGCAGCTTCGAGCATGGCGGGCACGGGATCGCACGCGACGAGGGTTGCCTTGGGACAAATTTTTGTTATGGCCAAAAGGCCCGTGCCGGTGC
>CAYSYX010000792.1:0-3820 GCA_964435055.1 uncultured Polyangium sp. | reverse complement strand
CGCATCAAACCATTGGCGGTGGAGACCGCGTATGGATTGTTGGTCCAGGTGGCCAAGGGGCTGATCAAGGTGCACGAGCAGGGAATCGTGCATCGGGATTTGAAGCCAGACAACGTGATGGTGCGCGCCGATGGCACGACGGTGCTGATGGATTTTGGTTTGGCACGGCATATTTCGCCGGAGCATTCGACGACGACCTCGGCGCTCGGAACACCTTCGTACATGTCGCCCGAGCAGCTGCGGAATGAGCATTTGGACGCGCGCAGCGATATTTTCTCATTCGGCGTGATGGTGTTCGAATTGCTGACGGGTCGATTGCCGTTCGAGGGGATTTCACGCGACGAGCGGGTGCGGTTTTTCACGACGGAATGGGGAGTCGACGTCGCGGCAGCGATGGAATCGTTTTTTGTGTGCGCATTGGCGAAGTCGCGTGACGATCGATTTGCATCGTCGGCGGATATGTTGAACGCATTCGAGCACGCGCGAGCAGGTATAACCATTACGCGGCTGAAACGAGAGGAAGCAAAATCCGATCCGCCGGTGGGGAAAACAAGTCCAGTCATTGCGGCAAAACGTTTCTCGCCCGGCACGGTTGCGCTGGTCGCCCTGCTGATCGGCGTTCTTGTGACACCGATCTTCTATCTGCGACAAACAGAAATCGCGTCCGCGAACAAGCTCGATTGGATAATTCTCGAGCGCGATGTGTCGACGCATTTCGATTGGCGTCCCGTCGTTGAAGTGCACGCATTCAAGAATTCAACGGGCGAAGCGCAATGGAATTCGCTGGCCGAGAGTGTACCGGATGCATTTCGTTCCCACTTGCGGACAAATCCGAAATTGCGGGTGTCGGAGGGGGAATCGAAGCCGACTTGGATCGTCGACGGAGCGGTGCAAATCGTGGGGGACAACCTGCGTTTGTCCGTGGAGGTGCTCGACACGAACGGGACGTCGCCCGTGCCGCCCATCGAAGTGGACGGCGCGTCGACGGAAACGGCAAAAGTATTGAAAAATGCGCGCGAGATCTTGCTGGACGACTTACGGCGGTTGGTCCGATTCGGAGAAATGGATCGAAAAGCCATGGTCGGAACGAAAAACGAGGAAGCGCGACAACATCTACAAAAATACTTGGAGCTTGTTGGGACAAACCGCCGGCCCAAGAAGGAAGATTATGATTTGGGGAAAAAATTGCTCGATACCGCCATTGCGCTCGATCCCGAATATGTGTCGGCGTTGGTCGAGCGCGCGTATTTGCAGGCGCTTGGCGTGGGGCATTCCAATCGAAGCGCAGGTGTGGAGGCGGGCTTGAACGATCTCCAGCGAGCGTTGACGATTTCGCCAAACGACCCTGACGTGCTCGTGATGCGTTGTCGGTTGCTGCGGCAAAATGTGGAAATCGGCGATCAAGCGTCGGATTCTAAAATCAATGCGGCCATGAATGCTTGCGATGCAGCGCTGAAGGCCGAACCGACTTCGGCGCAAGTTCGACTGGCCTTTGGTCGACTTCATGATCGAATGTGCGAAGAAAATTTAGCCATTGAATCGCTCGAAACAGCATTGCAACTTGATCACAGTTTAGCGGGAACGATCTACGTTCATCTCATGGCTCTTGCCATGCAGCCGGGCCGCATGCCCATGGCGGAGCGTTATTCGGATGAGTTCGTGCAGTTCGTTGAGAATAACCGCCACCGGACGCGCGAGGATGCAGGCGCGTATTTGATGCGAGGTTCCGTGTTGCTCAGGTTATCCGATGAAAATCCCGCCCGACTCACCGACGCCCGAATTGCATTCGAACATGAGGTCACACGCGCTCACTCGCGCGTGGGGGCGACCTGGATGGAGGCTGCGGCCATTCGCGGTTTGATGCGCGTGGCAAAAGCTCAACGATCGACGGTGCCGGAATCCTATTTGCAGCGCTTGCGGGCAATCGAAGCCGATGCCGAACACCGATTCAAATCCGAACCATCGATAGCCTCGGCCATAGCGTCTAGTTATGGCTGGAGCGACCCCGATGCCGCCTTGAAATGGGCGGCGAGATTGGGCCCGCCAACGAGCTTTGCCGACGCTTGGTGGCGTGCGCTCTTGCTGCACCAAACAGGAAATAGCATCGAGGCTCAACGGATGTTGGCGCGATGGAACGGACGCGAACGTTGGGAACTGAATTGTCAAGCCTGGGCGCGAAGGCTGATTCATTGATCTTTCGACGGCTCATCACATATGCACGCTTTGGTTTGGCAACATGGCAGCGGACCCTCCACGACCCCCGGCCTTGTCGACGGCGTCGTTTTCCGTTCAGGTTTTAAGTCGGACGAATTCTTTTGATTGGCGCCGGCCGCAAAACAATCGTCCCCCTGCAGTAGCTCCGTCCCATTCTCCTTTGCCGCCGCTTTTTCTTCCTCCGTTGCACACGTATCTCCAGTACATCCCGGCAGAACACCGCCCACGATACATACGACCGGTATCGCCAGGATCATCTTATGGTACCAATTCATCGCTTTACCTCCTCGAACACCAGCAAGTACGTTATGCCAAACCATATCGCCGCATGCGTCGTTTCAACATGATCCACGAAATGCCGAGCAGCTTTGCCGCCTTCGACATATTGCCTTCGGCTTCATCGAGGGCTTCGACGATGAGTTGTCTTTCGAGAGTATCCAATGCGGCATATCGCCCCGCCAAACCACTCGTTTGACCGGACGCGGCGTCGGGGGCGCCGCGAGGTGCGAGATCGTCCAAATCATCCACATCGATCGTTTCCGATTCGGCAAAAATCACGGCCCTTTCCAGCACGTTGATCAGTTCTCTCACGTTTCCCGGCCACGAGTGCCTGCGCAACACATCGAGCGCCCTCGGAGTCAATCCCGAAAAACGCTTTCCCGCTCGTGTGCCCAAGTTCGATAACAAACTTCGTGCCAAGATATCGATGTCCCCGTCACGATCTCGCAGTGCCGGTACGTTCAGGGTTACCTTCTCCAGGCGAAAATACAAATCCTCGCGAAACCGCTTTTCCTTGATCTCGCGCTTCAAATCCTTATGTGTTGCCGCAAGAATTCGCACATCCACCGCAATGGTCTTGTCCGCACCCAGCGGCAAAACTTCCATTTGTTGCAACACACGCAACATTTTGGCTTGCGCCGCCAAACTCAAGTCGCCGATTTCATCCAAAAACAAGGTGCTCTTGTGCGCTGAGACAAAGAGGCCTTTTTTGTCCCGGTCCGCTCCGGTAAATGCTCCTTTGACGTGGCCGAACAATTCGCTTTCGACCATCGATTCCGGAAGGGCCGCGCAGTTGATCGCGAAAAACGTTCGTCCCGACCGCATGGACAAAGCATGGATCGCGCCGGCTACGAGCTCTTTGCCCGTTCCGCTTTCGCCCAGAATCAGCACGGGTGCGTCGTACTTGGCGCATTGCGATATTTTCGTGCGCAGCCGTTTCATTGCCGCACATTCGCCGAGCAGCCCATGGTCGACGCGCAAACGCTCCGCCAGCGTGATTCGAGCATCCGCTTCGCGCAGTTGCTCCGCCGTATCCAATGTCGCTGCGGCAAGATGCGCAAGTGCGGTCAAGAATTGCACGTCTTCGGGAGAAAACGTGTGACCTTCACGCCGATCGTCCACATACAGAAAACCATACAATCGAGACGAGACGATGAGCGGAATGCACACGGCCGCGTGAATATGTTCCCGAAGCATGGTGATGGGAACATTTTTACTGTTTTTTGCGACAAAAACCATGCGTTCTCGACGTACCAATACGGCATCGAGCACCGATCGGCTGATGACGATGTCGTCCGTGGTTTTTCCTTCCTGCGCCACCTTGCGC
>CAYSYX010000791.1:0-3821 GCA_964435055.1 uncultured Polyangium sp. | reverse complement strand
CGCTCTGACTGAGTATTTTGCCAACAGTGCGGTCACCAATAAGCGGCTCCTCAAAAGCGAGATGGTGCCGTCGGATGTTTCAGGAGCATTGGCTGAGCCTGAACAGCTCGTCTCCTCCGCGATTGTCGGGAGAAGGGGATTGCCTAGCGAAATCGTAGCCTGCCAGATTACGCAGACGAAGGTGCTCGTTGATGAGCTTATCACGAGCGAAATCTCTGGCCGTCTCTTCCGGAAAGACGAGAAGCTCCATTCAGCCTTTTCCAATGCTGCCGGGCATCGCTCGGAGTTCGTCACCTGCGAACTGACGGGGGTCCCTTTGCTGAAGTCTGAACGCGTCCAATCCGACGTGAGTGGCAAGTGGTTCCGGCGAGACCAGGTTGTGCAGTCGGAAAAACACTTGCAAAGAATTGGTTCTGTCCAGGAAGCACTGAAATGCGCAGCAACTGGTAAAACGCTTTTTCGCGATGAGGCAGCTCAGTGCGACGCCTCTGGCAAGGTTGTTGATGCTGATCTCCTGGTGACCTCCGAGGCGAGCGACTTGCGTGCTCTTGAAAGCGAGCTGATTACGTGTGCATTGAGCAACAAACGCGTGCTGGTAAAGGAAACCGAAATTTGCGCAGTGACGGTCAAACGCGCACTGCGCAACCTTATGGTAAAGAGCGCAAAGCCCCTCAGCCAGCTATATATGTGTCCGGGGGACGAGCTGCGCTCGGCAATCTCCGGCAAACCAATGGCACCGAGTGAAGCGTTTACATGCCCATGGCTCGGAGTGATAGTGCTTCCGCTCATCGAGACCGGAAATTGCAAGCTTACCGGACTCAAGGTAGCCAAGATGGCGTTGAATGGTGACGGCGAACTCGCGGACCTACGCCGTGTGCTCGACGACTCGCGTCAAGGCATGGCAGCTCCAGACGTCGTTGAGTGGCTCTCGAGGAACAACTTCTACAAAACGAAAACCCCAAAATGGGCAGCAGCCATCTTTTCTCCAAGTCGTCGCTTACGCGCGGTCCACGTCAGAGCGGAGTGGCGGTGGTTTACGACGAATGACGCCATGCTTTTCCAGACGCTCCCGAACGGGGATCTCGCGCGGGTAGGGGGCTACGCGATTGGGGATTCGGGGCCGAACGGCTGGACGTTGGCGCGAACAGTGGCGGCGAGCCGGTGACGACCCGCTGGCTTTTTCGGCTGTGTCGAGCGTCGGACGACTTGGGTATTGGCAGGTGAAACCGGCCTTGGGCAAATCGACGATTCCGAACGTCAGCGTCCAACGCGCCCCTTATTTCTTGGCTCGATAGGTCGATCGAGCAAAAAATGTCTGGCAAAATCGGCGGCGACTGCGGCAGCGTATGAATGCCATTCGTCGCTCTTTGTATCATGGGCTGCGTCGCAAATTGCTCGAATGGGCAAGTGCCTGACCGGGTCAGCACTCTGCAAAACTGCGCGGCTAAACCCGTGCCCCTCCATTTCTACTGCCAAAACTTTTCTATGCGCTGAATGCAGGGCCCTGTGAGCTTCCGCGTCAGCGATAACGCGTTCACTCGATGCGATAATACCATAATGAAGCCGGGGGAAATTTTTTCGACCGTCAGGTCGAGCAATTTTGAGGTCCGGTGTCCATTCCGATATGGAACTTGCGACATTGAAAAGCATGGAATCCGAGTTAATTAGCTCAGGCTCCGGCAAAATGCCGTTTGGCGTGACTTTGCCTCGTTCGTCATAGTAAACACTCCTTCCGACGATAACATCACCCAGCAACACGCTCTTGTTTACAGATCCAGCGATTCCTACAAGGAGCGCACCCTTGGGGGACCAATGATGGATCGTGTCATTGGTCAGAAGTGCGGCATCAACATTAGCCATGTCGGGGGCCTGTGCGACGATAATTTCGTAAAATTCACTGTTCTGCAGCAACAAACGCCCACGCCAATACACGCGTGCCCCTTTTCGTACGCGATGACCGTCACTGAGACCGAACGCCGCGCATACAGCCCTGCGTTCGACCTCGATTGCAGTTAGGATCGCAAAATCTACTTCGCAATCTTCTCTGGTGACAGATTGAGCGTTACGTGCTGATGACCCACTGTCGCGACGACCGCGGTCAATTGCGAACGGTTGAGGAGACGGTTCGTCATGGTTGTCGTATTCGCCATTGATTTCATTGGCGAATACCGTCCTCAAAAGGGTGTTACCGCGCGCATCGTCCAGCGCTCTTTGAACAGCTCTATGCGGCAGGGAAGTTCGCGCCGCAATTTCGGCAATCGCATTGTTCGCAAGCGCCCAAGATACTCGATGATCGAAGAGGTCACCGATCTGTGGGTCGGCATCATCATCAACTGATAGCTCATCGACAAAAATATTGCGCAGTATGCTGTTGGCCCTAGATACCTCGAGCCGTTCCTGCACTGCTTTTGCACTAAGGTTTGTCCGACGCGCTAACTCCGTTACGACATCATTGACAAGGGCCCAAGATACACGGCGATCAAGGATATCGTTCGTATCATCCTCTTCTTGTTGGTCGTTGGTCTCCTCAATGTCGAGTTCCGCCGAAAAAATGTTTTTGAGCAAGGTATTGCCCCGTGCTCCATTCAACCGACGATTCACCGCTCTTGTGCTGAGCCCGGTACATTTGGCAATTTCTTCAGTCGCATTGTTTGCGTGCGCCCACGATACTCGATGCTCAAATAAGTTGAGCACCGTCTCGCGCTCGGTCTCTTCGTTTTGGGCGAGTTCATTGGTAAAAAGCTTTTTCAGGATTGTATTTCCATGCGCGCCATTAAGTCTTCGCCTAACGGCTCGTTGACTCAGACTCGTCCGCTTGACGATCTCGTCGACGGCATCATTAGCTTGAGCCCACGAAACTCTACGCTCGAATAAATCGCAAGTATCATCTTGTTCTGTGCAAGCTTCACCATTAGCATTAGACGATTGCAATGCGACATTGCGTAGACGAGTTCGGCCATGAACATTTTCCAAATTGGAGCGCACGTACTGTACATCGCACCCAAATGCATCGGCGATCGCGTTGTATAGGTCATCATCACGCGCTTGAGCAACGGACAATTCATTTAGGAGCTGACGCTGCGCTTCTGCACTGGCGTCTCTGTCGGATCTGCCTGGCCAATGTGCGGCAAACGCGTTGTCAACTTTCATTCGACCTTCACTATTGCGCAAGATCATTCGGACAAGGCAAATGTCGAGATTTGTAACACGCGCTATTGGTTCTGCCAAATTGACGTTTCGTGCGCTCGCAACCGTATACCAGCTCAGCTCTGTTGCGAGATCCGGCCATTCGTCGACGAAAACATTCCTTAGCAGCGTCTGTCCATTTGCGGACGCAATCCGTGCCTTTACTTCCCTAATCGATAGCGAGACCGTTCGGGCAATTCCATCAAGCGTCTTTTCGTCACATTCGCGAGCTTGCGCAACAGAGTAGTCCCCGATGAGTCCGATACTTACCATTTGTACATTTCCAAACAGGAGTGCGTCTGTCCGGTCCATGTATTACCGCGTCAATACTGCCGCTGGCAAGCTCACACTGACAGGTGGTCGTTTTTTCCTAGCTGGACACCCTCAAAAATGCAACCGACAGCACATGTGTGCGCCACGGCTACGACAGTTAGCGGTGAGCGCCATGCCGATTTCATCGAGCACCAAAGGTCGGGGCTTGCACAACGCCGCAGCCTTCCGCGAGTGTATGGATCGGTTCATGCCACGGTGGCTATCCAATAGGGAAACATTGAATCGCCTGCCTGTGCGGCACGAAAACTGGGCTTATTGAGATATAGGATTGCGCGCCAGCGACTCACTCCGTACACCACACC
>CAYSYX010000790.1:0-3829 GCA_964435055.1 uncultured Polyangium sp. | reverse complement strand
GAGTTCAACCCCTGAGACGCAATCTGTTGTCGACCCAATCCCTGTTGCTTGACGACAGATTCGAGACGTTGGGTCACGTCGACATTTCCGAAATCCGCCAATTGATTGACCTGAAGCTGTTCGACAATGGGATGCAATGCGTCGACGGACAAACTGTCTCCTCGGCCCACGAGAAAATCAATGATGTTCCCCATGGCTTGCAGCCGCGGCATTTGACCGGTTTTTCCGAGAACGAACGAAAACATGGCGGCGTTTCGTCGTTCGCGAGCGGCATCGGATACGAGCCCGGTTACTTCATCGGGAGGCGTCAAATTCCACCCGAGATCCGCGCGGCCGAGCCACATCATCAGCCGAAAATAATACTTCAGCTCGGCGGTTTCCGTGTAATGCCCACGCGGCTTGAATTGGCTCCAATCAATCGGTCGTCGTCCACCGTAGATCGCCGTCGTTTTTCCTTCCGGCGTTTCCAGTTCGAGCGACACGATGCGCTCGAGGATTTCCTGCACTTGTTTGTCTTGTCCAAACCGAGACGCGACCGCCGTAGGTTTCGCCGTCTTGCCTCGAGGCGGCTCTTCGCCCGGAGGTGCTCCGGCACCGGCCAACAAACTTCGCGCGACGGTCAAATACAAATCGATATCGCGCACGCTTTCGAGCACCTTGGCGTCGGATAAGCCGACCGCCTCTTTTTCCAGCTCTTCGTGCACCTTGGTCAAAAGACGGTCGAGCATTCCGGAAAAAATGCGAACCTCGAGCGTTTTCAAGGTGTCGTCATACGATCGATGCAATGCGTGCAGGATTGAATCGGTCGTAATCAGTACGGGCAAATCCCGAACGTAAATATCAAAATACATCTCGGCCATGGATACATGGCGGCGATGGTCAACCGAGACAAACCCATGTTGCCGAAGGAGATCACGTTCTTGATCCGTGAGCTGCAAAGCGTTGGTCACCTCCTTGTAATACGCCGCCGTCGACGGGTCGAACGATAACTTTTCGACGTACGGACGTCGGGGAAGCATGGCCAAAACCTGATCGGCGGTCAGATTGGGATGCGCGGCGAGATACTTGTCAGCGATGACTTTTTCATGCGTTGCGCCGCTCATTGAATACGGTTTGGGAGCAACGGAAGCAGAGGCGGCGGCGCTCGGGCCGTTTTGAGAAGGCGTTGCGCCTTGGGACAAACCCTGATGTGATGTTTCCGGCCGCGAGGCGCAAGCGGCAAGCAGCAAAAGGGCCGGAACGCCAAACCATCGACGGGCAGATAATCGAGGCATTGTGGGGAGAGTTTAGCGGTTTGTCCCGGGAGCGTCAATGAGGATGAGCCGCCTTGGGATTGTGCGGAGCTCGCTCGCTTTCGATCTCCGCCGGCCATCCGTCTACGGTGCAATCACATACCCGCGCCACATTCCTTGAGCGCTGTCGACGACCCAGGCTTTGCCTTGCGCAAAGCTGAAGCTCCACGCCGAATCGAAATCCACGACGCCGGCGCCATTGAGTTTGGCCGAGGCGACTCGGATGCCCGCGCTGTTCCACGCGGAAATGTATTGCTTCGAGTACGTCAAGTAATACCCGTAAGCCCAAGCCACGCGGCGATTCGCGGGATAATTGCCTTCCCCGTTCATCGTGCCGAAATTTTGAAATGGCACTTGCGCCAATGCTTGACCCGTGCTGTTCCATCGATTCAAGACGCCGTCGATCAAGGCAATGAATTCATTGTGATCGGCGTCCCAAGCAATACCCGTCGCCGCAGGAGGGCTGGGTCCCGCGAGCGTCATCACGCCGGACCATTGCCCGGGGGAAATCTGTTTTTCCACGACAAGCCACGTGTTTGCCCGAGCGAAAACAGGGCTCGTGCCGTCGCCTTTGGTATAAATGGCGGAAAAGCCGATCCCCGGTTGGTAATCGGCGAGGAATTTACCGGTGCCGTCGTAGCGCGCTTCCGTGAATCCGCCGAGTGTGCCATTCCCACCGACCCAGAAGGACGAACCGTCCCACGCAAGTCCCATCGGCGCATCCGCGACGTGTTCGTTTTGAAAAACCATTACGGCGTCGTAGGTTGGTTGGGACAAAATTCCGGGGCCTCCGCCGCCATTGCCTCCGGCGCCGCCATTTCCGCCACCACCCGGACCCGCTCCTCCGGCGCTGGCGCCGCCATTTCCACCCATACCGCCGGCGCCCGCATTTCCACCCATACCGCCGGCGCCCGCATTGCCGCCATTGCCGCCATTGCCGCCCATGCCGGCGGTGCCGCTCGAGCTGCCGGAGGAGCTTGCATTTCCGCCGGATCCTGCCACGCCGCTGCTGCTCGCGCCTTCGCCGCTGCTGGAAGATGAACTGCTCGCGGAGCTCGGGGTTTTACCATTGTCGTCGCACGCTGCGAACAGCATGGCGGCGACGCAAAAAAGGCCCATGGATTTTTTCATTGGGTCGAGGATATCGGGCAGTGCCGGTAAAGGGCAATGGGAAAAAAAGAAAGAGTGGATTTTTCGAGGAACCATTTGGATGAGCTGCCCGAGCGTCGATAACTCGGCTCCGGGCAATCCAGTTTGGCACGTCGTAACCTCGTCCCATTCGCCCTTGGCACTCGCTTCGACCCGTGCTAACACCGGCCTGTGAAACCGCGACATTCCGCTCCGACGAACCTGCGCCATCAGCGAAAAACGCTGGAGATTCCCAAACACGACGGGCGCCTCGTGCTCGTCGCTGATACGCATGGCGCGCCGCACCCGCGAGCCGCCGAATACATTGCCGCGCAGCATCCGGCTCATATTCTTCACGCAGGCGATATCGGAGATTTGAAGGTCCTGGACGAACTCGCAAAGATCGCTGAAGTTACGGCGGTTCGAGGCAACATCGATGCGCATGCGCAGGATCTTCCGGATGTGATGACCATCGATGTGCGCGATTCCGATGGCCCCCTGGTCAAGCTGCTGCTGGTGCATATCGCCGTGTATGGGCCGAAGTTACGCGCGGAAATCGCCAAACTGGCTCAGGCCGAAGACGCGTCGATTGTCGTCTGCGGTCATTCGCACGTGCCATTTCTCGGTCGCGACAAAGGCAAAGTCATCGTGAATGCCGGCTCCATCGGCCCGCGTCGATTTCAATTGCCGATCGTATTCGCCGTCATGGAGCTCAGCCGCGCGCGAATCACGATGCATCACGTCAGCTGTGAAACGGGACTCAGGTGGGAACCGTAACTGTCGACTCCATCTTCCAGTACGCAAAAATTTCAATAGAATAATATCGTCAATTTCGTGACGAACAACCATGTTCAAATGCGTGGTTGAAATGTAACACAAAGCGCATTGCGAAGGACCGTCGCTTCGGGACGAATCCAATCCGTTGCGATTTGGGCTGTTTTTGTGTTGCTTGTAGAAAGTTTGTCTAATGTTTACAAATTTTCTTGACACTTGTCCAAGGAGTGTCTAAACTTGGACGTATGATGCGAACCACAACTCCTCTGTCGCTTGTCGTTGCGTTGATGTCATTGGTGCCCGCGTGTGACAAAACGGGGAATCCAACGATTCCCGACACGATTGCGGGACGATGCATCTACACCAATAGTTTTTCCGATGCGGAAGAATGCCGTGAATTTCGCGGTGATGGATGGACGGACGCCACGGCGGACGCGAATTGCAAAGAATGGGAATCGTCGTTTCAAGCCGGTGAATCCTGCCAATACCCGTCGGTGCTCGGCTCCTGTATTCTCACGGAAACGAGCGAAAAAGTGGTTCGGGTGGTCATGCCGGGAACGGATCCGGCCGATTGCGGAAGCAGCGAACGCGGTTGTGAATTGTTTGGCGGGGGCATTTTCGTCCCGGCCGAGGTT
>CAYSYX010000789.1:0-3834 GCA_964435055.1 uncultured Polyangium sp. | reverse complement strand
CAATTTGCCGCCGTTGTTTCGGCACATGGTGCCGTCGTACTCGGTATTGAGTTGACGACACCAGGCGCTTTGGCCCGGTTGGTCGAGGTTCAAGCGGCCGCAGTGATCGTCGAGGAAGATGTCGCCGCCGCCGCGGCCTTCCACTTGAAATCCGATCGTGCTGCTGACGATCAACGTGCGTCGCGATTCGTGTCGAATTTCGATCATGCGGCCGCCGCTGCGATTACTCATCCGCTCGATGACGACGGCGGGGGCATCGTTCGGCCCGTCGACCAGTCTCCACACGGCGTTTCCGCCGCTCGCGAAGCGCCCCTCTAAACCGATGATGCGGCGGACGGCTCCGCGAATCAGCACCTCGCCGTCGAAGAAGAACTCTTTGCCGGCGGGTAGGTAGATCGTCTCCGCACCGGAGTCGATGGCGCGTTGCAGGGCGGCGCTTGCGTCGGCCTTCGCCTCGGGGTCGGCACCGAATGCTTCCAGGTTCACCCACTTGCCTTCCCAAGGCACTTCCGGAGTTTCTTTCACAGGCAGGTGCGCGACCTTGCCCGCTTCTCCGAACGTCCGTTCTCCCTTGAAGCGAAACGGGGATACGACGTCGACGTGGGAAGTCTCTTCGTCGATGAGGCCCGCCGGCGCGACGTCCCCCTTGTCGCGGCCCTTGTCGTCATGACGGCTTATTTTGCTCCGCCATTGGTGCTTTTTTGGTTTGGTTTGCATGATATTTCCCCGAGCGGAGTGCACCTGACAAACCTGGCGGATCCCGGTCTTTGGATATTCGTTGCGGCGACGATGTTCTTCGTTCCCATTACGATTTGGGCGGTGCCCGCATTTGTTTTCTTCAACGAACCGAATGCGTGGGCGCACTTTCTGCCGTGCGCCATTTCGGTGCTGCTCTTGCTCGCGGCGGTTTTTTTCGTCCCGTCCGGGTACATGCAAATCGGCGCACGCGGCCGATTCTCGGATGCGCTTCGAGTTTGGCGCGGCATTCCTTGGGTCCTGACGCATATACGCAGCTACATCCATGCCTGGCGCGAAAGCGGGCGGATCAGCTTGGCGGCATTTTTGTTGGGCCGGCGAGCGCCCTGGGGCATCGTGTGGTCTTATGCGGGGATCGTGTGGTATTTCAATATCGAATTCATGTCCCCGGATCATCCGGCGCATTTTAGACAAGCCCCCGATTCCGTCGAGAAATACCTCGAACAAATACGAGCGTCGCAGCTGCGCGTGATTTACCGTTTGGGGCGCCCCATTCCGGTTTTTTGGGACGCCCCGGAGCAACGACCATGATCAAGACCGAGCTATTTTTGCCGCTGATTCTATTGTCCTTTCAAGGCTGTCTCGGCGCCTTGGACACGCTGTATTATCACGAATGGAGACATCGTTTGCCGGCGAATGCTCATTTCGTGGGGCTCGAACTACGTTTGCATGGCGTACGCGACTTGATCTACGGCATCTTGTTTTGCGCCCTGCCACGTTTTCGATTTCAAGGCCTGTTCTTGTGGCTGCTCGTCGGGCTGCTTCTGGCCGAAATCGTCATTACGCTGTGGGATTTCGTCATCGAACGGCGAATTCGTATTCCATTGGGCGGTTTGCCCAACGGAGAGCTCGTGATGCATACCGTCATGGCGATCGTGTACGGCGCTTTTTTGGCCACATTGATCCCGCACCTCGCGGATTGGGCGCAATCTCCCACGGCATTCGTACCGCATACAACGGAAATCGTCCCGTGGTTGGTGCTCGCCATGACCGCCATGGGGTTTGGCGTAACCATCGCGGGCATTCGGGATTTGTGGTACGGCTTGAAGAAGCCCCTCCCGCGTTCGTCCTGACAACACGCCTCCATGCGGGAGACGAGTCCACAGACGCTCGACGAGGCATTACCCCGGTTTACATTTCGGGTACGGATCGTCGCCGAATCCTTGACAATCGCGTTTCTTGATCACGGTCGGTAGATACTGCGTTTCGGCGACGACTTCACCGTTTGCGTCGATTGCATAACGAGCGGCCACCATGATTTGCACCTCGCCCTCGGTCTTCGTTCCGATCATGCCTCCGGCGCAACGAATGCACGGGGCCCTGGGCGGACAAGGCGGGCACGGGCGAGGAATGGTTTTCAATGGGGAAACGCCGGAAATCGTATAATATTTCGAGAATACCACTTCGAGCGTTCGGGAATCCGCTTTCCATCGCGGGAGCACACCGACGTGGCTTTGTTTCATGGGTTCGAAGGTCAATTCGCGCGTCATGGTCTTTGTGATCGCGGCGAATTGTTTGGGAATTTGCGCCTCTTTTGCGGCCAAAGCGACATCGAATCGAGCGCGTACGCCGCGGATCAAGTCGTCCACACGCAGAGGAAATTCGGGCGTTCCGTCGATGATCCGAAGGTTCGTAATTACAAACACGCTCCCCGATGCTCCGCGCTTGTCGTTGACTTCGATTTCGACGAGATGAGCCAGGCGCGACAAACCCAATGCATTCGGCGTCCACGGCAGAAACCTGGCGGCCGAGTATTCGGCGACTACGCCATTTCCCGGCAAATTGAACATCTTGTGTTTACCCGCGTCGATGCCGCGCCCATCCGATACGAAATACACTGAATAGGGTGGGCCGCTTTCCCCATTGATCACGTATTCGGGTTGGGGACGATGATTGTCGGGCACGTGCGAACTTTCGTGAATGAGGCTCGAACCCCAGGCATGATCACCTGCGGACCAGAGCACGGCGACCATCGTTCCCGGAACGTCCGGCTGCACGCCGAATGGAAGGACATCCGCCGGCATCCATTTCGGGAGGTTTTTCGGGGCCAGCTTTTTGGCGCTCGGCAACGGCGGAGGCAGCGTCATGTCCTCGGGTGGCGGCGCCGGCGTCGGTGGTGGTGCGGCGGGAACTGCGAGTTCGGTTGGAGCTGGTACGGGCGGCGTTACGTCGAGTTGCTTTGGCGCCGCGGATGGGCTTACGGCGACGGCTGTCGGCTTGGGCGACGGCGCGGCGGTAGACTCGGGCTTCGACGCTCCGCAGCCTGTGAGGGAACCACCGAGGAGCAGCAATGCCGAAAAAACCGGGCGCAAAGACGAAGGGACCATGAACGTTCTCCGCAGTTCGTTCCTCTTGGACGAGATACGCGAGGCCGACATATAGCAGATATTGGCCGCTCAATGCGAGCCATGAAGAGAAAAACTTTGGAAGGCCGGCCGATGAAATCGCGTACGGGGCTGTTGGATTGCATGCGAGCGAGTTTGAGGCCGCGATTCCCTTGCGCGCAATTCCCTGACCGCGGAGTCAATTCCCCATGTGCGCAAATCAACAGACCCGCACGCAAGTCCCTTCGCCCCCCGCACTTTCGCGCATTGCCCCGAAATCAATATCCCGCGCCGGGGTCATCGCGTGGTCGTTGCCGATCCCAATGCCGGGCAAGTGGCGTAGTTCGCCGAGGCCATTGACCGGGTTCATCAGGTCGGCATCGATATCGAGGACGCTGGCGCGGATGCCGAATATCCTATGGTGCTGCTCCAGCGCGCTCATGGTTGCCCCAATATAGGCAGGCACCACCGGCACATTGTTGATGAACTGCGGCATGTTCAGCGTCTCGACCTGATAGCCGACTTCCAGCATCCGGCCCACCAAACTGGGATGGGTTTCGACGAGCATGCCCTTGATGCCCGCAACGATGCAGAATTCGAGCACCCCGGTGATCAGCAAATGCGAAGCCTGCACCGACCCGAAATGCTCGGCACTTTCGTCCGAAATGCAGCGCGTCCATTCATAAATGGACGCCTCGCGCGGCCATTGACGGCCTTGCATGATATGCGGATAAACCTCCGACAGAAGGTGAGG
>CAYSYX010000788.1:0-3844 GCA_964435055.1 uncultured Polyangium sp. | reverse complement strand
GGCGAACGCTCGGCGGATGGAACGCTCGAAGTGACGTTGTTTGCTCCGACAAACCTGCCTCTCGCCGATGCGATCGATGCGGTCGGGCACGTCGCGTTCTTACGTCTTAGGTTTGTCAAGACGACTACCCGCGAAGCTGAAGAGTTGTATTGAAAACACTTGCACCACAAACGAATGCGTCACCATCGCGCGCCGCGACGGACGCACGTGTCAAGACGAACAAGGGATGTGGTAAGGGCACTCCGTACGGGCTTGCATCAGTCGACCGGACAGGATTGCGAGTTTGGGGCGCTCTGAGGCGTTGATGTGGGTGGCGTTTGACGGCGGGACGACTCGCACGGGGCGTGAACAATTTCACATCTCGCGTCAACCAGGCTTCCACCAGGCTTCAACCAGGCTTCGATTGATTTGTAATGATTCGGGGAGCTCCACCTCGGTGGGAGTCGTACAGTGGTTATGTCGGATACCTGGCGGCCGCCTGGCGGCGGGGTGGCGGAAGGCCGATTCCGCCACCCAGACTTGTCCGTAACTTCTTGAAATTATTCAGCACACGTTTTGGCATAGAATTCGCTCATGGGGCTCTGGAGCAAACTGGAGCGAGCCATGTCGTACCCGCGAATGATTTTTCCTGGAAAAACGTATCTGTTGACGCGACGTACACTGCGTCGTTATTTTTTGCTTATTCCAGATGACGAAATGAGGGGGCTTATCGAATATTCGTTGGCTGTTGCGGCGAATCGTTATGAGATGCAAGTACATGCATTTTGTGCGATGTCTACGCATATTCACATTGTCCTCACCGACACGCACGGGAGACTATCGTTTTTCCTGGCATATTTCCATCGCTTGGTTGCCATGGGGACGAAGATTCTACGCAAATGGGAAGGCTCGATGTGGGATTCGGAGCAAACGAGTGCTGTTGTATTGTTGACTCGTGATGCGATTGTCCAGAAAATCGCGTATGTGTTGGCAAACCCCGTCGCTGCCGGCGCGGTGTTTGTCCCGGAGGAATGGCCCGGCGCAAAAACAAGCGTGGACGATATTGGAAAAACCGTGCAGAAAGCGAGACGTCCCAAAATGTACTTCGATGCTACAAAATGGCGCGAAGTGGCGGAATTGCCGATTGAATTGCCGCCCGGAATTGCGGAATCAGAGACTGGCGCATTTCGGGAAGATGTCGCAAAGGCATTGGAACTCGAAGTTGCAATGGCGCGGGCAACCATTGCTCCGGAAAACGTTTTAGGTGCCAAACGCGCCGCGACGCTTTCGCCGGAAACTCGGTCAAAAACAATCGAGCCTACCCGAAGGCGAAATCCGACATTCGCCGCAGGTCGCGGCCATGGCGATATCGCCGTCATGGCTGCGCGAGCGGTGACGGCGTTTCGCGCGGCATATCGCGCCGCGCTCAAGAAATGGTGCGCGGGCGAGCGCGATGTGGCGTTTCCCGAAGGAGCCTGGTGGATGCGCGTGTTCCATGGAGTAAGCATTGGCGCTTGTAGCTGAGTGAATAGTGTTCGATTACGATTGGACCCTCAGCTGAATCATTCGGCGAATGCGGACGTGTGTCCCGCGTTGGTCGAAAAATTATCCAAATATAATCAATCACACAAAATGAAACCGCGACAGTCGATGCGCAAGTGCCAACGGCGTAACGCGCCGCGCTGTCGCCACTTCGAGTGTGGCTGAAGTCACACAAGCGATAGCGCCGGTCGCGGCTTGAGCGTAGCGCATTTAGGTCGGCGACTGCAAGCCTGCCCGTCCCATGTGCGTGGGTTGCCCAAGTTTACCGAATAAAATCAATATGTTGGGACCGCAAACGTTGACCCGCTTGCCTGGCGGCCGCCAACGTGGGTGGGGATTTTGCCGCGTCCACGTTTCCGCCGAGTTTGCCGTCGTATGCTACCGTCCACGCGCTCGAGCAATCCCGCTTCGTTGTACGTCGGGACAATCGCGCTTTCTGGACGCTTGAGAGAACGATAGAACCTATCGATCGTTGTTCGGGGCTGGATATTGAGGAAGTCCGAGTAAAATCAAGCCGTTGGAGTCGTGATTGCCGGCCCGCGTCCCTGGCGGCCGCCAACGTGGGTGGGGATTTTGTGCAATCACCGAAGGCGATGGGCGATTTTTGAATTGTGAATGATATCAACCTATTGCAGGTCAAAATGTTGGCCAGCTACCCTGGCAACCGCCAACGTGGGTGGGGATTTTACCAACGTGGGTGGGGATTTTTACCGAAAACACGCCTATGTGTGGGCATATGCAACATGGTTGTGAGCGTCAATATGGCACAAATCGGCAGGTAGAGCTGTGGCTCTGGGAAGTAATAAGTTGCTCCACCGAGTCTGTATGCGGCTGCAATTTGTGCTTCCGAAAACGCTACGAAAAAAATTGGGAGAGTCAGCGCAAGTTCAGCCGCCAAACGAACACTGTAAATTCCCAAGATTCGACGTACGAGCGTTTGTGGCTCGGATAGGGGGCAAACGGGAACCTAAATTACGTCCGCGCAAACTGCCTCCACGGACTTTCCGTGTGCCGTCACTGTTCTACGCAAGCGTGCAAGCGCGTTCCGGTACCACAAGCGCGGCAAAAACATCGCGACAAGCGCCATCGCCAAAGCGATCGAGTATGCCTGACGACAGCTAGGTGAGGTGTCCCATACAAGCTCTCCAGCAAAGTCCCGGCCTACGGTAGACCATTCCGTCACTGCAAGAAGTAGCTCGACATGGAGTGCTGTAATTACATACATGCAAAGCGGGCTCAGCAATGCAATCACCCATGTGACTTGGAAGAAGCGGAATGCCACGGACGCTCTACGATATTCAATTGGTTTCAACGACGGCTCCCCATCACTTCGCGTTACTTTCCGTCGGTCAGCACGGACTTTGCTGGCCATTGAACAAAATCATTTTTATCGGGATTACCCGCAAGTTCCGTGTAGCTTCCTTTTCCAATCCAAAACTTTGCATTTGGAAGGAACTCATAACTCTCACCATATCGGCGACGTAGGCCAACATCTGGGTGTTCCTCTCCAATAAATCTATCAACCTCTCGGACAATTTGGTTCTCCGCCTGCTTTACTAAACCTGCTGCCGCAGTAGAAACTACAGTACCGTCGATGAGTAGACCCACAAAATGAAACACTTCATGGATAAACTGCATTCCTGGGCCCATTACTCGTAGACCTACCGCCGTTCCACGCAATGACTTAACTAACCCCCCATGCCCGTCAGACTTATAGAATGTAAATGGATTTACCTGCTTGATGTCATCCGTCCTAAAGCCTATTAACACGTCTCCCGTTGATTTGTCCCGGTGCGCCTCGTACGTTGAAACGTAAACCGTTTCTCCGCGCCCGAAACCCCCAAGCTTGTCCATTACAAACTTCCTCAGTGTGTCAATCTTGTTCATTCTGTTATCGACCTCTGCCATGATCCAACCCTCAGGTGCGTATGCCATGTTCGCGTTCGCGCGAACGCTACTTTCTATTCGCATCCGGAGTGCAGATCTCGCGGCGTCGGACGCCTTGTCGTCGCCAAGTTTAAGATCAACGGACGTGATAACGCTGCTTGAGCCCCCAACGAGGCCGCCACAGCCACAACCACCCCCGCTCGAATCGAAGTTTACTTTGACCGTTGTTGCGATCCCCAAATATTGAGCCAACTCCGTGCTAATCTCTTTCGTCATTTTCTCGGTCGCATCCATCAGTAGCTTGGGGTCGGCACCTGGACGATGCGTTTCGCCGCCTAGTTCGAAGCGAATTCCATCAAAGCCACGCTTGTCAACGTAACTCATCGGCCTCCCCCGCACATACGCAAACAAATTCACCCCATCGACCATCCCCGCC
>CAYSYX010000787.1:0-3850 GCA_964435055.1 uncultured Polyangium sp. | reverse complement strand
TCGGCAATACGCACCGTCCATTCCGGACCATGACGCTGAATGACGCCGCGAATTTCGGTCTCGGCTTTGTCGTCGAATGGGTCGTACCCGAGCTTCGCCGCAACCTCGCGCGCCAGTTTCTCCGACGACGGACAAACGTCGGCTGGTCCTTCGCGTGACCAGGTCAGTCGAAATGACTCGGTTGCCCGGGCCTCGGAAACGCAGGTTCCCAATGCAATCCAGGTGGCACCACCAAGAACCATCCGGCAGAAGCGAGTTCCAAGCACCATGCCACCACCTCCAGCCATGCAGCTAGTCTCGATGCAACCGCGTGGCAATGACACCAAAGTGGGTGTGCGTGAAAAACCTTGCCGCCTCGCCAAACCTCACCATGACGCACCTCGATGGAGTCAAATCCGCAACCTCGAAGCGCCCATTGCCGGTACGTCGACGGATCCTTCAGAAAATCGACACGTGCCGAATATCCGCAAGTTCGCCAACAAAGAAGATGACGTTACCGTACGACAAGACCGTTGACATCGCCACGAAAC
Organism: uncultured Polyangium sp.; assembly: GCA_964435055.1. Lineage (GTDB taxonomy): Bacteria > Myxococcota_A > Polyangia > Polyangiales > Polyangiaceae > Polyangium. Next base: position 3,320 of record CAYSYX010000787.1, on the reverse strand, counting down.
CGGGCTTTGGTGCGGGCTAGGTTTCTTTGAGCTTCGAACAGGAAAGGCAGACGACGATGACCTCGGATGAAAGCGCAATTTGGAAAAGTTTTGCCCGAGCCCCCGGAACCCCGGAAGGTTTTACGCTCCGAACGACGGTCCCTGGTAATCCCGAGGGTGTCGAGGTGATGCTCGAACGCTGGGAAGCGGGGTCGGAGGAGCCGCCGCATTCGCATCCGGGCGACGATATGACGGTGGTGGTCGAAGGGAAAATGGTGATTCAGTTTTATAAAAATGGCGCGGGGGGCATTGAGCGTGACGGCGAGCCGGTCATTCTGCGCCAAGGGGAAACCGGGTACGTCGCGGCAAACCGCATTCACGACGCGAAATACATCGAGCCTTGCAAACTCGTGTATGTGCACGACAAGGCGTTTGGGTTCAAAGCGGAGGGATGAGCGTGGCGCGGCGGGACTTGCGGACGCTTCATCCCACCGCGTTCCCATGCTCGAATAAGGTCCCTACTTCTTCAGTTTGCCCTCGGCCTTCAGCTTCACGATTTCGCTGTTCCCACCGACGAGCACGCCATTGATGAAAACCATCGGGAACGTGGGAAAACCCGCCCAGAGCTTGATCGCGAGGCGTTCCTTCCATTTCGAGAAATAGCTCCCATATTCCAGATACGTATAAGCAATACCTTCTTGATCGAGCAATTTGCGAGCGCTCTTCACGACGGGGTTTTGCGCCATTCCTACGACGACCACGGGATCCCGAGCAACCGTGGCGGCGACTTCATCGACGATACCGCGATGAAAATTCGAAAGGATCGAATGCACTTCCGGAGAAACTTTGTCGTGAGCAAGCAGAGGTCGAGTTGTCATGGCGGGCGCTATAATCCTTCGCCTGGGGTTGCGCAAGCGAGAAATTGAACACGTTTGCCCCCAAGAACGAGCGCGTTGGTCCCGATGACCGTTCCACCATTGCCGCAATCGTGCACCTTCCGAGAAAAAATTCGTCTGGAGGATCGAGAAATCTCTATACAGGCCCGAGGAACTGTTGCATTGGTCAAACAGGAGGCTCGGATGATGCGATCTTGGTTCAAGGCCCTTGCCGGTGCGATCGTCGTGGCGGCAATCAGTGGTATCAGTGCGATGGCCGATGCAACAACGGCTTTGTTTCTAACGCGAGACGACTTGGTGCGTATTTCCGATGTGGTCGTGCGCGTGAAGGTAGGCAAGGCTGTTTACGGAGAGAACGAAGAAAAGACAGCTATCGTGACCCTCACCGACATGGAGGTCACGCAGTTCCTCAAAGGGACGGGCGACACGCACATCACGGTCCGACAGTTTGGCGGAAAATACAACGGTAAAACGCAAAAGGTGATTGGCGACGGCAAACTGGTGCCGGGCGAAGATGCCATCGTGTTTTTGAGGCGCGGTGAAAAAGGCATCTCTTACCTGACCATTCTGTCTCAATCCGTGTATCACGTGGATGACAAAGGCATGGCGCGGCGCGATTTTGCAGGTTTGACCTTGATGAAGCGCGCGGGCGACAAAATGGAACCCGTCGCCGTCGTGGAACAAGCCGAAACGGTGGAATCGTTGATGACGGATATCAAGCGGCTCGCGGGAGGCAAGTGAGATGAATAAATTCATTGCTTTCCTCGGCGTTTCCGCGATTGCGATGTTTTCGTCCGAAGCTCTGGCGTGGGCGCCTCTCGACGCGGGATATCCACGTTGGGATAAGATGCCGGTACAGTATCGCGTCAATGAAGGGACGATTCCCCCATCGATTGCCGCCATTGGCAAAGCACGCCTGGATCAGGGATTGGCGTCTTGGGGAGCGCCGAATTGCACCGTTTGGGCGACAACGAATCTCGGCAATACGGCGACATCGTACAATGCGAACGACGGGCAAAATGTCTTCATGTGGGCCAGCGGAAGCTGGCCGCAGGAGCTCGGTCCGGTCAATTCGGTCATTGGTGTGACGATGCCCGTGTGGGACGGCAGCAACGTCATTTTCGACGCTGATATCGTCTTCAACAATGTCGGCTTTTGCTGGAACGACAATGGCCTGAACAATTGCGTCGATACTTTGTCGATCGCAACGCACGAACAGGGCCACTTCCTGGGCCTCGACCATAGCAACGTCGGTGGCGCGACGATGGAGCCGTATTATGGCGGCGGCAATGCCATTGCAAGTCTCGAGCAAGACGATATCGACGGCGTGTGTGCGTTGTATCCGGCCATGGGCGGCGCAGTCTCGTCTGCGGCCGGTGGAGCGATGGGCGATTGCAATTCGTGTGCAAACACGGCGTCCCAGGGCGCGTGCAGCTCGCAATTCAATCAATGCGGGAGTTCCCAAGACTGCGTCGCATTTTACAATTGCTACAGCAATTGCGGCAACCAAGCGTGCGCGGATCAATGCGCGGCGCAACATCCCACCGGCGCCGGCATTTGGAACCAATTCGTCGATTGCGTCTGCGGTCCGTGCGCATCCGCATGCGCGGGCGTATGCGGTAGCAGCAGCGGTTCGTCCAGCTCCTCCAGCGGCAACGGCGCATCGAGCAGCGGTTCGTCCGGAAATCCGGGCACCGGCGGCGCCAACGGGGCCGGAGGTTCGACAGGATCGTGGACCAGCGACGAGGAAGATCCTCCGCCGCCCACGAACAACGACGGATCATGCTCGTGTTCGATGGAGCCTGCACCGATGCGCTTCGGCGCGTTCCTCGGCTTCGGCGCATTGGCCCTCGGCCTGATGCGCCGTCGCTCGCGCTCGACACCCAAGCGCTGATCGCTGGGACCAACCCCGGTTTTCAAGCCAAACCCGGCCCGGGCACACGCAAAAACGTCACTGCCACCACGAGCAGGTTCCATTGACGCAACCGCACGAAACGCCTTGCGGTGCCGTGCATTCACACGTCGTCACGCCGCCTTTGCCCACGCCTTCACACAATTCGCCGCCGCATCCGCCGGCGGCGCAATCAGCGTCCGTCGTGCACGCGTCGCTCGAATTGCGAATACATGCGCCCGCCGCGGGCGTGCGCGGCATCATCGGATTGTTTGCCACCGTGATGCAATCCTGCAATTCCTGCGTCTGCCGCCAACCGCATTGATTATCGGCCCCACGTTCGCATACGCCGTGCTGCTGGTAGCAAGCATATTCTTCGCGCCATTCACACGTCGATATGCCGCCATTTCCTCCCGCCTCGACGCACAATTGACTGCTGCATCCACCCACGACGCAATCGCCATCCCCGCCGCCGCCGACATTCACTCCACCACAACCGATGCTCGATCCGCCCATCATCAACGGAAAGGCGACAAGCGCGGCCAGAGTCACCA
>CAYSYX010000786.1:0-3859 GCA_964435055.1 uncultured Polyangium sp. | reverse complement strand
GCGCCATCTTCCGCGGCAGTTTCAGAGCCATCCACGTTCGTGGAATCGGCATCAATCATCGCCACGGCGAACTCCCCCTACGGCCGGATCGTCCATACCTGCACGCAGATCGTGGTTGCGAAGGAAATCGGCCATCTTCTTGACTTCCTTGGGCGAGGTGATCCCAAAACGCGACGCCACGACCCGAAGCGAATCGCCCGAGTCGGCCAAGGCCATCGCAATGAAACGGCGCACAACGGGCGCCCCCAATCGACGACGCAGAAATGGCTCGTGAACCAGCTCCCAGAACGCTTTACGCTCCAGCACCTGCGCGAGCAATGCGCGCGCGGCAGCTTCATCGTCTCCAGTTTGGACATCTGGAGCTTCGATTCGCCTACGGCGCTCTTCGCCCCAAACCCCATTCGCCTCCGTCGCAATCGCCGCCCCGGGTCGTGCGGCCGGCGTCATGACGTCTTGGAGGATACGGCCCTCGGTAAGCAATGCCGTGCGTGCGACCAGCGCCTCGAGTTCCCGGACATTGCCTGGAAAGTCATATCGTTGCAGCCGTTCCTGGAAGGCTCGGCCGGCGCTCTTGGCGCCTTGCGTATGTTTGTCGAGGAAATGGTCGACGAGCAGCGGGATGTCCTCACGCCGCTCGCGCAGCGGGGGCATCACGATCGTCAGGGCATTGAGGCGGTAATAGAGGTCCAGGCGGAATTGGCCTTTGGAAACGTTGACGGGTAGGTCGTGATGGGTCGCCGCCACGACGCGCACATCGAGGGGTCGGGATCGCCGCCCGCCAATACGCTCGATGGTCTTTTCTTGCAAAAAGCGCAGCAACATGGCCTGGACAGGAAGGGCCAGGTCGCCGATTTCATCGAGAAACAGCGTCCCGCCATCGCATTCCTCGAGCTTCCCCGGGCGGGCGCTCACGCCTGTCGCGACGTTCTTTTCGACGCCGAACAGCTCCGACTCGACCAGCGTGCCGGGCAACGCGGGACAGTTGACCACAACGAACGGCTTGTGTGCGCGGGGCGATAGACGATGCAGCAGGTTGGCGGCGATTTCCTTTCCGGTTCCACTTTCGCCGAGGAGCAACACGGGTGCGGTGGACGGCGCCATTTTCGCGAGAAGCTTGCGCACCTCGGCGATGGCTGGGCTCACGCCGACGAGCTCCGGGCCGTGGTCATGAACATCATCGTGCAAATCGGCCAGGTTTTGCGTGCTCGACGCGGCCGTAACGACAGCCTGGATCCGCAAGTGCGTCGAGCCGACTCGGAAACGTGCCCCCAAAGCGAGAGGGGCTCGGCCATGCAACGGGCGCCCCTCGAGCAGCGTTCCATGACGGCTGTTGAGATCCTCGATGGTCCACCCGTCGGTTCCCTTGGTCAAACGCACGTGTTTTCGGGAGACCAATGGATCCGCGAGGATGATGTCGTTCTGATCACCGGATCGTCCGATACTTACGGAATTCCGCACGACAGCGAGCACTTGAGCCGCCCCACCCGGATTTTCGATCACGATTTGGATGAGCGGCGGACCGACCTCGCGACTCACGCTATCCCTCGACCTGGTTACGTTGGAAAGGCGCGATTCGTTTACGAACCGTGCGTGCAAACAAGCTTTGCGCCCAATTGGGCGACGGTACGTTAAGCGGACTGTCGACAAAGCACAAGCGGTTTGTGAGAAGGCGCGACGGGGCCGGCGGAGGAGTCAAAATGCTTTGGGGTATCGCGATGGGCCTCGCGCAGGATAGCGCATAGGAAAAATAACCCGACAATTTCGCATCTGACGTGTCTCCGTTACGCAGCGGCACTCCTACGAATTTGTGCACTCGTACGCATCCGGACTCAGTCTTGGTTCGCTCCGGGATCGTCGACGCTGACTCGCATTCGATTTTCTCGAGCCGCGGACGCACCAATGCATCGGCGCTGGCCAACACGAGCGCAGCAACATCACGTTGGAAGCGTCGTTCATAAGAGCCACCGCCCATGGTTTCCGACGCTTATGGCCGGCATCCGTTTCCGGTTCGAAGTCCTTGCCAAACAAGGGCAACTGCAATGGGTTTGGCACGGCATTCTCCTGCGCCGGCACATACGGTTTGGCCATCTCTCCACGCCTTTTTCAATTCATAGCGCAATTCGTCGCCGACGGACGACATCGTCAAGAAAAACCCCGAAGCTCTCGGCACTTCCCAACGCACACCGAACAAACGTAACAAATATCCGCAACATTACACACGTAGGCCGTATCGTACCAAGAGACACAAACTCTACGCGAACATCAACATGGCGCGCGAAACACTTGTTTTCATACGCATTTTGATCGGTCTAAAATTAACGCTTGCGTTATATAATCTGCGTGTTATACATGGCGAGCAGTTGGTTCTTGGAGCCTGACGAACGCGTATGTTGCACGGTTCAAATGTTTCGGCACGGTCGTTGGACAGTTGCTTTGCGGCGTTGGCGGATCCGACACGAAGGGCGATTCTGGCTCGCTTGGCGAAGGGCGAGGCGACGGTGAACGAGCTTGCCGAGCCATTTGCGATTTCACAACCGGCGATTTCTCGGCACATCAAGGTATTGGTGGAATCGGGGCTGATTGTTCAGCGGGTGGATGGAACGAAGCGGCCTTGTCGCCTTGCTCCGGAGCGGGTGACGGAGCTCGAGCAATATTTGGAAATGCTGCGGCGGGGACTCGAAACGAATTATGAGCGTCTGGATCGACTTTTGGCATCGCGTCGGGAAACCAAAACGGAAGAATGACGCGAACGCGCGGCGATCGCGACAAACCAATTCGCAAAAATAGCTTGGATTGTCCTAAAAAACGTTGTCGATGACGGAAAAGAAAGGAAAGCGACTCGTGAGCAAGTTGAGTTTGGACGTCGAAGGGGATCGTTTTGTTGTCGTGAAGCGCCGATTTCAGGCATCACCGGAGGAAGTTTATCGCGCGCACACCGATCCCGAGCTCGTACGTCAATGGATGCTGGGGCCGGAGGGTTGGACGATGCCGGTTTGCATCAATGAGGCGAAGCCCGGAGGGAAAATTCGTTATGAATGGTCCGACGGTCAAGGCGGCGGGTTTTACCTGACAGGTGAATTTCTCGAATTGGATCCGCCGCATCGGATTGTGCATCTGGAGCGAATGCACTTGCCGGATCCGACGCCGGACAACCATATCGAGACGACATTTACGAAGGACGGTACGGGGACGCTCATGACGATGCGCATGACGCTGCCCGACGAGGAAACGCGCAAAGCGATGTTGGCAACGGGCATGGACCAGGGAATGGAAGCGTCGTATCAGCGTTTGGAGAGCGTTTCCGGCTGGCCGCAAGCTGCCTGAGCCAACGAAAAGCGCCGAATCCGGCAACTCGAGTGTCGACGCCGACGACCCTTCCACCGCGCTCACCCCTGCCGCCAGAGCCAGACGACCAAAAGCACGCCCGTGTTCGGATCCCAGATCGCACGGGCGTCCGGAGGCTCGCCAACTCAGCCGTGGCTGCGACGTGCGCGCCGCCCGATCTCGGCCGTCACCATCGAGCCCGGAACGAGCTGCCCCGAGTTCATCGCCGCCTCGACCGCCTCGCGTTCCTCGTCCGTCTCGGCTTCGATCGGGGCCCGCAGTGCAGCCTGCAAAGCAGGATGATCAGCTGAAAGACGGTTCTCGAGCTTTCCGGCGAGCATGAGCGTCAGGGTATCAAGCACACCGGCCAACAAGCGGTTGCACGAATCTGCAACCCCTTCCCACCCCGCCGACGTTGACGCTCGCCTCCCGAACCCCCACACCAGGTTCCAACCAACTTTTACCCACAGCTTCGACAAGGCTTTACCCACAAGTTCCGAACCAAGGTACCCCAACGTCGCAAACCCCACAGCCG
>CAYSYX010000785.1:0-3869 GCA_964435055.1 uncultured Polyangium sp. | reverse complement strand
GTCGAGAATCGCGCACGTAGCGGCATGGCTCGCAGCAATCGCCTTGGCACTACGTCCGCTGCCAAGATTGACGGTCGGCAAATTATCGCCCATCGTCGCGACCGACATACCGCGGAGGACCTTGTCGCCCAATCCGAGCTCGCCATTGCCGTTATAACCCCAGCATTTGACGGCACCGTCGTCGAGCAAAGCGCAGGTGTGCGCAAACCCCGACGTGATATCGACGGGGAATCGCCCCGTACCCAAATTGACGGGTATGAGATTGTCACCCATGGTTCCCGGCATCGTACCGACCTCGAGGACGGAATCGCCTCGTCCCAATTGGCCATAAGCGTTGTCACCCCAGCAAACGATGGATGCATCGTTCAGCAGGGCGCAAGAATGACCGCCACGCGTAATGATTTTCGTGGTCGTTTTACCGGTGGGAAGCTGGACGGCAGGCAAATTGGCCCCCATTTCACCCGGACTATCGCCACGACTGTTCGTGTCTCCAAGACCGAGCCCGAGGTAGCTGCCCCAGCATTTGACTTGACCATCGGCGAAACGCGCGCAGGTTCGATTGTACCCGGGGCTGATTTCCGCCACGATACCCACGCATTCGCCGCCTGAGCAGAGGCCGCTTGCGCAATCCGCACCCGTTGCACACGTAATGGGCGCGCATGCGGCGGCTCCATCGCAATATGCACCGAAGCATTCGTTGTCCGGATCGGTTCCCAGGGCAATTTCTCCACACGTTCCATCCGTTCCGCCGCCTTTCTTGGCCGCAGAACAAGCCATGCACGTGCTCGCACACGACGTATCGCAACAAACGCCGTCGCGACAATGACCCGTTGCGCATTGCGCGGCCAAGGTACAAGCCGATCCCAACGGGATAATGCAGCTCGCCACGCCACTGCACATGGCGCCGGAGCATTCGAGGTCCGGATCGGTATTTTTCGTCATGAAGCCGCACGTGCCATCGATTCCGCTCCCTTTTTTCGCCGCCGTGCACGCGACGCAGGTTCCGCTGCACGCATTGTCACAACAAACGCCATCGACGCAGGAATTCGACAAACATTGGGCGTTCGTCGAACACGTTATGCCGAGGCTCAATTTGCAAGCATTGGCCCCGTCGCACACACCATTGGTGCATTCATTGTCGGGATCGGTATCGATCGCAATGCTGCCGCACGTGCCATTCGTTCCGCTCCCTTTTTTCGCTGCCGTACACGCTTCGCAGGTCCCCGCACACGCCGTATTGCAACAGACGCCGTCCGTGCAGAATCCGGATGCGCATTCGCTGTTATTGGTGCACGAAATGCCGAGACCCGCCATCGCGCACATACCCGTTCCGCTGCACGTACCTCCACCGCAATCGCTGTCGGGATCCGTGCCGGATGCCGTATTGCCACATTGGCCGTCGACTCCGCCGCCTTTTTTCGCTGCGGAACACGACCGACAAATGCCCGAACAAGCTTCGTTGCAGCAGAAACCATCCGCGCAGAAGCCATTCAGACAATCGGTACCCGCCGAACACGTGTGACCACTTTCTCCTTTACAAGATCCCGTGCCATTACATGCGCCCAACGTGCACTCGTTGTCCGGATCGTTTCCGCTCGATATGGGCTGACAAACGCCATCCACGCCGGCGCCCTTCTTTGCCGCAGAACAAGCATAACACGCCGACGTGCAATCACTGTCGCAACAAACGCCGTCGGCGCAGAATCCACTGCCGCATTGATCGTTCGCCGTGCAGCTCACGCCTTCGCGTTTACACCCGGACGAACCCGAGCATTGATTGTATTTCTCGACCATGAGTCCCTTGTTCTGGTAGGTCGGGACGCCGCTGAACTCGAGCGAGCTGCCGCCGAAAATACCGCCCGCACTCGCGTCCCTGTAGTTGCCCGTGGGATACACGTGCCAAAGCGCCGTGCCTGCAGTATCGAATCGAGCGCCAAACGAAGCCCCGTTCGTCGTGCCATATCCGAGGTTCACCGTACCGGAGCCCAAGACGACAAAACCATTGTTGCCGGCGAGGGCAAATGAGTTCACGGACATGCTTGCCGCATATCGTTTTTGCCAAACGACATTGCCATTGGGATCGAGTTTGACCAAACCGAGGTCCGTACCCGATGCCGTCATGGCTCCAGCGCCGAAATTCACGCTGCCCGAGAAGCTGAAGGCGAGGATCAGATTGCCCGTCGCATCGACGTCGAAGCCGCGACTGTCGATCGATCCGGGCACCGATTTTACGGTCGTCGCGCCGCCTCCAGCGGGAGACTTGTAAATGGTCAAGCCACCACCCAAAGCGACCGAATACACCTCGCCCGAAGGCCCGTACGCCATGGGCATGGCGATATTTGCTGGAACTCCCGTGACTTCACTCGGACCTGCGGCCTTGGTTCGCACGAGCACCGGACCAAGTTGGTAAACGCCGTCTCCAAAGTTGGTCCCGTTGCCGAAGTAATCACACGATTGGGCAATGTGGACGGTTTGTCCGGCACGATTTCCGGCCATGGCCGTCGAGAATCCATCGCCAAAATTGCCTACGCAACCGAATTGCGCTATTTTTTGGTAGAATGCGTAGTTACCGTACGGACCCGTCTTGTAAAGGGTGCTCCAGAAGGAATGGTATGTCCCATAGGAACCATTCCACTTGGATGGGTTTGGCACGCCCGTGGCCGAAAAGTATCCCTCGAGCTCCGATGGCGTTTGGTCGATATCGGACGTTGCGCCGCCGAGGGACACGGCACCGCTGTCGGCGGCCACGATTTTCTCGAGGGTCATGACGGGATAAGGACCAGCCCAATACGCAGGCATTTGCCAAATGGTGCGCCACACGAGCCCCGCATCGGTGGGTGGTGCGACGGTGCAAACGAGTCGGTCGCAGACGCGACCGATGCATTCGCTACCCGCTATGCAGGCTTGGCCGGTGTTTTTGACACATCCGCCATTACCATCACACACGTTCGAGCAAGCCGGCGTTCCATTCGGATCGCTTTGCCCGGAGGCAATGGGCGTACATGTACCAACCGTTCCGGTCAGATGACAAGCCACGCACGACCCGGTGCACGCGGTATTGCAACAAACGCCATCGACGCAATGCTCGGATCCGCATTGATCGTTGGTCGTACACGCCGCGCCATTGGCAAGAAGGACCGTGCACGCGCCTGCGCTGTTGCATTTGCCAAGTGGGCATTCGTCGTCGGGGTCGGTGTTCGGAGCTATTTGACCGCATTGGCCATCCGTCCCGCCGCCCTTTTTCGCTGCGGTGCACGCTTGGCAGGTGCCCGAACACGCGGCATCGCAACAGACGCCATCGACGCAAAATCCGGATAGGCAATCGGTAGCCGCCGCGCAAGCGACACCATTGGGCGTTTTCTGGCACGCGCCGGCGCCATTGCACGACAGCGTGCATTCGTTATCGGGATCGGTATTGATGGCCGTGGACCCGCATTGACCATTGGCTCCGCTTCCCTTCAAGGCTGCGCTGCACGATTGACACTTACCCGAGCACACGTTGTTGCAGCAATAGCCGTCGACGCAGTAATTGGACAGGCATTGAGACAGGTCGCTGCAGGGCAAGCCATTGTATTGTTTGCAGACGCCTTGGCCGCTGCACGCGCCGCTCCAGCATTCTTCGTCCGGGTCTTTGTCGTAGGCGATGTTGCCGCACGTGCCGTCGGTTCCGCTGTTCTTTTTCGCCGCCGTGCAGGCTTGGCACGCCCCGAGGCACCAACTGTCGCAACATACGCCGTCGGCACAATAGCCGGACGAGCATTGCGCCGCCGAAACGCACGGCGTTCCGTTCGGCGCTGTCGATTGCGCCGTTTGACACGCGCCGGAGCCATTGCATTGACTGCCGGTGCATTCATTGTCCGGATCGGCAT
>CAYSYX010000784.1:0-3881 GCA_964435055.1 uncultured Polyangium sp. | reverse complement strand
CGATCCGCGCGGCGGTGCGAAGGATGGGCTTTTCGGAGGAATGGGATCGCCCATAGGCTCGCAAGGGGAGACGCCCGCGGGGGTTAGCCCGATTGAATGAAAGCTTCCTGCGGGCAGGATGGAGGGGGATACGCATGATCCGTCCCATCCGCTCGGGCCATCGTATGCCGTGGGATTAGCGCCCTGGCAAAGATTCGTCGAATTCGCAGCCATTCCGCTTGGCATGATGCACTCTGCCGGACCACAAGCGCATTCTTGGCACGGCCACGAAACGACCAAATCTCCATATCCCTCATAAAAATCTCCGGGGGCGCGCTCGGGGCATTGGGGCGCTTGGTATTCATCATCTCCCATCCATAACAGCACCGCTTCTCGTCGGAAATCCGCTCCGGCCATGACCACACATTCCCCGCCCACCGCTTGGCATGCCATTGGCCCAATTTTGCCCCCTCCATCGGAAGCGTTGCGCCACCGAAAGCGCATGCCTCGAGCCATTGCAATTGCACGCACGGCCCCACAATACCCGCGACAGAAAAGATATTGATAGGGGGATTCTCTTCACTGGCGAGCGACCAAGCGCCTTTGGCAATCGCCATACCCGTTACTCCTTCCATGCGATACTGTCCGGCAATCGAGACGCCGAGCAATGGAGAGGGGGCGGCGCCGAATACGATGACCGGGCCGATCCCGCCCGCAAACCGCGGTCGAGGTGGTTCGTCCTTTTTGATGACGGGCTCGGGTGGCCGAAGCTCGTCTCTGGGAAACTCTTCACGAATGATGACGCGCTCGGGGGGCTGTTTTACGACAACGGTTTTGGCCTCCTCGCCCGGAAGCGGAGGAAACTCAAATTCCACAAGGATTCCCTTCCCGGGAATACAATCGACGACGCGGCTAATGTCTTCGCGGCCCGGCAAGCTTGCAATGACGTTGTTCTTGCCTGGGGCAATAAATGTCCAGAAAGCTCCTCTGCTCTTGCTCGCCTTATGATTGTCGACTGCCACGACTGCATCGACGTAATTCGCTACAACTTCAAGTCTGCAAACCCGCTTCCGCACGCGCTCGTATGCATCGAAAAACTCGCGCCTTTCGGCGGTTGATATTCCGGCCGCATCGTCGACGGCATCAAGGAGAAAGTGGGCAATCTTGATATCGATTTGCGGGCTCGGGACAAACGCGGAAAGGACAAGCCCTAGGCGCCCCGAGATACGAGCATCAAACTTCGTATCAAGAGCGTCCAAATAGGCGATGACCGCATCATTCAGCCGGCCCGCTTCCAGCGCGCGATCGCCACGCGCGACGTGCGCCTTGAATTTCGCTTCCGCCTCGGGACTCACTTGGCGATACCGTAGTCCCCTATTTGATTCCGGCTTTTCCGATTGCGATGGCGCGGTTTTCTCCGGTTCATCCGCAAGAATCGGCCCAGAGAATGCGAGCAGGGCAAGGGCGAGCAGGGCGATCGGGCGAGGCACGGCCGTGCAGCATACAGGAACCGACAAACCAGAGGAAGAAACAAGTAGCCCCGGACGAACCGTGCGGCAAACGCCCCGAGGGCTGCGTCGCGGGGCGAGAGCGCCTCCGAGGGCTGCGCCATAAGTCGCAAAAGCGACCCATCGGCCACCCGAATCTGGAAGAGGTTCCTGGGTCGTCCTCTTGCTACGTGCCATGGCCTTACACCCCGCCGAGAGCATTCTTATCTCCATTCGCACCAACATTGCCTAGTCGCACACCTGGTACGCGCGGGGATTCCCCTTTCCTAGTGGACGGGCCCGACAAGAGCGGGTATATCGGCCATTGTGATGAAGCTAAGGTATTTTAAGATTGAGGGCTTGCGAGGATTTGCTTCGCCGCTCGAAGTTGATTCGATGGAGAAGGTGACGACGTTCGTGGGACCGAACGGATCGGGCAAGAGCACCATTCTCCGTGCGCTCAAGCATCTGCTTGATTTTCTCAGCAAAGGCACGGTTTGCGAGACGATTGAGGACGCGCAGAACGAGGAGTGGTTTCTTGGCAGGACGGCGACGCTTACGTTTTGCCAGTCCGACGAGTACGACGGGTTCTACGACACAAGCCCGAACCTGGAGGTTCGCGTAACGCGGGATGGGAGTTCATTCATCGTTCAATCCCTAAAATCGAGATTACAGACGCTTGAACTGACGGTGGAGCGAGCGCCAATGCCACGCTCCATGCTGGAGCGAACTCGCGCGATCCTTACGGACCAAAGGCACCAAATCGAGAAACAGCCAGCGTCCAATTCGGCGGTCCATCAGGCCAATCAGCAGAAATTGCAACAACTTGCCGCGCAGGAGCGCAATATAGGGACTCTGGAGGAGCGCCAAAGTCGCGAACCGGCAAAGCGCATTTCGCGTGAAGAATATGACGAAAGGCTAAAGGCGGAGGGATTTGGGGCGCCAATCTATATTCCGTCGAGCGAAATGCCTCATGCGTCCATCGAGAAGTTAATTGAAGACGCGATAAGATTGAAGAAAGGTAAAACGAAGAAGGATGACAAATATAAACCCTTGGAGGATTCATTGGAGAAACTCCTTCAAGCGTCGGTGCATTTTTTTGAAGACGAGAAGGGCAAGAAGGTTCTTACAATAAATGGATTGGATCATGAAAAAGCGTCCACGGGAACGAAGCTGACGCTTCTCTTTTTTGCGCTGACCCGACAGGACCTCGGAAATTCGATCATTTTATGGGATGAGCCGGAGAACTCATTGCATCCGACGAGACGATATCGCTTCCTAGATTTGATGATTCAGGACAAGCGCCAATTTGTTCTCGCGACGCATTCCACGGAATTTGCCCCTATCCTTCGTGAGCAGACATCGGTGTTTCGATGCGATTCGGACTATGACGACAATCACGACAGACCCCGCCTCCAAACGACTCGTGTTTCAAATCGGCGGGATGCATTCTTGGTTGCCGAAGCACTTGGGCTTCATCCCGCCATGACGCTCTTCACGGCCAATGTCGTAGTTTGGGTGGAAGGCCCAACAGAGCTTTATTATTTACGTCATTGGCTAACCAAGCGACTCGGGCCAAAGAACCTGCATGAGGGTTTTCATTATACATTCATGCAGTATGGCGGTGGACTGATCAAGCATCTGGATGCCTGTGACGATCCGAACGACCAGAGCGCGAAGATAGCATTCGACGTGATGAGCATCTGCCGCTACCCCATCATTCTTGTTGATTCCGATTTGGACAAGGATCCAAATTCGCAGAATATCAAAGACAATCTAAAGAAGCCTGGCGCAAGGCGCATTCTAGAGCAGGTGGAAGCAGTGAATCACGGACGACCTAATGCCGCCCTCTTCCTCCACACCCACGGGCGTGAGACCGAAAATTATCTGCCTGCCAAGGCAATTGAGCACGCTGTGAAAAAATTGTATGATTATAATAGCGACGAATCGCAGCGGATCTCTCAGGAAAAATTATCAGTGCCACAATTTGAGCATTACGAGGCTGTGATTACAAGGCATCTTCTCGACGAGAAGATTGTCTATGTCGATAACGAGGGGCGTGACAAACCCAAGGGGCACTCTAAGTGGGGAGCCCCAAATAAGGTAGAATTCATGCGCAAAGCGCTAGACTGCTCTGGGTTTGACGAAAAGGATCTACTCTGGAATGGCTCGGAGCTTCTGGATGCCATTGCGAACCATATTGAGAAGCACAACAGGCACAGCTAATCTGCTCTAGGACTCTTCATCCTGATCCAAATAATGGTATGGTCGGCGAGCGGTTGACAATAATCTTCAACTCGCGCGAAATACGTAGAACATTGCGCCTCTCGCTATGTTCGAATCGGGCGCATAGGGAAGTCAACCCAGCCGTTTCGCATCTGACGTGCCTACGCTTCTCTGCGTTGCCTGTTAAAA
>CAYSYX010000783.1:1991-3895 GCA_964435055.1 uncultured Polyangium sp. | reverse complement strand
CCGAAGGAGCGGCACTTGGCGCCGATGCCGCCTGGGCTCTCGTCGAGGCGATCATCGACCCCAACTTGAGTCGCGGGCGGCTCGAATCTGCAGGCGAATCGCTCGAAGGTTTCGGATCGTCGTCACAACCGACAACGGAGACGAGCGGCACGACGAATAGGAAAAATACGGCCGCGAGTTCGGAGGTTTTACTTGAGCGGCGGCTGCGGAATCGTTCGAGCATGGGTGATCAACGAGTGGGAAGTCAAAAGGTTACAGGAAATAGTTCGACCAAAAGTTGCCCTGCGAGTGGCGATTGCTTGGTGTCGAGTTTCGGCGACGCTAGCCCGACCCGTTCATTTCGTCAAGTCACCGGATTCATTTCTTGCCCCCGACCACATCGATCGTTTAGAATCCGCGCGATGTCGCGTACCGACACGTCTTTTTGCCGCGTTTCCGACGAGGTTGCAGATGGCGGATCATGAAACTGAATTGACCGGCGAAGATAACAAGCGCAACGAGCCGGAAGAATCTCCCTGGGAGGAAGGTGTTTTCGCGGATGATCCGATTCCTCCGCCCGATTGGGAGGTGCCGCTCATTGATTTCGCGGGAGAAACATTACCGCCGCAAATCATTCGCACCGTCAATGAATTGCCTGTTCCCACGCATCAATTGGCGAAAGCAGATGTATTCGGGATTGCGGATTTCATCCTGGATCGCGCTCGTGAAGGCATTGCGGATATTTTTGAGCACGCCGATTACGACTCCGAGCATTATTTCAACCCGGATTCCATCGATGAAGGGTTTGCCCGGACAGTCGCCGAACACCAGACGGGAATTCCTTATACACAACCGGCCTATTTTTACCCCGGAGGCCAGAAGACGATTGCGCGACAAATTGGGGAGGAAGGCACTTATCCGCTGGCCGGGCAATGTCAACAATCCGTGACTTCGGCGCTGTGCCTCGTAGGTTGGGACGGTGGATCGTTCGGAGATATCGGCTCCGATATCGGTGCGCAATCGCGCGCCGCGAAACTCGGCAAAGGCTGGACGCCGAAAGACCTGGCCGCACGATGCAAACCTGGGAAGTCGGGGCTTGTTTTGGCGGATTGGCCCGACAATTTGTGGAATGAAATCCGCGTGGGAACGTGTCTTTTTTGGTCCGCGCCGTGTCCGATGACCAAAGACGGAAAAACCTGCGGTCCGTCCGGGCACGTTCCGGGATGCGGTCAAGGCTCGGGGCACGTCGCCGTCGTGATTCGAAAACATCCGACCGAACGCAAATGGCAATTGTGGGATACGACCACCTCGTTTTACGATCCGGCGGTGCATGCGGGCGCGAAAAAAGGCGCGCGTATGCTCTGGGAATCGCATTGGTGGAGCTACATCGCGGCGGGATTGAGCGGCGGAACGTGGTCATTTCGCGGTTTGGCTTTGATGAACGAATTGCCGGCAAGTCCCGTGAGCGACCTGAAACCGCGCGGGAAAGCGCGACTGCTTCTGCGCAAACGAAGTGACAAAACACTGCTTTATCGAGGTCCGTGGCTCGATATGCAGAAGGAGAGTTTGCCCATTTCGTGGCTGTTGCGATCTTTGCGTGGCGCGCCTCATTTCGATTCCATCGAACCCACGTGGTGCATCGATTCGCCGGGGCTCGGAGGAAAACCCGAACACGCGCTCCTCGATTTGTCCTGCGATGTCAAAGGTAACGCCACCATGTCGTGGAATCCCGCGCAAGGCGCGCACAATCGGACCATTGCGCAAACGGCATGGAAGCCGGCCGAGGTTTTTCCCGCCATACGTCCGGACGTCCCCCCCGATCCCGAAGTGCTCGCGCCCGTTCCGATCTCCGAGCCCCCGCCGATTTCGATCGGTGTATATCGTCACGCTCCTCTCGCCGGGGTCACCGAGCTCGAAAACATTGC
>CAYSYX010000783.1:0-1981 GCA_964435055.1 uncultured Polyangium sp. | reverse complement strand
GTCTCGCGCCATGCGGCGCAATGACAAGGGCGAAGGCGTCAAGGCCTTGCAACGGGCGCTGATTCAATTGAAGTTCTTGACAAACTCGCTGCCGGACGGCGATTTCGGCCCGCGTACGGAAGCGGCCGTCAAAACATTTCAAGCGGCGAAGAATCTCACCGCCGATGGGGTCGTGGGCAAAGGAACGCTGGGCGCATTGGACAAGGCGCTCGCATAAATCCGTTGCCGGACCCGCCCCATCGTTTCATCCGCCAAACCAATTCGTGCGCATCCGTCGAACGTGTCGATCAGGCAGCAAGCCAATCACGGCGCGGGCAAAAACGTCGTTCGCAAAACTTCATCGGCGACGCTCCGGCCTTGGATAACTCCTTCCGTCTTGTCGAAACTCCAATGAATGCCCAGGTAAATCCGGCTCTGGCCATTCTCTTCTTCGGCTTGCGAAAGCGACCCGAACGAGCGACTCAGGCGCGGGCGCGTCGTGCCGTCGCTGTCCTTGGTAATACCGTTGAATTCGTCCGAAACAACGCTGAACGCAATGGCATCCGTGCCATAAAAGCCGCGGAGGATTTGGAAAAGTGCGCCGCCGAATGCCGCATGTCCTGAAGGATACGCCGGAAAGGGAGGCGTGAAGTCCGGGCCGTTCGTATTGCTCGCCGGCGCGCCAAGGGGAATGAAATTGGGATCGCCGGTCGTATTCGGATTGCCATCTCCAAGAGCGTTGCGAATGGCCGTAATCGGTCGCCAGAATTCGTAAACATACTTGGATTCCCACGTCGCGATTCCCGTATCCCCCAGCGCGACGTTGATGAGTGCCATCAAACGAGCCAATTCGATGCCCGTCGTGCCCATCTGTTTTGCAATGACGAGGGCGATCTGATTGTAAAACCGAGGCGGCGTCCCAAGCTGCGGAGTTCCGTCATAACCCCAGAATTTTCCAATGATCGTTTGTTCCGCGGTGCGTTGTGTCGGAGATCCCCCGACAACGCCGTTGCCTCCGAGACGAAATACTTCGTCGAATGCCGTCGTATAATCGGCGCTCGTCAAGGCGGGCGGTGGAGGTACTCGGAATTGCGACGAAGACGAAAGAACAAAGGGTTTTACCCTGCCCCAGAACGCTCCAAGGGCAATCGGGGATTGACTGATTGGATCTTGTTGCCAATCTCCAGGCGCCGTCCCGGGTTGATAATCGACACCAATGACGGGTTCCGTATGCCCCGAACCATCATTGGTTCGACGATTGATGATGGACAACGCGCACGTATGGCCCAAATTGATTCCTCGCAATATCGCGGGACGTCGAGGCGTCTTGCTCAGGTATTCGCTGAGTATCGTGTCGAATCGTGCCTTCTGTGAGGGATACAGATAGGCCATCGTGTCATACGCCGCTTGCGCCACCGCCGCTCGCGAATCGACGGCCAGATTTGCCGCAATCGGCGTGATTCCCGTATAACTTGCGTATTGATGATCAATTGCATTGAGCGCCTCGAACATCGCAATGTGCACGATGGCCATGGCTCGAGCCGACCTCGCCGGACCCAGCTGCTCTCCAAAAACACGATTTTCTCCCGGCGCAACCGGCGTGTGATCCACGGCCATTGCATCATTGGCCGCGGTACTCCACACCTCGATGGGTTCGCCTTGGGTTAATTTCGGGGGTTTGGCGGCGTCGCGCCGTAAGGCAATTCGACCAAACCAATCGCGCTCATTTCGCACGACACTCGCCGCGAGCGCGGGTTGCGGAACGATTGTCTCGAAAAGCAATACCGCAGATGCAAGCCATTGCCCGACTTTCCGTATGCCCATGACAATTCCCCCTTCGCTGGTCGCTCGATAAAGCGAATTATTTCCAGATCTCGAGCCGCGACTCAGCCATGCCGTGGCTCACAATGACCGAGCATAAGCGGCCGTGCAAACCGGGAGAATACGAGTTATTGGTTTGGAAAAAAAAAGAATCGGTGGTGGACGTAGGCCGCGACGAATG
>CAYSYX010000782.1:0-3903 GCA_964435055.1 uncultured Polyangium sp. | reverse complement strand
CCACCATGCTCCAGCCGATGGCCCAGATGACTTGCAACGCCGTCATCTTATACGAAACATTAAAAAACCAGCCCAAACGAATGACGGTGATTTCCAGAAAAACCAGCCACAATCCGCGGGTGAACAAAAACTTCGACAATTCTTGGGGCGATTTTCCGTGAGCCGTTTGGAAATAAGCCCCCGTTCCCGCTAGGAGCACGAATACCGGGGCACAAAAATGCGTGATCCAACGCGTCAAAAACAAAGGAGCCCCGGCCTTGACGACATCGATGCCGCGAAATGCCACGTGCGGACCGATGAAATCACGGACGTGATCGATCGCCATGAGAATCATGACGAATCCCCGTAATGCGTCAATCGAATCGATTCGCGAGGCCTTGCGTTGATTGACCGGGGCGACGTTCATCCCCGCCGCTTGCTTCGCGATAACCGGAATCGTCATGAAAAGCGGAATATCTCAGTCGTTCGCGAAAGACCAGCAAATTCGACAGACATGGATCACGCCGAACGCCAGGCGATTCAAGACAAACCCCGCCGCCAAAAACAAGCGTCGGGGTCGCTTTACGTTCGACCAAGCCGGCTGAAGAGATCGCGCATGGCCGGACGGACTCGACGGGAGCACGAGTCGCTACCGCCGTAAATCCGTGCGGTCCATGCAGAAAGGAAATGAGGAGGAAAGCAATGACCCATTTCTCGAAATATGCGACGCTCTTCGCCATTGCGACAGTGGCATCGGTTTCCGGGCTCGGCTGTTATGGCACGACCGCGGAAGCGGATGAAAATGTGAGCAGTGCTGAAGAAAATGCCACGATCGATGAGAAAAGCGCCAAAGCCGACGAAAACGCCGTCACCGACGATTCCGTGGCGATGAGCGACGACGCCGACAGCGACGCAGTCGACAGCGAAGAAGCCAATACGGCCGAAGATTCGTCGGCATTGTCGACCTGGGACGGATACCGCGGCTATTACGGCGGGTATGGATACCATCGCGGTTATGGCCGATTCTACGGTCCCCGTGGTTATGGCTACGGGTACCATCGCCGATTCCGCCATTACCCGTTCTATCCCTACGGGTATTACCGTGGGTACCGCCACTATCGTGGATACCCCCGCTACTACGGATACCCCGGATACTACGGCTGGTAATACATCATCCGCAGTAATTTCCCAAGTAACGCAAAGGCGATGGGGCCTTACAAGGCTCCATCGCCTTTCTCGTTACGTATAGCACGCAGATTTTTCTTTCCAATGGACTCACACCTTGCGTAAACTCGCGGCAATGACCCGCTCGACACGCTTGATCCCGACGACATACCGAGACGTCTTCGCCCCGCAACCTCGTCTCGAATATCAAGCGGTTCGTTGTTTTGCGGGGTTCAGGTGAGCGCCGGGATGATGTCGTTCGTCGAGCGGATCGTTCCCATTCCCGCGCGGGTCACGTCCACGGAGGATCGTCGCCGCATCCGAATACTATCGTATTTGTTGATTTTTTTCGGGTTTGTTTCGCCCCTGGCCGTACTCAACCACGTCATTCACGGCGAGTTCAGCGAACTTCTGCCGTCCGTTGCGGGCACTTTCATCATTTTCGGTCACCTTATCGCGCTTCGGTCGGGTGTTTCGAGTGTCGGGGTCGGTTGGTCTTTATGCGTATGCAATACCCTGACCGTCGCGGGTGCGGTCGCGCGGCGCGGCGGTCTTGATGGTGTCGCGTCGCAAGCCTTGTTATTCAGCCCGATTTTGGCGGTATTTGTCTTGGGGCCTCGGCGAGGTTGGGTGTTTTGCCCCATTGTCGCGCTCATCGATGTAGCATTGTATTCGCGTCATCCCACCGAGGGCGGTACGTCGATTCTCGTCAGCTGCGTTCTGGTTTTGACCATTATTACCGCAATTTTGGTATTCAGCGAAAGCCAACGCATTCGGGCTGCCGTAGCGCTCGAAGAGTCGCGTCGAGAAGCGGAAGAAGCCAAAGTTCGAGCGGAAAAGGCGAGTGCGGCGAAGACGGAATTTCTGGCCAACATGAGCCACGAGATCCGCACGCCCATGAACGCGGTCATTGGAATGACCGGCCTTCTTCTCGATACCGAGCTCGATCCGGAACAACGCAGTTTTACCGAAATCGTTCGAACATCCGGAGAAACGCTTCTTGCCGTCATCAACGATATCCTCGATTTTTCCAAAATCGAAGCCGGAGAAATCCAAATCGAGAAGCTGCCGATGGCCGTTCGCGAATGCGTCGAAAATGCCGTCGAGCTCTTGGCCTCGAGAGCCGTGGAAAAACACATCGAGCTGGCGTTTCATATCGACAGGAACGTCCCCGTGGCCATCCAGGGAGATCCGACACGTATTCAGCAAGTCCTCGTCAATCTCATCGCCAATGCGGTCAAGTTTACCGAAAAAGGCGAAGTCGTCGTCAACGTCCACGCATCATCGACCGAGGCCGACAAACCCATTACGTTGACGTTCGAAGTGCGGGATACGGGCCGGGGGATCAAGGCCGAAGCCCAGCCATTTCTTTTTGAACCTTTCACGCAAGAAGACGCGTCGACGACCCGACGATATGGCGGCACCGGGCTTGGTTTGTCCATCTCCAAACGCCTCGTCGAAGCCATGGGTGGAACCATCGAGGTTCAAAGCGAGCCGAATGTTGGAACTACCATGCGTTTTACCGTCGTCGCTCCGACCGCTCCGTACGCACGACCGCGGTACATGGATGACGACACGCCGCTCGCTGAAAAATGGGCGCTCGTCGTCGACGACAATTCCACCAATCGAGAAATCGTCCGGCGTTATCTCGATGCGTGGGGCATGAAATCCATCACGGTCGACAGCGGAAAAGCCGCGCTCGAGGTGTTGCGGACACGCGCGGAGAAATTCGATTGCGCCATTTTGGATATGCACATGCCCGAAATGGATGGCCTCATGCTCGCCGCGGCGATCCAGAAAGAGTTCAACCTCGACAAACTGCCCCTCATCATGCTGACGTCGCTCGGGCAGCGTGAAAAAACCCCGATCATGGATCTTTTCCGGGCGTTCCTGACCAAGCCGCTCAAACCGTCGCGTCTTTACAATACGCTCGTCTCCGTTTTCAGCCCGATGGACAACGTTGTGGATGTCGCGGCGCGCATTGCGCAAGTCAATGAAATCCCGTCGGGATTGCGAGTGCTCTTGGCGGACGACAATCCGACGAACCAAAAAGTCGCGCTCATGTCCCTTTCCCGTCTCGGAATTCGCGCCGACGCGGTGGCCAATGGTCTCGAAGTCATTGCCGCTCTCAAGTCAAACCCTTACGATATCATTCTGATGGACGTCCAAATGCCCGAGCTCGATGGGCTCGAAGCGACCAAGCGAATTCGCCAAGAGTCGTTGCGCCACCAGCCGCACATCATTGCGGTCACGGCCAACGCCACCATCGAGGATCGCGAAACTTGCTTGGACGCCGGCATGAATGCCTACATGGCCAAACCCTATCGATTGCGTGATCTTCGCCGTGCATTCTTAGAATTCGTCCACGCCCGAAACTCGACACTGCCTCATCCTGCTCACATCGAAAAACCCATGAACGCACCCATTATCAATCGTGCCACATTGAAGGAATTGGCGGAAACGGTTGGCGATGATCCGTCGACAATCGATGAATTCTTGGACAGCAGTCTGCCCGACCTCGCCGCGCAGGTCGAGGTCGTCGTTCGCGCAACATCCGCAGATGCCCAAACGCTGAGAAAAGCGGCTCATACGCTCAAGGGCGGCAGCGGAGCCATCGGCGCGGAAGAACTGCGGACGCTGGCCGCGGATCTCGAATCACGCGCCAGAAATGGTGCGTCCGGGAACGAACTGAAAACCGAAATCAATGCTTTGCGCGACGCCCACGAGCGGTTTGTCAAAGCCATCCACGAACGTCAATAT
>CAYSYX010000781.1:0-3903 GCA_964435055.1 uncultured Polyangium sp. | reverse complement strand
TGTCGAGGCCGTCGTAAATCACCAGCGAATTGGGCGCCACGCTGTCCATGATGAACACGTTGCCGCCGATGGTGCTGCCGGCGCCGATGACGGTTTCACCACCGAGAATCGTTGCGCCGGGATAGATCGTGACGTGATCCTCGATGGTAGGATGGCGTTTTTTTCCGCGCAATTGCTGGCCGCCCGCCGTGCTGCGCGCGCCCAGCGTGACGCCATGGTACATTTTCACGTGGTGGCCAATGATGGCGGTCTCGCCGACGACCGTGCCGGTGCAGTGATCCACGAAGAAATGATGGCCAATCTTCGCGCCGGGATGCAGGTCCATGCCGGTGCGGCCATGCGCCCATTCGGTCATGATGCGCGGCACCAGCGGGACCTGTTTGAGATAAAGTTGATGCGCGAGCCGCTGCACCGCGATGGCCTCGATGAACCCCAAACCGCCGTACCAAATGCCGCTTCCGATGCTGGGAACGAGCACCGAGCCGATGACTTGAAAGGCAAACGCGAGCGCTCCCGAGCCGAAAATAAACAGGAGCGTGCGTCGCGGTCCCCAGTCGGATTCGAGCGTGGGCGCGAGGAAGTACAAGCCCAGCAGCGTCGTCACGAGATGCATGGGCTGCTGCAAGTCGTGCATCAGGGGCGCGGTGAAGAGCCGCCAAACCTCGCCGCGTAAAACCCCCTGTGTGGAGCCGGCGATGAATTGCACGACTTCGATGCCCACTTGGGCCCAATTGACGGCCAGCGCGAGCGCCACCCAGATGACCGTCACGGCGATCATCATGCCGCCGACGGCTTTGCCTGGACGAGGGAGGTTGAATTGAACGGTGCTATCGCGCATCGGTCATGAGCTACCAAGCGCGTGAGGCGAGGGCAACTCCGCGCAGCGCTGAATCGCGAGGCTCAGAAGAAGTTTCCGATGGTGAACTGGAACGGATTCGACGCTTCGTAGGGCAGTTTCTTGAACGGATAACCGAACTCGAAACGCAGCGGACCGAGCGGGGAGAACCAGCGAATTCCGAAGCCGTAGGAAGCGCGAAGAGCGAGCAGACTGTCCGCAGTGAAGCACGGGTCTGTCTCGACATACGGCGCCGCCGGAGCTGCTTTGCAGTAGTTCGATTCGAGGTTCCACGTGTTGCCGAAGTCGGTGAAGAGCACGCCGCGGACACCGAGCTGTTCGAGGATCGTGAACTCGAGCTCGATGTTTTGGTAGTACATCAGGTTGCCGCCGATATTCGCGCCGTTCGGGTACGGGCGGGAGTTCGGATCGAGCGTCTGGGTGAGGGGCAAACGTGGTCCGATGCTGCGCAGGCCGAAGCCGCGGACGTCGAGGATGCCGCCCAGGAAAAACCTTTGGAAGATCGGCACGCCTTGCGTCGAGGGGCTCGTGACGAGGCCGAAGTTGCCTTGTGTTTTGAACACCAACCAACTGGTGATTGGATGGTAAAACCTTCCCGTGGCTCGGTAACGAACGAAGTCGTTGTCGCTGCCGAGGTACTTCGTCGCGATTTCAGCCGAACCTTGCAGGTACCAGCCGTCCGACGGGAAGAGCTGATTGTTGCGTGTGTCGTAGGTGATCGCGGGCTGAATGCTCGAGGTGATGCCGGCGTTGAAGAGGTTCGCCAAGGGCAAACGTTGGAAGACGCTGACGGATGCGGCCGTGCCAAACAGCGTGGATGTCGTTTGCGTCGAGATGGCGTTCTGCTCGAGCGTGTACGTGAGTGACGTGCGCAGCTCCGGGTTGATGATCGGGTAACCGAACGAGAGCGATCCACCGGTCGAGGTCTGGGAAAACTCGTTATAGACGCGCAATTGGTCGTAGAGGCTGATCGAACCGTTCACCTGCGTGTCGAACAGGTACGGCTCGAAAAACCTTACGTCGATGAGCTGTCGCAAGCCTGAGATTTGCGCTTGCAGCGAGAGCGATTGTCCGCGGCCGAAGAGATTTTGTTGTTGGATCTGCGCGGTGGCGATGAAGTTTTCGATGCTGGAAAAACCGGCGCCGACTTGGAACGTGCCCGTGGGTTTTTCCTGAATCTCGACATTGATGTTGATGTGATCGGCGTCGTCGCCTTGCTCCGTCGAGATGTCGACACGCTCGAAGTAGCCGAGCATCGTGATGCGGCGTTTGCTGCGTTCGAGCTTCGATTCGCTGAAGAGCTGTTCTTCGTAGAGCTCCATTTCGCGACGGATGACTTTGTCGCGAGTCTTCGTGTTGCCCTTGATCTCGATGCGCCCGATCTTGACGGGTTTGTTTCGACGAATGGCGACGATGATGTCGACTTCTTTCGTCTCGGGATCGAGGTCGGTGGCGGGAGGAGCTTCGACGTTGGCGTAGCCGGCGTCGCGGTAGAGGGTTTGGATTTTCGAAAGGTCGGCGGCGAGTTCGGCGCGGTTGAACCAGTCTCCGCTCTTGGCTCGAACCATTTCGCGCAGCTGACGACGACCGCCGATGGGCTCGATTTCCTTGCCTTCCGCGTCGCGCTCGTAGACGCGCATCTGGCGGATTTTGTAGCGCGGACCTTCGTTGATCGTGATGGTGACTTCGATGCCCGCGCGATCGGGCGTGAGCATCACGCGCGGCGTGGCGACTTGTACCGAGAGAAACCCGCGGTCGTAATACAAGGCCGAAATAACGAGGACGTCGCGTTCGAACGCGTCTTGGCGAAACGCTCCGCCGGTGCCGAAGTCGAAGAAACTTCCCTGCCCGGTGATCATCACTTCGCGCAGTTCCGAATCGGGAATGCTGGTGTTGCCGATGAACGTCACCCGACGAACGGAGACGCGCTCGTGTTCCTTGATCTTGAACTTGACGAGCACTTGGTTGTCGCGTTGCGGAACTTGCTCGTAGTTGACTTCGGCGAGGAAGTAGCCCTCTTCGGCGTATTTGTCGCGCAGCTTCTGGATGCCGCGACGAACCGCGCTGTAGCTGATGATGGTGCCGGTTTTGACTTCCACACCGAGCGCTTCGGTCAGGTCTTCGGCGCTGATGTTGCTGTTGCCGGTGAACACGATGCTGATGTTGGGCCGTTCGCGTACGAGGATGCGCAGGTGCACGCCGTCATCGCGACGCACGAGATCGACTTCGATGTCCTCGAAGAACCCCGAGTCCCACAGTTCGCGTATGTCGCGGGACAAACCTTCGGGGGTGAACGTTTTTCCTTCGCGGGCCGTGGCGAGATACGCGCGGATGTCATCGGCGGCGATGCGGCGATTTCCACCGATCGTGACGCGCGCGACGGTTTGTCCGCGAGCGAGTTCGCCTTCCGTCGGCGTGAGGACCACGGGCGGCGGGGCGGGTTCGTCCGGTACACCGGTCGGCGGCGCTGCCGTGCCATTTGCAGGCGTTTGCCCTGGAGTTTGTCCCGGCGCGGGAGTTCCCGAAGGCGCGGGTTGCGCTGCGGCGGCGTCTTCCTCGTCGTCGGCAGCGGCTGCGGTCGGCGTCGGTTGAGGCTGCTGCGGAGCTGGTTTGGCTTTGACGGGAGCAGCCGGTTTGGCCGACTTCGTCGCCGCGTTTGTTTTGGTCGGGTTCGTCGGGTTCGTCGGGTTCGTCGGGTTCGTCGGGTTCGTCGGAACAGACGGTTTGCCCTGGGCCCACGCAACGCCGGCATCGACGTGCGGAAATAGGCCGAACGTCGATAAAAACACGACGAGCATGCCCGTCGGAACAAACCGAGGGGCGACCTTGAAGCGCGGCGGGGGGTTCGGCGTAGAAAACAAGGGGCGGCTTTGGGTAGCCCACCGGAGCGAAGGGCTCAAGGGCGCAACGTGCGGTTTTTCCTCGAAACGACCCGGACGCCCGGAAGGACTAGGCAATTTTCGCCGTTTCTGGTCGGTTGGGCGAGCGTTTGTCATCGAGAAATTTCCATGACGTGCAAGATGGCTCTGGAAGTAGCGGTAGAGCAG
>CAYSYX010000780.1:0-3915 GCA_964435055.1 uncultured Polyangium sp. | reverse complement strand
ATCGGGCGGGGCACGACGAGCATTGCGTCGCGCCCTAGATTCTCGAAAATGACGACGCCTTCGCCGGAAGTGTCTTTTCCAAAATGTTCGTCAAATGCTCGAGCGTCCGGAGAAGCCGCGGCCAGAGTCGGGGCGTACGTTCCGACATACTCGAATGCGCGTTGTGCGTTTTCCGTGGTAAGCGGAGGCGTTTCCCAGAAATACGCGGCGAATGGCAATGCACGAAGGTCGTCGATGAAAGCATCGCGAAATGACTCGCTCGAACCACACAGCTCATAAGCTTTACGTGCGGAGATCGGCTGGCCATTCCAATGAATCGTGCTTGCGACCGTGTGGGAATTCAAGAGCTTCGTATCGGTAGACCACATATCGAGGGGCTTTCTTGGCTTGCGGTACACGATACCATACGAGCCTTGCATCATGAAAAAGAATTTGTCCGAGAACAGATGCGTTTCATTCCCGGTGGTCGAAACATGGCTTGCCCTGTCGCGAAGTTCGAGGTGCACGACGTCAAGAACGTGCCCCATTCTCTGCATGGCTTCACAAAACGCGGGATAACCAGTGCATGAGATTGAGTACGAATTGAGAATTCTGCTCCGCTTCCGGTGCGTTCATACCGATCGGCGAACGCGATCGGCCTGCAACTTGAGCGCTGAACATTGCCGCTTCGCCGAAGAATGCGGCACGACCCGAGTCGACGGTCATTACCGCGCCTTGATACCATCCACCGGCGGGTATTCGAGGCGTGTCGCGACCAAATTGCCACGCTTTCTTGGGCATCAAGGCAATGAAGGTGGATGGAAGCACCATCAATGGTTCTGCCATTGCGGACGCTCGAAATGCTTGCCCCGTGAAAGAGCGAATGCTCGAGACGGCTTCTTTTGCGTTACGTCCATTGACGATGGCGTGCAACCGTAGCGTTTGATCCGCTGTACGAAAGATTGTCGGCTTCGCAAATGCCGCATCCCGTTCCGAATCCGCGCCAAACCCTTCGACGGCGAACGAATCCGAGAACGTGACGTCAAATGCTGCCGCGAGGCTTGCGGCTGCACCTGCACACGGCATGTGATCGGCAATGAGGAGCAGATTTCCACCCGCGCGAACCCAGTCATGCGTTGCCGCAATTTCTTCCCGAGCAAAAGCGGATGGGGTCGGATATGGGTATGTTTCCCAGGGGTTGCCATTCGGCAGCGCATTGGATATGACCAAGATACCGCATTCTGCGAGAGATTGACGGTCGAATTTTGTCCGAATGGCTCGAACGACGTATCCGTCACGTCGTATCAATTCGCCGAATGCCCGGAACCGCCCCTCGAGCGTATGGAAATTGGCATGGCCTTCATCGAGGCATACGACAGGGCCTTGGCCGATAGCATATACGGGATTCTCGACCGCGGGATGGAAGTCGCGGTCCGGTCCTTGTTGTGGTGCGAGCGGTGGCGCGCACGCCAGAATGATCGATGTAATGGCAAAATAGGCCGGTTTCATCTTCCACATCGATGGCGCACAGGCGACCAAAAAGTCGCCCTCTTGCAATCGCTCCGCCTTGTGCTGCCGGATGCGCACGGCACTCGTATCGCGTTTCGATTCGGAAAAACGACGGTGAGTCTCCGGGGAAAACAGCGTGAGGTCGTGGGTCATCGAGGGGCTCGTCGACGGATATGTCGCACCTTGGAGAAGTTCTCGACGTCACGTGTATCATGGATCGTGCGAGTCCGACAACCAACAAATTCGCCGAACGTTGTTGTCATTATGCCCCGGCCCAAGCCCTCGAGCTCACCTGAACCGCGATCTCGTCGCTGAATTGTTGGACCTTCAGCCTGATATTGCGCTTGGACGGCCCGTCTGCCAAAAAGTTGCCCGCATATCGCGCCCATGATTGCATCCGCGCATGACCACGTCGCGATTGCGGTCGATATTCGCTGCAACGGCATTGCAGGTGCCGGCCAATGCTGGAGCCCGCGGATTATTTGCAGCGTAATCCGTCGGCGCAGCGAATCGTCGTTCTATTTGCAGAGCACGATGACGTTGGCAAAATCCGGGTTGGTTTTCGCTGGAAATCCGAGGCGCCCCAAAGGTATGGCGACGTGGGTGTCACTCACGGCCGGCGCGCCGAATTCGACCGCGGGAACCGTCGATACGACCTCGGCCGAACCTCCCGAGAACGGCACTTTGACGATCCGCGCATCATCATACGAATTCCCAATCACGTAGGCGTGCGTATCATCGACCGCGAGGTGGTGCGGGGAGTAGTTGTGGGAGTTCCAGACGTCCCCGAAAGGTATGCGCGACGATGACCCGTCCGAAAAGACGTATAGCCACGGCTCGAACACTTGCTCGGGTATATTATGCTCCATATTGCCATAAACCACGCGTGAACCGCGCACAGCGAGGCCGATCGGTTGTTCGACTTTGTCGTCCATGAGAATCGTGACCGCGCCGGAAGCTCGCTCCATTTTTACGACGTCGTTGGTATTTGGGCCGTAGTTCCAGGTCTGAACGGCAAAGTACAGGTTATTGGCGTCCAATGCGATATGGCCGAAAAAAACGACATCCTTGAGTGTTTTGAATCCATCCTGCCAGCTCCAATGAATCAACCGCATCTCACCGCCCAATTGATTGATCGCCGCCTCGTCGTCGATGAAGTACATGTCCTGCGCATCGGCGGCGATTTCCCACACTCTTCGATTCTCGTTGACGGCGAGCACCGTGTACGACCCATCCTGTTTCGACACCCGCAAAATGCGCGGTCCATCGGTAATCAGCAACCAATCGTCCACGGGAACCATGACTGGGTACTTGCTGGTCAACTGCGCCAGATCGACGACGTCGCCGGTCGCAAGCGTGCCTCGTTGAAGCCGCCCCGCGTAGGTTGTCCAATACGCGTACGTCTCGTCGAGCACGACACTCACGGCCCCGGACTTATCCCCGACAAACCAGATTTTGTCGCAGGCATCCGCAGCCGTCGAAAGATCATTGCGCGACCCGCATCCAAGAACACTCGCCGCAACCACCACACTCCAGACTCGCGTTATGCTGAACATGCGGCGACGATACCAGTTTCGCCGCGACAATGTCCAGCCCCGAACGCTATGTGATCAATGGCCTGCGGCTCCCGGAGCAACATCGGCACCCTCGACGAATAACGCAATGCCCAACGATGACCCAATGCGTGGCGCGCGTTTCCCTACGGTTCAATTGCATAAACAATAATACGAGCTGATTCCTTCTTCTCGGCCTCCCCAGCCGACAATGCAGGCGTTCGCCCAATTGGGGCGCAAGTTGTATCCGGTGCGGAATCCCTCCCCGTAGGCGTTTGCCGAGCATACATAGAATTTCTCGCCATTCACATAAACTCCGGAACTCACCGGAGTTCGCCCCGCGGACGTACACGTATTTGCACACGATGGAACAGTCGCCATCACCCACTCGACAGCGTGGGCGTTGCTCACCGCCGAAATCACCACACCGGCCGCCAAGGTCACGATTGCATACCGCATCATAAATGCCCCCAGTCTTTTGAACGTGCGGCCACGAGCGACCACGTCAACGCCTGCGACGGGTCGGTCTCGTTTGAACCGGACGATTTTACAACCGCGGAACTGACGACTTCATAAACGTCGAATATTTCACCAATGTGGTCGTTGTCGTGGTATCAGCGGGGGATGAGCAACGTCGAGGTCGTGCCGGCCGCATGGGCGGACAAAGTTGCGCTGCAAAACATGATGCAGCTCTACAATCACGATTTCACCGAGCAATGGATAGGTCTGAGCGACCGCGAGCTCGGCCGTAACTCGGCATTTGCGTACTTGCGTGACGATGGGCGTTTTCCCGATTATCCGCTCGAGGCGTATTGGGTCGAAGACGGACGAATTCCGCTCCTCATCAAAGCGGATGGGCGCCATACGGCAAATG
>CAYSYX010000779.1:0-3923 GCA_964435055.1 uncultured Polyangium sp. | reverse complement strand
GTGCACGACATCGCGCAACTTTTCAAGAATCGCTGCGGTCTTCTTGGACCTTGCGCATCCCTCGAGCCAAGCATCGACAGCAATTCGAGTTACGGGAGGAAAGGGCAACTCGTCCAATTCGGCATTTTCGAGGCGTGGCGACAATCGACGCAACAGACCGATGGCGTCGAGTTCTTCGCTTTCGATGAGTCCGAGTTTCGCGCGAGCTTGACGAAGTTGCAAAGGGTCATCGCGTTTTACCGGTACGAGCACCGAGTCGCGGCCTTCGTCCAAATCGCTTCGCGCAACGCCGGCTTTGGAAAACGACGGATGCACGAAAAGCTTCGGCGTTGCATCACGCAACTGCATCGCGCGGGCGACGGCTTTTCCGAAAAATGGATCACCATCTGGAGCGGGCACCCACGCGGCGGAAAACTCGATGAAGTCTCCGTTGTGAATGGCTTTGATCTGATCTTCCAATGCTCCGCGATGCAAAATCGAAGCGCCGGGTGTGATCTCCTTGATTTTGCCTGGAATCTCGTTCAATCGCGCAATCAAGAACTCTCGCGCTACGGTTCGGCATTGGGTTGCCAATTCGGACAAACGTTTTTGCGCATCGCCCTCATTGACCGTGACCAAGGCAAGAATTTTGTTGCTGACACGGGCGCCGTGTTGTTGCGTTTTTTCATCGTGTATGTACTCGAGGCGCGATTGGGATGGAGCCAAGGGCTCGACGCCGCCTTGTTTGCCGAGGAACTCGGCGACGTGAATGGTTGTTTTGGACAACCACGTCGAGCCGTACCACAAGTCGCGACTGCGTCGTCCGGCGGCAATGAAATGCGCGACGGGTCCGATGGACAAGGCCAAAACAAACTTCATCGTTGCCCTCGCAAAATACGCGCAAATCCGTGTTTCGTTTCCAGCCAATGCGCAAAGGCGTCGACCGCGTGACCTCCGCCGGCCTGCAATTCGTTGCGAATGGGATCCAGCGCGCCGCCGAGACGTTCATCGTCATAAACAAACGGCACCTTGGATGATTTTTGTTTCGTGTGGACAAACACGGCATCGGGTCGATGTCCGTGCAGAATCATCACGATGGGCACGTAGGCATTTCCCCGACGAACCGGACGCATGAGTACGGGCGAGGCAAAACGACCGCCTTCGCTGGAACCGGCAATCGTCGCTTCGGCGGGTTTGTCATCGAGGTCCTTGAATTGCACGATGATCGGCAGACCAAACTCGGCGCGGGGCGCATTGGGCGCCTTGAGCAGCCGTTCGTTGATGGGATGCGTGGTAAAACGTTTTCCTGTGAGTTTGCGCAAAGAGTCCGCTTCGGGCCATCGGCTTCGCCCGGGGCGATTGGATTCCCGGCCGGGATTTCGCCCGATGTTGCTGCCTTGACGAAACATCGAAAAGCATTTGAGCAGCAAACGGTGGACTTCGTCGGGTTTTCCGGAGGGACCTTCGAGCACCGTGTAATGGGCGAGTGTCGGTCGTTTGTCGTCGTGCGCGGGTTGGACACGCCGCAGGATGTCCATGGCGTTGTCGAAGGAATGGGTTTCCGATTCGAGCGCGCCAAACCCTCGGCGCGTGCGCGCACCGTACCCGCCAAACACGAGCCATAACGTCAAGGCATCGAAGAAGGATTGGCGCAGCGATTCCTCTTTGAGGTGCACGTGCAAATCGAATTCGAGTTGACGACGCCAATCTTTGGTCGGCATATCGCCGGCCCCGGTGTAGTTTTTCCGCTCGTCGTTCGACCGTTGGAGCGGGAAAAGGCCGTAACCATAGTCGGAGCCGCCGGTCCATGTCGCGAGAGGGCGGAGTTTACCGTCGCGTCGTTCGTGCCTACCGGCGGGTTCGGGGGCGCTTTTGTTCACGACGCGTACGTCGAGACGAACGGCGCTGGTGGATGCTTTTTCCTCGGCATTTCGGCCGACGCCACCCCAGAGCAGTTGTTCCTGTCGGCGGAGTTCGTCGGGGTCGAGGGGTGATTGCATTGCGCGCCACCACCAGCGGAGGGCCCCGCGAATCGAGCAAATCCGCACGCCATAGGGATCGGGAACAAAGCTGTCGACACCGCCGCCGAGGATGGGGGTGATGGCTTTGACGCGGACGACATCGACGGAGCCGCGTACATTCGTTTGCGTGGTGAAGCTTGGGGTGACTTGGAGCAAGTCGGGGAGTTTACGCATGAAGGTTTCCCTCGGAAGTGGCCATGCTTGCGGGGCGAGATAGCAGCGGTGCGGGTTGGGCGTCAAGAGGCATGGTGGGTTCACAATCCTAAGGAGCCTCGTGGAACGAAAATCCAACGTTTGCGGGAGCAAAAAGTTGAAGGCGGGGCTTTGGTGTGGGTCATTTGGGCCGATGGGGCGGGGCACGAGCGAGCGTTCGAGTTCGGTGACGAGGGCAAACGATGTGCGAGCGGTGTCGGCGGCGTCTGGATTTCTTGCAAATATTTGACGTCCATTCTCAAGCCATGTTTTATCGGACGCCGGGAGAGATTCATGCGTATTCAGAAGGCATGTTCAGGACTTGTGGCGGCGAGCCTGACGCTCGCAATCATCCCACTTGGTTGTGGCGCAGCCCAAGACGAGTATGCGGTCATCGAGCGGCCACATCATGAAACTCCTGAGGAGTCGCGTACGGACGAAGTGTCGGCAGAGGTTCGACAGCAAGTCGAGACTTGCTTCAAGCAGCACAAAGGGCAATGGTCACAACGAAAATATTCCGCGCATTACAAGGCAAACTCGAATGAAAATGGCGCCTTGCGAGACGTCGAATTGCAAAAAACAACGTTGGATGATGACTTGGAAGTCTGTGTACGTAAAGTCATTGCAACGATAAAGATTCCTGAGAATGTGCTTCGGTCGGGTTCGTCCAGGCCGTTTTCGGGAGGTGAACGGATGCAGCGGGAGCAGCGGGCACTCGTGGGCAGCCATGAGTCGCAGAATCCGATCGTGTGGGCATTTGCAATTGCCCTGGAAGCGGTCGAGTTCGATGTTGTCGTGCAAGTCGTCGTAGGCGCAATCGCAGCAGTCGGGACCCTTGCGCAGCCGCGAAAAAATCCGAAGAAAGACTGCGTCGCCAAATACGTGTCTTGCATAGCCTCGCCACTGGGAAGCATGGTGGTGAACGTGCACGGAGAGTCCGTGTGTGCGACGTGTCAAACTCTTTGCAAGAGAAATGGCGAATGGCCGTCTGGATTTCAGACAACGCAGCACTGGCAAACTTGTGAGTGATCACGCGCAATGGACAAGTTGATTTCTACGGAGAAAAATGTGAACGCAAAAATAGTTGCGGAATCCAATGGTGACGATCTTGCCGAACTCATGGGCTACGACAAATGGCCCCGCGAGGTTTCCCTGGCGTTTGACCGGGCGCTCGGGGTTGTCTCTGTCAAGTACCTCCAGGACCTTGAAAATCGGACGTTCGACTTTGCCTCTGTCGTTGATGATTTCCGCGCGCTGGAAGCTGAATATATGACGATCGTTCGGGATAATGAAGAAAGCGTCCGCCAGGTTCGAAGGATAGTTACCGAAAAGTTGCTTCAAATGACGTCGAATCTGGATGAACCATTCGAGACCAGTGAAATGTTCTGGCACGAGTTACAAAGATTGGGTTTCTATCGCATTGAACGCGAAATCAACAATACCTGGTTGTTCGCGGAGATTTGCCGCGAGCACGGACAAACCGACGTTGGGCTTTCGGTGATCGATCCCGTCATCGCGAAAGTGGAACAATTACACGCCAAGCCCGGCATAACCCAGTGGGCAAGCGAGTATTATGAACAAGAACTCGGCTACCTGCGAAAGCTCCGCGTCCGGCTCGAAACGGAGCGCGGTGAGCAGAAAGATACGTGAACGAATTGGTGGGGCGATCGGCGCGATACGTCGAGCTCGTGCGTGAGGTACACGAAGCACCGAACGGAGTGCGTGCAATGC
>CAYSYX010000778.1:0-3923 GCA_964435055.1 uncultured Polyangium sp. | reverse complement strand
AACCCCCTTTTTGTGGCCGCGCCGCGCAAAAAACAAAATGGGTCCGGCGCGCGCGGGTCGGGGGCGCGGGGCGGATCCCCCCGGGTCGGGGTCTGGGGCGCAGGACGGCTAAGCCGGTCCGAAGCCCCAAATGTTCAACCAGGGTCCGGGGTGAAGCCCCGGCTCGAGCTAGTCTTGCTCGTCGACTACTGCGGCGAACTCTTCGGCTTGCGCCAAGAGGCCCGGAAGCCCGCCTGTGTGGATGAACAAGACGCGTTTGCCCGAGAGCAATCCGTTTGGTTTCGTAAGATCGACCAAACCTGCGAACGCCTTGCCCGTGTAGACTGGATCGAGCACCAGCCCGGACAAACGTGTCACTTGCGCCAACAATTTCCGCTGTTCGAGCGACATCACGGCGTACGCCGGACCCTTCGCTCCATCATGAACGATCACGCGCACAGGCTCGGGCAGCCGCGAGTCCACGCGTCGCGCGTCCTGGATGATGCTCGCGATACGCGCCTCGAAATACGCCGCATCATCACACACGGCCATCGCCACGGTTTCTCGCGCCACACCGTACATCGCGGCTCCAAGCGCCACACCCGCCGCTGTTCCGCCGGAACCACACGCCACGACCACCGCGTCGAAAGGTTTGCCCCCACCTAACCCCACGTCGATCTGTCGCCGCACTTCCGCCATCGCTTCGACATACCCGAGCGCGCCGAGGCCATTCGAACCACCTTCGGGAATCACGTACGCGCGTCGCCCCTCACGCAAGAGCGCATCCGCCGCCTGATCCATCATGCGATCCCGATCCGGCCACTGCGCGGGCGACATGAACCGCACTTCGGCATCCGCCAAGCGATCGAGCAGCAAGTTTCCCGACACGGAGACGTTCTCCATGTCGTCCGTGCGCAGGTACAAAATTGTTTTGAGCCCCAACGAAGCTGCGCAAAGCGCCGTCGCTCGCGAGTGATTCGATTGCTCGCCGCCGCACGTGATCACCGTGTCGCACTCGAGCGACAAAGCCTCCGCGAGCAGATACTCGAGCTTGCGAATTTTGTTTCCGGCTTCGGCTCCGCCGGTCATGTCGTCGCGCTTGATCCACAGGTCGATTCCCGTGGCTTCGACGAGGCGGCGAGGGCGTTGGATGGGCGTGGGCAGATGAGCGAGAGGTAGACGTCGGCGCATGGTCATTCGAGTTCGACGAGCTTGGCACCACCTTCGACGGCGGTGCCGGCAGTGACGTACACTTTCTTCACTTTGCCGTCGTGCGCAGCGGCCAGCTCGTTCTCCATTTTCATCGCTTCGACCACGACGAGCGGTTTTCCGGCGTGAATTTCGTCGCCTTCGTTCACGAGCACTTTGAGCACGCGGCCGGGCATCGGCGACGTGACGAGTTTGTCCCCCTTGGCCGTCGCGCCTCCGGCGCCCGCTGCGAGCGCTCGCGCTCGTTCGTTTTCGACCTGCACGTGAAAACGTTTGTCGCCTGAAACCACACCGCGGTCGGGCGCTTGTCCATCCATCCACAACTCGACGGACTTGTTTTCGATGTTCAGATGCACCGCACCTTGGTGATCGACGGCATCGAACTTGAACGTGCGACCTTCGACTTCCGCTTGGATTTCTCCGGTCGGCAGCACGGTCACATCGACGGGTATTTCACGACCGGACGAATATTTGACGAAGTATCGCATGAGCCTTCAGGGGTTCTTGGGGACAAGCGCGCAATGGCCTTGGTAACACGAGCACGGGTTCACGTCCGCGCTTTGGCAATCGATGTTCATCGTGCACACGGCGTCTGGCGTACGCGGCGTCGCCTTGCTCGTCGCCACACAAGCTCGTGCATGACACGGCGTGCTCGGAGCACAGTCGGCATCCTTCGTGCAGGCGTCTTCACTCACGACCGGCGCAGGCAACCGACATCCGAACGAAGGTTCAGGCCCTGTGGGATCCTTCGGATCAGAGCCGACGGAACCTCCAGGATCGGAGGTAATCGGAGTTCGTTTTTCCGAACCTTGGCCATCGCCGGGATGGGGGTCTTTGACATCGCCCGGATCCGAAGACGCACCACAGCCCACGAGCGCGAGTGTCAGCGCAAAAGAAAATTGCCGCATCGATGGGCGGGAGAATAGGCGATCGACTCGAGCATCGGAAGGTGGTTCGTCGTCTCGTGTACGGCCTGCTAGCGTTGCGCTCGTGCACGCAAAGTCCCCTGTAGAACTCGGTCGTTTCATGTCCCTCCAAGACCTCGAAGACGTCGCGCGTCGAGGTCGCCCTGTTGTGTTTGGAGCGGAAGCTCGCGCTCGTGTCGAAGCGGCTCGACGAGCTGTCGATGCCATTGTGGACGGAGGTGATGCGGCGCCTGCGGTGTATGGCGTCAACACGGGTTTTGGCGCCCTTGCTGAGACACGCATTGGTCATCGCGACGTCATCGCGTTGCAAAAGAACCTCGTTCGCAGCCACGCGTGCGGGGTTGGTCCGGACCTACCCGAGCCCGAAGTTCGCGCCATGATGCTCCTGCGTGCGCAAGTGGTCGCGCTTGGGCATTCCGGTGTGCGTACACAAGTTGTCGACTTGCTCGTCGAGATGCTCAATCGCGGCATCGCACCGCGCATTCCTTCGCAAGGTTCCGTCGGAGCATCGGGCGATTTGGCTCCGCTTGCGCATCTTGCGCTCGTGCTGATGGGCGAGGGCGAAGCATCGTTCAAAGGTGAACGAATGTCCGGCGGTGAAGCTTTGTCACGAGCCGGAGTTCGTCCTGTAGAACTCGCGGCGAAAGAGGGCCTCGCGTTGATCAACGGCACGCAATACATGGCGGCGCTTGGTTCGCTCGCGGTGTGCGATGCGCTCGAATTGTGCACGATCGCGGATGTTGCCGGCGCGATGAGCCTCGAAGCGGCGAAAGGTTCCAAGCGCCCGTTTGACGAGCGGCTCATGTCGGTGCGTCCGCATCCGGGCCAAGCGTCTGTCGCGAAGAACCTCCGCGCGATGCTCGACGACAGCGAGATCATGCAGAGCCACGCCGATTGTCCGCGCGTGCAAGACGCGTACTCGTTGCGCTGCATGCCTCAGGTGCATGGAGCGTCGCGGGACGCATTGGTTTGGGCTGCCGGCGTTCTCGAGCGTGAGCTGCAAAGCGTCACGGACAACCCGACGATCTTCTTGCACGACGATGGCGGCGCGGACCTGTTGTCAGGCGGAAACTTCCACGGACAACCGCTCGCGTTGGCGCTCGACTTGGCGGCGATGGCGACGGCGGAGCTGGCGAACATCAGCGAGCGTCGTGTCGAACAGCTTGTGAATCCGGCGTTGTCGACGGGTTTGACCCCGTTCCTTGCACCTCAAAGTGGTTTGCACTCGGGCTTCATGATCGCGCAGGTGGCGAGTGCGTCGCTGGTGAGTGAGAACAAGGTCTTGAGTCATCCGGCGAGTGTCGATTCGATTCCGTCGAGCGCGGGGCGCGAGGATCACGTCAGCATGGGGAGCGTGAGTGCGCGCAAGTTGACGCAGGTGATCGAGAACGTGCGGACGTGTTTGGCGATTGAGATCTTGACGGCGGCGCAGGGCATCGATCAGCGTCGGCCATTGCGTTCGAGCAAAGCGGTCGAGCGTGCGCATGATGTGGTTCGTCGCGTATGTCCATCGCTTGTCGAGGATCGGCCGTTGTACAAAGACATCGCGGCGGTGCGTGAATTGTTGGTATTGGGGGAATTGGTGAAAGCCGTGGAGGATGTGACCGGGGAGTTGGTGTGATTGCGTTGGCGATGGGGCGGGGTAGGTCGTGTGACGTGGGTTTGTCCGCCCGGGAGGGTTTGTCAGGTGTTCAAGTTGATCTCTGCTGGGGGGGTATGGGGGGCGAAGCGAGCGTCGGGGGGGGGGGGGGGGGGGGCCGGCGGGGGGGGGGGGGGCCCCCCCCCCCACCCCAAAAAAAACACCCGCTG
>CAYSYX010000777.1:0-3924 GCA_964435055.1 uncultured Polyangium sp. | reverse complement strand
GCCCTTGCGCGGGTCCCGGGGCGCGGAGCCCCGGGTGGGTCCGGGTGAAACCCGGTACGAACGACGACGCCTACGACGCAGCCATGACGTCGGGTGCGGCTTCTTCCACGAGCGGCATGCCATCGCGCAAAATGACGGAGCTGCCCATCGTCGCGGGGATTTTTTCTCCGGGCACGATGATACCCACCAGGTTCAGCGGATCGCAACCGGACAAACGCACCGTTTCACCTCGTAATGGCTCGTTACGTACGGCTCGTAATGCTTCGAGCGCCTCGGGCAACGCGAATTGTTCTCCGACAAACGAGGCCACCAAGCGGCCTCCGCGAATTTCCCCGCGCATTTCCAGCTTTCGATACACGCGCACGAGCGCCCCCCAAGCAGGCGCCCGCGCTTCACGCGCCACGACCTCCCGAAACACGACGCCCCATCGACGCAGCAATTGCCGCGCAAATCGTTCCACGGAATCCATTTCTTCAGCGGGTTCGTCCGGGTCGATCACCACGGGTGCGCGTAACAACGACCAGCGCCCTGCCGCAAAGACGGGAGCGCCCCGGCCAAACCGTTTTGCTTGCGCGCTATTTCTCGCCGGCCCGAGCAGTCCGCGCAATCCACCGAATCCGTCGCCCGTAATGCGGCCGGCCGACACCAATTCCCACAGAGCTTCTTCCACATCCCGCCGAGCCATTCGCGTGCCGCGAACGATATCGTCAAAAAACGACGCCCCCGCCGTTCCCAACAACAGCAGCACTTTGCGTGCCTCCTCGGACAAACCTTCCTCCCCGGAAGTACCTGAAGCTCCTGATTTTTCGGTGTTCTCCAATAACCACGGCAAATCACGGCGCAAAACCAACGAAATCGGCGCGACCCGCGTGGGTGCTCCCGCCGCGGACGCCCGCGGAGCCAATCGGCCCCAGGCCACTTCCCCGGACAAACACAACAAATCGAGCCACGATTCGTCGTAACCTTCAATCCGCGCCGGCAAAATATCCGACTCCCACGCCCCCGCGGCAATGTCAAAACCCTGCAATTGTTCGACGACGCGCGCCAAACCCGCGGAACCATGCATTCGTTTTCCGGGCAAAACCCCATGCCAAGAAAGCAAAAAGCGCATGTAGTCCGAAGGCATCACCGGTTCGATCGAACGACGCAAGCCATCCACGGTTCGGCGATGAATTCGCGCCAGCAAACGTCGATCACACCATTGCGTCTCTCCCGGCAGAAGCCCCGGCGTAAATCGTCCGCGTAAAACCACACCGTCCAGCTCGATACGCGCAAGCGCCACGTCGATGTCGGTGCAATCAAGGTCCAATAGCTTCGCCAAGCCCGCCGCGGTCACCGGGCCCAACGTGGCCAAATAGCCGCGAACGAGCCCCGCCAAAGCGTCTTCCTTCGATACGGGCACGGGTCCGGCAATTCCGATGAGCGGCGGGGAAAACGTCGCTTCCGGCCAAATCGCTTCCGCGGCGAAACGTCGCTCCGCAACGACCCATCGCGGACCGGACAAACCAGGCGTCATGAGGCGCGCGGCTCGACGCGCTCGGACCAATGCTTCAAAAAACGCACCGTAACCGCGTTCGAGACCTTCCTGTTCCGACAAACCCGTTTGATCCAAGAGAACATCGTGCAGCTCGTCGGCATCGCGGACGATCGGCTGAGCTTCTTCGATCACGGCGCGAATGGCTTCCGGATCCAAGCTGCCCAATCGATCGACGATATCCGCCGGTAGGCCGCGACGAACCGTCACGGCCCGCGCCCTTCGTTCTTCGAGCGGCGCGTCATCCAAGAAGGTGTACGGATTGGAATTGAGGATTTCATGCGAAAACACGCTTGGCTCCGCGGTTTCTCGGGCCACGATGCGAATTTCCCCCCGTTTGATGCGCGTCAAGACATCGGCCAAACCTTCGCCGTCCATCGCTTCGACCAGACAATCGTGCAAGGTTTGGTTGACGAGCGGGTGATCGGGAATCTCCAAAATGGCGTCACGCCCGTGGTTGTCCTGGCATCCCAGTTGCGCAGGAAAAACCGCGGCGATCAGATCTTCGCTGCGCATGCGGATGAGCGGCGTCGGGATTTTTCGACCTCGCGCAAACCGTGGAATCGCCAACGACCGGGTCGCATTCCAGCGAAAACGCGTCCCGAACATCGGCGCTTGCAAGGCGGCCTGTTCGAGCACCGTGCGCAAGCCGTCCGGATTGAGCATCTCGAAAATGACTTCCAGCGGAAAACTGTGCTGCATTCCAAGGCTGAGCAAAACACCGTCGTCGGTCGCCGCCGCTTGCAATTCAAAATCGAAACTGCGGCAAAATCGTTTACGAAGCGCCATTCCCCACGCCCGATTGATACGCCCGCCAAACGGCGCGTGAATCACGAGCTGCATACCGCCCGCTTCATCGAAGAACCTCTCCGCAATGACGACTTGTTGCGTGGGCACATCCCCGAGCGCATTACGCGCGGCCGCAATGTATTCGCATAACAACACGGCTGCGGGCCGATCCAAGGCGCATTCCGATTCGAGCCACATCGCCGTCGACAAGACGCGCGGACCTTCCCCGGGCTGGAGATCGCCAAACAGACGCGTCGACACGTCTCGCCGCAGATCTCCTACTTCCGACGAGAGTTCCTGCGTGCGCGCCGGACCTTCGCCCAACCAAAATGGCACCGTCGAAGGCATTCCCGGCGCGTCTTCCACCCAGACTTTGCCGGACTCCACACGACGAATTCGCCAGGACGTCGAGCCGAGCAAAAAGACATCGCCAATCGAGGAATCAATCGCAAAGTCTTCGTCGACGGTTCCGACCTTCGTGCCGTCCGAAAGTACGACGTCGTAATTTCCGTTGTCCGGGATCGCTCCGCCCGACATGAGCGCCAAGAGGCCGGCGCCACGGCGCGCTTTGATGCGCCGTCCAACGCGATCGTGAAACAAGAGCGCTCCGGTTCGTCCACGGCGCGCGGAAAAACCCTCCGTCAACATCCGCACGACCTCGTCGAACGTCGAACGCTCCATTCGTTCATACGGCGCGGCCCGACGCAGCACTTCGAAGAGTTTGTCCTCTTCCCACTCGGTGTCGGCACTCGCAGCTACGATCTGTTGGGCCAGGATGTCGAGCGGCGCATCGCGCATGATCATCCGATCCATTTCACCACGACGAACCGCGCGCACGATCGCCGCGCATTCGACCAGCTGATCCCGCGTGAGCGGGTAAAACTTACCCTTGGGCGTGGCCAAAAGCGCGTGTCCCGATCGTCCGATGCGTTGCACCGCCGTCGCAATCGCTCGGGGAGATCCGACGAGACAAACCTGATCGATCGACCCGACATCGATGCCGAGCTCGAGCGACGCCGTCGCCACGACCACCTTGAGCTCCCCGGCTTTGAGCCTTTTTTCCGCGGACAACCGACGTTGCCGCGAGAGACTTCCATGATGCGCCGCCACCACGTCGTGCCCCAGTCGTTCCCCCAAATGCAACGCCAGTCGTTCGGTCATACGCCTTGTCCCGACAAACACGAGCGTGGATCGATGCGCTCGACAGTCGTCCGCCAAGCGATCGTACAGCTCCGCCCACTGCTCGTTCGTGCACACGGCCCCCAGTTCTTCACGCGGAATGTGGATGGAAAGCTCCACGTCGCGACGCGCGCCGGCGTCGATGATCAGCGGCAGCGGTTGGTCCGCCCCGACGAGCAAGCGGGCCGCGAGCTCGATCGGGCGCATCGTTGCGGACAAACCTACGCGTTGGGGACGAGGACGCGCCGAACGAACCACGAGTTCCTCGAGACGTTCGATGGAAAGCGCCAGATGCGCACCTCGTTTGTCCGATGAAACAGCGTGGATCTCGTCGACGATGATCGTGCGCACGTCGGACAAGGCGCGACGTCCCGATGCGGATCCAAGCAAGATGAACAGCGATTCGGGCGTCGTGACGAGCA
>CAYSYX010000776.1:2738-3931 GCA_964435055.1 uncultured Polyangium sp. | reverse complement strand
CGGATTGGCTGCGCCGCCGAGGGTCAAGGCTTTTTCGCAAAACGCGGAAGACAGCGTCGTATACCAAGGAACGAGCGGCCGCGGCATTCCCGTACGAACGCCACGAACCTTGGATGGCCCGGCGGATTTCGTTTCGCAGGTGCCGAAATCGTGGTACGTCGAGGAAATACGCGGGAGCCACAAGGCGACGCTTTCATTGGACAATACGCGGAGAATCGTTCGCAATGGGCCGCGCATGGCGTGTTCGGCGTGCCACGCGCCATTGTCTTGAATATGCGACCGAAACGGCATGTTGCGTAATCGCG
This sequence comes from uncultured Polyangium sp., assembly GCA_964435055.1. Classification (GTDB taxonomy): domain Bacteria; phylum Myxococcota_A; class Polyangia; order Polyangiales; family Polyangiaceae; genus Polyangium. Next base: position 3,626 of record CAYSYX010000776.1, on the reverse strand, counting down.
CCGCAATGGTGTGCATATATGGATTCGGGACGACGTCGTACCATTCCCCAAGGCGAAATGGTTGCTTGAAAAAAGCCTGCATTGCGGGGGGCATGGCCGCAACGACGGCCGCAAATCCGCCCGGAACGCGACTATTGAGAAATATGAACGCCGCCTGATAACTGTCCCCCTTCATCCGGAAAGGACTCGTCCCAGGTGCATTGGGAATGCTTTCGGGCAAACGAAAATAGGGATCAGATGCCGTACGCATGCAAAGTCGAGATTACGGGCAAGCGGCCTACGGCGCAAGAGGGAACGACGTTCAGCGCCGGGACCAAACTTCGACAATCACCACGAGCAACGCGAGCACGACGAGCGGAACGGCAAGCCAACGAAGGACCTTCCACCATCCACTGCGGAGAGATGAACCCGAACGGTCCTGACAGGACAAACAGATCGCCCAAACCTTGACCCCGCCTTCCGTGAGGACACAGCAGTCGCCGCACACGGGTTCGCGACACTGAGCACAAGGCCCGACGGCCTTGGTTCCGCAGTGTTTACAGCGGGCGATGGCACCTCCACCACCACCTTCGGACAACATCAATCCACCGGACACGCAAAAAAGACTAGCGCAAGAAGAGCGGTCAACGTAACTTTTCGCGCGACTCGAATCGAGTCCTGGAGTCGACGAAGAACCTTGTTCACACGAAGTGGGTGGATTGGTTGTACCGCGTTCGAGTTTTGGTGTAACGTGCGTCGAGAACTGTGATGAAGGTCGATCTGGAGACGATGGGCGTCATCTCGCTTATTGGCCTCGCTTATGCGTTCAAGTTCCTGTGGTCGCCGCTGCTCGACCGGCTGTCATTGCCGGGCCTGAAGCGGCTGGGGCGGCGCAAGCAGTGGATCGTC
>CAYSYX010000776.1:0-2728 GCA_964435055.1 uncultured Polyangium sp. | reverse complement strand
CGATGAGCCTGACGGAGATGATCCGTCTGCAGACGCAGATTTCGCAAGCGCTCACGCGACGCTTCGAGCGACCATTGGCGCTTGGATTCACGGACATCGTAGGCTCGACGGCGTATTTTGCGCGCTTCGGCGATGAAGCAGGCCGCGCACTTCAGCAGCTTCACCACGACCTCTTGAGCGAAGCAATCAGCACATTCGAAGGCCGCGTCGTCGACACGGCCGGTGACGGTGCATTCACGTGTTTTCCCGATGTCCCGAAAGCGCTCGGAGGGTTTGTCGCGTTTTTACAACGTGTGTCGCGGGAGAACGAAAGTCGCAATCGAGAAAATCAACTCGTCGTTCGCCTTGGAGTTCATTTCGGCGGCGTTCTGACCGACGGCGTTATCGTCTCGGGCGATGCGGTCAATTTCTGTGCGCGTATTGCGTCCACAGCCGAACCGGGCGAATTGCGCATTTCCGCCACGGCGCTGCGTGAAGCTCCCAATGACATTCGCGTGCGCGCGTCCCCGCTACCGCCCGTACAAGTTCGCGGGTACATCGACCCGATCCTGATGTTCCGATTCGATTGGCGCGACGAACTTTCGTTACCGGGTCTCGTCGTCGTTCGGGAGACGGGAGATACGTTTCGATTGCCACGCCAGGACATCATTAGTTTTGGTCGATTTCGAGGCGAAGAGGGCATGCCGACCAACGACGTCGTGCTTTTGCTCCGGGACAAACAGCTCGAGCAACGCTTGAGCCGTTGGCACTTCGAATTGCGCCGCAAAGGCGATTCGTATTTCCTGCGCCCGCTGTCCCGTCAGCAAGTGGAAGTGGACGGGCATATCGTCGAAACGGGCTACGAAGCGCAGATTTCCCCCGGATCGGTCGTGCGTTTGTCCAAATCCGTGACGCTCGAATTCCGAGCCCGCCCCGAAGCCATTGCCGGCCCCGCGACGCTCGATCCGCGTTCCGTCATGATTACGCGCTGACGCGATTACCACGAAAAACTCGACATTTCATTCGTCGTTCCCAGCGGATCCGTTTGATGTAGCAACACTGCTGCCCAAGCGAGGAGGACTACGACCAACGGACCCACTGCGAACGGCGAATGGAAAACATCGAAAGGTTATTTCCTCGAATCCCGTAAAATGGCGGAAATGCCCCAAGGAACGATGGCTCTCGCCGGAGCCGGAGATCGAGCGTTTTTGGAGGCCGTGACATTGGCCGGTTTTCGACGATTTTCATGCGCCCCGCGCGGACCCAACGCCGACGTTGGGTTCGTCGAGGCGAAAGCGGTCGCTGAGCTCGCAGCCGAACGATCCGCAAAACCGGCCGCTTGTTGTTCGACCACGACCAACACCGCGGCATGAATATTGACCGCCGCCACTTTAATGCCGGATAACGCGGCGGGACTCGATTGCCGAGTAGCAGCCGGCACACCGTTCAAGGTGCAAACCAGCGCGATCAATGCTCCTCCCGCGACAAACCCCAGCGAGGTCGCCTGGACCATGGGCTTCAGGTTTGCCCAGGCGCCGACCAAACGCCTCCGAACATCGGTCATTGCAGCCAAAAGCCAGACCGGCAAGAACATGCCCGCGACCCGGCGTCGGCTCGACTTGTCACGCATGATGACGCGCGCTCGATCGATCACGCCATCGAGCCGCGAACGCATGGTCGTCCACGGAACGCCACGTTCCGCAGCCAATTCCTGGACGGTTTTGTCCTGATAGAAATGCTCGACGATCAACATTTGATCATCGGCGCTCAAGTTTGCCAGGACAATCGCGGCCGCGATTTTGTCGTCGTAACGGCCGATATAAGCTCGAACCGGCTCGGCGACGCCTTCCAGATCCTCCGTCGGTGAAGCGACTTCGCGATTACGAGCCTGATCGTTACGTGTGGTGAGCGCGGCGTATTTGGCGAGCGCGCAAAGCCAACTCAAAAAACGCGCTTCGTCCCGGGGGTCGGGGCGATCGTCTTTGGCTTTGCGACAAGCCATTTCAAAGGCATCGTGCACGACGTCTTCGACGGTGGGCCCGTAAACGCCCATGGCTCGAACCACCCCGGCCATGGTCCCGCGATAACGCAAAAGAGCCGCACGGGAGAGCTCCAGTTCCGTTGCGCACACATCCGTTGCATGAATGTCGATGGCGGCTTGTCGGCGCATGTCGGGCAAGGTCTCCTCTTCCCGGAAAACCGGGCTCGAGGAGCTAAGGGCGTTCGCGCGTACCCATCACGAAGAAAAATCGACGGCCTCATGCGCTTTTATGCCGAAGGTGTCGTTGGGAACATCTGGAGCTCGTTTTCAACCGTTCAAGCGAGACAGAAGGAATTTCAACAATTCGCCCGTGCTTGCGCCGAAGCCATTGACTTGGGACATGTCCGCCCCCACCATCGAATTCGTGCTTTCCAAAGATGGACTACCTCCCGGGCCCGGCAACAAGCTCCTTCAGACGTATGGGTATGCACGCGACCCCTACGGCTGGCTCATTCGCAACCGCGATGAATACGGCGATATCTATACGGCCCGAATGGTCAACGGCACGGTTGTCGTTGTGGGAAACCCGTCGGGAGCGCAAGGGGTTTTCGGGGCGGATCCCGATACGTTCGTGCCATTTGCCGTCGAGACCATCGAACCGATGATTGGAGCCAATTCGATGTTGCTTCTTTCCGGAGCACGTCATCGGCGCGAGCGTCGGCTGCTGATGCCGTCATTTCATGGCGAACGGATGCGCGCTTATGGCGA
>CAYSYX010000775.1:0-3942 GCA_964435055.1 uncultured Polyangium sp. | reverse complement strand
GGCTTGTTCGGGTGGCGTCCCGCAGACATGCGTGCCGGGTATGGCCATGCCCGAAGTCTGTGACGGCGTCGATAACAACTGCAATGGAACGACCGACGAAGGCAATCCCGGCGGTGGCGTTTCGTGCAATACGATGCTGCCCGGTGTCTGCGCCATGGGAACGCTCAATTGCACGGGCGGGGCGCTCAAATGCGAACCGAATACCATGCCGACGGCTGAGATTTGCGACGCCAAGGACAACGATTGCAACGGCATGATCGACGACGGCAATCCGGGCGGCGGTCAACCGTGTATGACGGGTTTGCAGGGGGCATGCGCGCTGGGGACGAGCGGCTGCACCAACGGCATGATCACGTGCAAGCAAACGACGATGCCCAAGAACGAAACGTGCAATGGCGTCGACGACAATTGCAACGGCGCGACGGATGAAGGAACGGCGGGCATGATGTGCACCGTCCCCGGCAAATTCGGTGTTTGCGCAGTAAGCACATCGCAATGCCAAAACGGTACGCTGCTCTGCCCGCAAACCGTGAATCCGTCGATGGAAATCTGCAATGGTCTCGACGACAACTGCAACAACGTCGTCGACGACGGTGATCCGGGCAGCGGCGGTAACTGCACCGTGCCCGGTCAGGTGGGTCCGTGTGCCAACGGAACGTTCCACTGTGTGAACGGCTCGTTGCAATGCCCGCAGTCGAACTTCGCGGTGACCGAGGTTTGCGGCGACAACATCGACAACGATTGCAACGGCGTCGTCGACAACGGCTGCTGCCCGCACAGTGTTTGTCAGGCCGGTGTGGCGATGCCTTCCGGCTGTGGAAACGGTTGTGCCGCGGCTGTTTGTACGTTCGGCGGCGGCCAATGGTCCAACTGCTGTTCGCAAACCTGGGACAACAGTTGTACGCTCATTGCGGACGTGGCCTGTGGCGCCGGAACCTGCTGCGCGCACGATATCTGCACGTTGGGAGCGCCTCTGCAGAACGGATGCAGTTCCTGCATTTCGGCCGTTTGTGCGGTCAAACCTTCCTGCTGCACGACAGGCTGGAGCGAGGTTTGTCGGGACCGCGTGCCGACGTATTGCAATGGTACGTCGTGCAGCGTCAACATGCAAACCTGCGCGCACAGCGTGTGTACGACGGGCGCACAACTCAATACGCAATGCAATGCCTGCGTCGCTGCGATTTGCGCTTCGCGGCCTTCGTGTTGCGTCAACGGAGCCGCTTCTTGGACCGCCGCCTGTGTCGCCGACGTCGCGACCAAGTGCACCGCGGAATGGGCTTGCCCCTGATTGCGTCGTTACGGATGACGATCGGGGGCTTCGGCCCCCGATTCTCCAAATCTCCACAGCGATGAGCTGAATTTGTGCGGCCCGCATGATAACGTCTTCCTCTCCGGAGGATCACATCATGGGCAAACGCCACTACTTTTCTTCCTTCATTCTCGGATCGCTTCTCGCGCTGTCGTCTCTCGGTTGCAGCGGCAACGAAACCCAATCGCCGGCGCCGCTCGACATTCCCGAGGGGTGCAATCCCATTGCTTTCGATCACGATTGCCTGCTTCCGTACCCGTCCGATTATTTTCTCGTCGACGATGCGGCAATGCCTTCCGGTAAACGCGTCGTATTGACCGAGGCGGCCAAACCCAAGACCGCCAATGAAGTTCCCTTTGATGTTACGGCTGACAATCCCATCGATGGTTTTTCCACGCATCAACCCATCATGGCGTTTTTCTCGACCGGCGTGACCGCGGAAGGCGTCGTGTTTCATTCGGACGATCCTGCGGCGAGCCAAAAGCCCGACAGCAAAGTTTTACTCATCGATACCGAAACAGGCAAAGCCGTGCCCGCTTGGGGCGAAGTCGATCTGAATGCGGATAATCTTTCCGAACGGGCATTCATCGTTCGGCCATTTTCGAAACTCGATTACAAAAAGCGTTACGTCGTCGCGCTCCAGGGGTTATTTTCAGCCAACGAAGATGGTTCGTCCGGGCTGTTGGCTCCGGCTCCTCAGGGGTTTGCCCGTATTCGGGACAAGAAAACCGCAGGCGATGCCGTGCTCGATCCGATCGCTCAGCGTTATGAAAAAGATGTTTTCCCTGCGCTCGAGGCTCTTGGCGTGAGTCGGGACAAACTTCAATTGGCCTGGGATTTCACGACGGGCAGTGAAGAAATGCTCACGCGTGATTTGCTCTTCATGAGCGACGAAGTGATTGCGAAGCTCGAAGCTGCGCCGCCGAAAGTGACGGTGACGAAAGCCATTGAAAATACCGTCGCGGAGAATGACAACATTTGGCTGCGAATCGAAGGCACCATCACCGTGCCGCTGTACCTCGAAAGCGACAAACTCGGCGCGAAACTCACTCGGGACGCCGGAGGTCACATCAAGCAAAATGGCGAAGTGGAAGTGCCATTCACGCTTCAAGTCCCCCATAGCGCCAATCCGGTCGATGCGAATTTCGAGCCCATGCGCATCCTCGAATACGGGCACGGGGCATTTGGGCTGCAAGAGGAAATCAATTACGGCTTCATGCGCGGCTACACCAATCAAGACAAATACATCGCCGCCGCTGTCGATTGGTGGGGCATGACCGAACAGGATCGCAATACGGTCATCGAAAAAGGGCTCTCGGATCAAAGCCGTATGTTCGATTTCGTCGATCGCTTGCACCAAGGCATCGTCAACTTCATCGCCTTGTCGTACGCGCTCAAAGGTCCCATTGCGGCATTACCCGAGCTGCAACGATTCGGAAAATCGCTGTACGATCCAAACAAGCTCTATTATTACGGCATCAGCCAAGGCGCCATTTTCGGCGTAACGATGTTGTCGCTCAACCCCATTCTCGATAGGGGCGCTTTGGGCGTCGGAGGAGGCCCTTATTCGCTCAATATGGGACGATCCGGGAGTTTCGTACCATTCGTTGCGTTGCTCAAAGCTCCGCTGCAAAGCGCATTGACCATGTCCAAACTGATCATGATGAGTCAAAATCGCTGGGATCGTGTGGATCCAATCACCTACGCGCCGCATTTGTTGACCAATCCGTTCCCGAATCACACGGCCACGAAGCATATTCTCATGCAGAATGCGATCGGGGACCATTTGGTGAACAATCTATCGACGCATTTGGTCGCTCGAGCTGCGGGGATCAAAATGCTGGAAGGTGCATCGGCGCCCGTGTGGGGAATCGATTCGATTGCGGGTCCCACCGACAGCGCGTTGCTTTTCGTCGACTACAAGCTCGCCGAATTGCCGGGTGTTTATTGTAAACTGCCCCCGCCGGATCAAACGCCGGAAGTCCACGAGGAAGTCCGCCGCAATGCGAAGATCAAGGCGCAACTCAATGCGTTTTTTCAGCCGAACGGGATGATTACGAATACCTGCGACGGAGTGTGCGATCCGGAGTGAAAACGCATTAATTCACGAGCTCGGTTTCACAAACACCGTCGCGAGCATCTCTCCCGAGGCATCGAGCTTGTAACGTACGCGAGTTACCACGTACGTCGTTTCCTGCCCTTCACGCTCCAAACGCACCGTTTCCCCTTCGCGCGGAATCGTGGATCCTCGAAATGTCTGGATCAATTCCCATGATTCAAGGCACAAACGATGAAGTGGTGTCGTGGCGGCCATAACAGCCACGATACGCAGTCTGTTTGCCAAATGCAACCACCCTGTCAAACCCCCGAAGATGAGATTGGGAGCAAGTCCGTTGAATTGGGTGCCCGGGGGAATTGAAAACGCACGCGTTGAATTGGGTGCCAGGGGGAATTGAAAACGCACGCGTTGAATTGGGTGCCGGGGGAATTGAAAACGCACGCGTTGAATTGAACGTTCGCTCCGCGCGCTCACAAGCGCGCTCCGCGAAGAGCCTGGTTTTCGATGGGGGGCTTCGCTGGCGGCTTCACTACTCTTTTTTGGCCCAAGGGCCAAAAAAGACAGCGCCGACGGC
>CAYSYX010000774.1:0-3950 GCA_964435055.1 uncultured Polyangium sp. | reverse complement strand
AATGACAAATGCGCTTCCGGAACGGGAGCGACGATCGACAAGTGCATGATCAAAGTGGGTTTGCCCGCGGACGTCGTGCGCACGATTCATTTCGATGATTCCAAATTGCATCACGTCGCGGCGAAATGCGGCGTGTTTGCGGAGACGGACATCGTCAATCTGGTCAAGAGCGGTATTCCGGCAACGGAGATCCTCTGCTCGCTCGCGGATGCGATTGTCCTGCAAAACCTATCCGTGTTGACGCGCGGTTCGACGCTGCGTCATCGGGTGATTTTGCTGGGCGGTCCGAATACGTATTTGCCATTCTTGCAGGAATGCTGGCGCAAGCGTATTCCGGAGACATGGAAAGAACGCGGTTATGCGTGGCCGGAGGATCGTCCCATTGAAGAGACGATCTTCGTTCCCGAGAATGCCCAATATTACGCGGGATTCGGTGCGTGCGTGTATGGGCTCCGGGAAGCCGCGGATGTCGGTTTGTACACGGGCATGGCGGGGCTCGTCGACTACATGAAAAACGGGCGCAAGGCGCGTCTCGGTGAAAGCGCCGGCCCGCCGCTGGTTCGGTCGACGGATGAAATCAGCGAATTCCAAAAGCTGTATGCGATTCCGAAGTTCAAGCCGATGAAGCTCGAAGCGGGATCGGTGGTTCGCGCGGTGATTGGTGTGGATGGTGGTTCGACGTCGTCCAAAGCGGTTTTGGTGGACGAACAGGGCGATATCATCTGCAAAGCGTATCAATTGTCGAAGGGCAATCCGATCCAAGATACGAAAGAGCTTCTCGCTCAGCTTCGTGAATATGTGCAGGGCCAAGGCGCGACGCTGGATGTGCTCGGGTTTGGCGCGACAGGCTACGCGGCGGACGTCTTGAAAGAGACGATGCGCGCGGATGTCAATATCGTCGAAACGGTGGCTCACATGATGAGCGCCGTGCGGTATTTCGGCGATGTCGACGTGATTTGCGATATCGGTGGACAGGACATCAAGGTTCTGTTCATGAAAAACGGCGACATTGCGAATTTCCGATTGTCGAATTCGTGTTCGGCCGGCAATGGCATGTTGCTCCAGGCCATGGCCGATCAATTCGGTTTGCGGGTGACCGATTATGCCGAGACGGCATTCCAAGCGGAGCTCGCGCCGAAATTCAGTTATGGCTGCGCCGTCTTCCTCGATACGGACCGCGTGAACTTCCAAAAAGAGGGATTCAGCAAGGAAGAGCTCTTGGCGGGTTTGGCGCAGGTTCTGCCGAAAAACGTCTGGCAATACGTCGTGCAGATCCCGCGATTGGCGTCGCTGGGTCGTCGATTCGTTTTGCAGGGCGGAACGCAATACAATTTGGCGGCGGTCAAGGCGCAGGTCGATTACATCAAAGAGCGCGTGCCGGATGCCGAGGTTTTCGTTCATCCGCATACGGGTGAAGCGGGCGCAATTGGTGCGGCATTCGAAACGTTGCGGGTCATCAAGCGTCGGGGAACGTCGACGTTCATCGGAATGGATGCGGCGATCGACCTGCAATACTCGACGAAGAACGACGACGACACGGTTTGTCACTTCTGCCCCAATGAATGCAAGCGGACGTTCATCGACGCGCAGAGGCCCGATGGATCGACGGCACGTTATATTTCGGGATTCTCGTGCGAAAAAGGCACGGTCGAAAGCGAAGACGCCATGTTGGCGCTCGTGGCCGAACGCAAAAAGATTGCGAAGCAATTCCCGAACGTCGTGGATTACGAGAGCAAGCTGGCATTCCGGAGTTTCTACAAATATGCTCAAATGCCGGCAGAAGGCTCACCCGTCAAGGATTACACGGTCAAGAAGGGCCTCTTCAGCGTTCGTCGTGTTGAAACGACTCGGCCGTTCCGGCGCAGTGGTCCGCAAGTGGCGGAAAAACTGCGGCGCACGCGCATCGGTTTGCCGCGCGTGTTGAACATGTATTCGACGGGGCCGTATTTCCGGGCGTATTTCGAGGCGCTCGGGATTCCCAAGCAAAACGTCATTTTCAGCGATGAAACGACGGAAGAGATGTGGGTCGAGGGTGGGAAATATGGATCGGTTGATCCGTGTTTCCCGTCGAAGGTGGCGCAAGCGCATATTCACAATTTGCTGTTCCACCACCACACGCCGGAAAAACCGCTGAAGTACATTTTCTTCCCGATTCTGACGCACGTGCCGAGTTTCGGAAAAGGCGTGATGGACAATGCGAGTTGTCCGATTGTCGCGGGCGTGCCCGACGTCATGAAAGCGGCCTTTACGAAAGAGGTCGATTTCTTCGCCACGCGCGGCATTGAATACCTCGACCCGCCGCTCACGTTTGCCGAACCATTGCTCACGGGGCGGCGAATGTATGAAATGTGGGGTCCGCGTCTCGGCGTGACGGAAGACGAAAGTGATCACGCGCATCGGGAAGCCATGAAAGCGCTCGAAGCGTTCGAGCGTGAGGTCATGGATAAGGGCCGAGCGATTTTGGAGACGGTCGAAAACGAAAATCGCGTCGCGATTTTGATGGTCGGCCGGCCGTACCATTCCGATCCGGGGTTGAATCACGGCATTCCGGAAGAATTCCAGGTGCTCGGATATCCCATTCTGAGTGTCCGGTCGCTTCCGCGTGACGAAGAATATTTGCGCCGGTTTTTCCGGGAGGAATACGAACGTGGGCAGCATCCGCTGAACATCAACGATGTTTGGCCGGAAAACTATTCGGCGAACAGCGCGCAGAAGGTTTGGGCCGTCAAATTCGCGGCGCGACATCCCAATGTCGTTTTGCTGGATTTGTCGAGCTTCAAGTGCGGCCACGATGCTCCGACGTACGGCATTGTCGACAGCATTGTTTCGGCGAGCGCGACGCCTTATGCGGCATTGCACGATATCGATGCGAACAAGCCGGGTGGATCGATCAAAATTCGCGTGAAGACGTATGCACACAGCCTGAAGCTTTACCAAGAATCACTCGAGGATTTGGCGAAGAAGAAGGACGAACTGGCGCATAACATCGACAAAAAACGCCTCGAATTGTTGAAGATGAAGGCGACGGCGCAGGCGGAACGACGCACGTCGGATCCGGAGCTCGAGCGACAGATTATGGAGTTATCGGCAAAGGTGCGGGCGTACGAAGCGCCTCCAGCTGCGCCGCCCGAGCCGCCGAAGGGGCTCGTACAGCTCAAGAAAAAACAAGCGGATGGCACCGTGGTGCGGGTTTGAAGGGGAAATGAGGGAGACGACAATGGAAACGTCAGTCCAAAAAACGCGGTTGCCCATCATCAATGGCGCTGCGAAAGTGCAACACAACGATGTGGATATCGAGGCGGAACTTCGCGCATTCGAGGAAGCGGAGCGCGAACGCCTGGGAATCAAGAAAGAGCGCAAGCAATGGGCCGACAATATGCTCGACCCGAAGATGCGCAAGAGCGAGCGGCAGAATGTGACGCTCTTGATTTCGGGTTTGACCGCGGCGCAAGACTTTTTGGCCGAAGGTGCATTGGCGGGTCAAGGCTACAACGTCGTCAATTTCGGCACGCCGGACAATTCTGGTTTGCAGGTCGGCAAAGAATTCGGCAATCGCGGGCAATGCAATCCGACGTATTTCACGGTCGGCAATCTGGTCAAGTACCTGATTGATTTGCGTGACAAAAAAGGGATGACGTCGGAAGACATCATCAAGAATTACGTATTCTTGACGGCGGGCGCTTGCGGCCCGTGCCGGTTTGGCATGTACGTCACGGAATATCGCAAAGCCTTGCGCGATGCCGGATTCGACGGTTTCCGCGTGATGCTCTTCCAGCAGACGGGCGGTTTGTCGCAAGCAACCGGCGATGACATCGGCCTCGAGATGAATCCCGCGTTTTTCGTGGCGCTCGTCAAAGCCATCGTGTGCGGCGACGTGCTCAATGCGCTCGGATATCGCATTCGCCCGTACGAAGTCGTGCCCGGCGCGACAAACCGCGCGATGGAAGAAG
>CAYSYX010000773.1:2721-3951 GCA_964435055.1 uncultured Polyangium sp. | reverse complement strand
CTCCAAGTCCTCGTTGCGCTTGGATTGCCTCGCGCGCAACAGAACGAACGGTCCGCACTCTGTCTGTTGGCGCTGCTCGACCTCAGGCCGGGCAGGCCCTGGTCGAAAGCTGAAAATCCGCTCATCGGCATTACCCCCATCATGGAATGGGCACGCGACCACTATGACAAAGCTTATGCGCCCAATACGCGCGAGACGATCCGCCGTCAAACGATGCATCAGCTTTGCGATGCGGGCATCGCCGTTTACAATCCGGACAAACCGGATCGCCCGGTGAACAGTCCCAAGGCGGTGTATCAAATTGAGCCTGGAGCTTTGAAACTGCTGAAAACGTTTGGCACGCCCAAATGGCTGAACGCGCTCGCGGAATACCTTGCTGTTCGGGAAACGTTGGTCGCCAGGTACGCCAAGGAGCGCGCTCAAAACAGAATACCCGTACAGATTGCTCTGGGGAAAGAAATCACCCTCAGCCCGGGCGAGCATAGTGCATTGATCAAGGCCATCATCGAGGACTTCGCCCCGCGTTTTGCGCCACGGAGCATACTTGTGTATGTCGGCGATACCGGCGACAAGTGGGCCTATTTCGATGCGCCTCGTCTCGTGGAGTTAGGGGTCGAAATCGAATCAGATGGTAAAATGCCCGATGTCGTCCTGCATTACACGGCGAAAAATTGGCTCCTGGTGATCGAATCCGTCACGAGCCACGGCCCTGTGGATGGGAAGCGGCATGCCGAATTGGCAAAGCTTTTTGAAAAAGCCACAGCGGGATTGGTGTTTGTCACGGCATTCCCACATCGAGCGCTCATGAGCCGCTACGTGGCAGACATTGCGTGGGAAACGGAAGTCTGGGTCGCCGATGCCCCGTCGCACCTCATTCATTTCAATGGAGAGCGTTTCTTGGGTCCTTATGGTGCAGGCCAATAGCTGCTCATCGCCCCACGCCCACACCTTCCCCCGCAGACGTTCGCTCCTTCCCTACCTCACGCCCTCGCCTTCCCCCGCAGGCGTTCGCTCCTTCCCTACCCCACCCCCCCCCCGTCCCCCCCCGGCGGTGGGGCCGTCCCGGCCCCACCCCCGCCCCCACCCGCCCATGACGCACCGCGCCGCACACGACACCGGGACTGCAGCTCTGGACCGGCGTGCACGGCGGCGGCGACGGCGGGATGCACTGGCCGTCGGGCGAGCAGGTGCCGAAGCTTGGTGGGTCCTTCCGGTTCAACAATGCCCTAT
>CAYSYX010000773.1:0-2711 GCA_964435055.1 uncultured Polyangium sp. | reverse complement strand
TCTCGCTGCAAAAGGAGGGCCAACAATACCCCACCCTGGGTGGTCCATTTACCATCCAGATCGCTCGCGACGATGCTCAGGAATTCCGCAATCCTCACCGAGTTCGTCGTGTGGAACGTTAGGAACGGTTATTGCTCCTGCACCCCCCGTGCCTCCGCCCCCCTTCTTTCAGACCCTGACGGACATCATTACCGACGGCGTCCAAATGCTTGGCGATCTCGCCAAAATGATGGCGCCCCTGATCTCGACGGCCTACGCCTTCAGCCAGATCATCGGCAAACTGTGTCTGATGTTCGATGAAGATGGTCCGCCGCCAACCTATTACATCAATTGCCCCGATCCGGCAGCTCCATCGCCTCCAGGCATAGAGGCGTACCAAACCACTCCATATACGGAAGTCGCGGCCGTCAACCTGGATCAAGCCGCAGGCTTTCCCCTCGCCGGAACCAGTTTTGCCATTCTGATGGGACCAGGCATGAACGGCGTCGCCCTCGCCGTCGGATCAAACGCCAATGGAGCGCCCGTCATGTCCGGCAATCCCACGATCCTGGTTGGTCCCGGCCAATTGCCGCTCGCAGGTGTCGGCTCGGCAACCGGAGCTGGAGCGCCCATCGTCGGCGGATGGAACGAAGGCGTCCACATGGCCGCGCCCAGGACCAACAACGCGAACGGCGTACATACGCTCTACACGGTGGCCGGCACGTCCGCCTATTGGGATCAAGGCCCCCCCGCCGATTGCGGCAAAAATGTCAACAAAGGCCTCTACTACTGGCAGCCCGTCGATTACCCCGCCCAGGCTTTCCCCATGGGCAGCTCGGTCAAAGCCGGCATGAAAGAGCTCATCCGGCTCATCAGCGAAACCAAAGGAAGCTTCGCCCTTTGCGGGTACAGCCAAGGCGCGCTCGTCACGTGCAAGGTTTGGCGCGACGAAATTCTGAACCCCAACGGCCAATTGCACGATCGATTCGGGGATATCTTCGCGCACATCGCGTACGGCAATCCCATGCGCTGCCCGGGTATCGCCAATGGCAACGGGCTCATCGGACTTCCACCCCCAGGCCCATTGCAAGGGTATATCACCGGCGGCGTCGGCGGCCCGGACGATCTGACACCATGGCAAACCCCGCCATGGTTGATGGATTTCGCCAACGATGGCGATATGCACGCTGCATCCCCGGTAGGCAACGATCCTTGGCATAACCCGTCGCCCGTCGGGGAAGCGGAGACCTCCATCTACAACGTGTTGATGGAGAAGTTCGTCGGACAAGACACCATCATTCCCGAGATCGGGAAGCTGCTGACGAATCCGATTCCGACCACGATCGCAATCATTCAGGCGTTGATCAATACCATCGGATTCTTCGCCAACAACCAGGAACCTCATACTCGGTATGGGGCGCCCGAGGTCATCGACGCATCCGTTAAATTCTTCAATGATCGGGCCGCTGCCGTGCCTGTCTGAGGGGCTCAAAAAGGACGATGTCCACCTATTACATCAATGAAGCCGTGTTCGCGCTTCCAGACTGGAAGTTTGTCGACCGCACGGTGAACGTACTCGAATCGCCCCTGGTGGGCGATGTTCCGCTTTCTGTAGCCATAAGGCGTTGGCCCATGGACGAAGGCAAGAACTTGCGCACGCTGGTCGACGAAGAAATCGCGACGACCACGGCAAAAACGAAGGGGTTTGCCATTCTCGATCAGGAAGACGTTCTGGTGGGTGACACGACGGCCATTCTGATTCGAGCGCGCTGTCGCTTCAAAGACGTCGCGCATTATCAGCGTCAAGCGCACTTTGCCTACGACGATACCTGGATCGCCCTCCTCGTCAACGGTCCCTACGCGGATCGCGCGGCGTGCGATGAAACCTTCGACCGCATTGTCCACAGCCTCACGTGGCGCACGGGCTGAGCGAGGATCCATGGCGAACTATTACGTGAACGAAGCCGTCTTCGATGTGACCGAGCGGCGCTTCGTCGACAAAACGGTCCACGCGCTGGAGACGAAGTTGCCTTCGGGACAAACGCTCGCGGTGTTCATTCATCGCAAGCCCATCGAAGGCGGCAAGAGCCTGCGGAAAATGGTCGACGAGAACATCGCGCTGAACGATATGCGGCTCAGCGGCTACAAAGTGCTCGACCAAGCCGAAGCGAACGTCGGCGGTTTCCCGGGCATCCTTCTGCGAGCGCGTTGGAAACTGGAAGGCACGACGTACCATCAGCGGCAAGCTCACGTCGCCGTGAAAGACAAGCTGATGATCGTCGCGGTCAGTACACCGGTCGACGATGAACCCGCGTGCGACGAGGCGTTCGAAGGCATCTTGAAGACCATCGCTTGGCGCACCGAGTGAGCGTCGATACTCAACATGACGGGCAATCGCGAGAGCTGCCCAAGAATGACGAATTTGCGAGCAACAGCGATCTTACGACATCAGGAGTTTGGATATGAGCGTCAATGAAGAAGTTGCGGTCGCGTCGAAAGACAGTCTTGACGTACGCGAGTACAGCGTCCAGCAGGGGATGAACATGCCGTTCGCGGTGACCGTGATGGCGGTATCCCCGAACTCCGACATCGACTTCGAAGAGGTCATCGGTCTCGAAGCGAGCTTCACGCTGCACGGACGCGGCGCCGAAGGAGGCAAACGCACGTGGCGGGGTATCTGCACCGAATTCCACCAAAGCGGCGTCGATGAAAAAGGCCTCGCGACCTACCAC
>CAYSYX010000772.1:0-3955 GCA_964435055.1 uncultured Polyangium sp. | reverse complement strand
CGTATCCAACGCGACGACCGGAGCCATGTACAATTGCGCGGCATCGAGCACGGACGCACCGACGATATCCGGATCGACCAACGGGTGGTGAACATCGACCCAAACCCATTCGCCCGAAATACGTACACGCAACGGCACCGGTGAATTCGCCGTCTGGCCTGTTTCGAAAGGAATTCCGCGCAGCGCAAGCAAATCGCAAATCGGTCGAATCGCCGTCATTGCTTCAGTTGACGTCACCGAGGGAACCGTTCCTTCGAGCAAATAATCCAGTAATGCCAAGCCGAGATGCCTATCCAGCGAGCCATGCAGCGTCTGGTTCCCATAATGGCGCAAACAACGATGACACGAAGTCGTGCAATCACAACCCGTCAACAATTCCCGCGCTCCTTCGAGAATGTGGCCGAGCCATTTGCGAACCTGGTGTGTATATCCAGCGCCTCCGGGCAAAAGATCGTACAAATAAAGATCGGCCTCTTGCGTCACGTCCCCCGGCACGGGATTCCAATTACCCGCGAGCTCCCCTTCGTCAATTTGCAGCGTCCGTGAAGCGGCAAGACATAGCCCCTCGACGAGCGACGTCAAAGCCATTGCGCCGGCTCGCCCCGATTGCTTCGTATCCACGGCGCATTTCATCGGTGCAGCCAAGACCAAGCGCAACAACAACACATCCGTCGGGAATTGGTGGCCCAAATAAACGGCCGCCGCTGCAACGCCCGTGCATTGCCCGCCTTCTTCCGTGGGATGCGCGTGCACCTTGGGTTTGCCGTCTTTGCTCACGAGCCGCGGCGTCGTGAATTTGGGGCCGAATTCGGGCTCCGCCGATCCGCAAATTGGACAAATGCGAAACCCTCGATCCCCAATGCCCTTGTTCACGACGACGAGCGTCTCCGAACGGGACAATAGTTTCAAACGTCGGTCGTAACGTTCTTCGTCCCAATCGCGCACCGAATGCACTTCGATTTTCGCCGGCGTCGACGTTCCCGCGTATGTAATCGAACCGCCGCGATCGATTTGGCGTTCTTCGTTCACGTCGGGGGCAAACCCTTCCGGACGCACGAAATCCAGCGTTGCCAATTGCGATTCTTTGCATACCGGACACGCTGCCGAAGCCTTCTGGGCGCGCTCGAGCGTCATGTACCCACACGATTTACAGGCGGCATACGATTGCGCTTTCGCGAGCACTTCGTTCACGCCCGGCGGAAAAGGCGAATAAAGTGCAGCCGACTCGAAACGGAATTTGTCAATGGTCAACGTTCGTCCGGGAGCATATTCCGACAAAGCAATTTGCAAATCACGTTGCGGACTGTAATCGAATCGGCGTCGCCACGACTTCGTTCCGGGTCGGCGACGCTCGGGCACCCAAAAAGATACCGTATCCGTGGGAAATGCATAACGAGGCAAAATGGCGTGGTCGATGAGCGTCTGCAAGAGCAGCTCGTCGAGTTGCATGTCCAAGCTCGCGCGACCACTCTCGTCCAGTTCGGCGGCGCGGGTGGAAAGCTGGACCGGCAGTTCCCGCTGCAGGCGCTCAATGAGCCTCTCAATGGCTCCGTCGATGACCCGCTCGGCTCGCGTGCTCTTCTCGAAACCGTGGCTGTATTTCGGTATCCATGCCGAAAGCTCGTTTTGCAAGCGCAGATCATTGCTGCGCAACCAGGCGATCAATCGATCGAGCGAACATGGTTGATTCGGATCCAAGAAATCGCGTACCGTGCCGAGCGATGCGAAAAGCTGAAATGACTTGCCGCTTGGGGCGACGTTCTCGTGGAAAAACCTTTGCACCAAAAATGCATTGATGTGTCGTTCGAGAACTTTTTGATTTTCGACGTAAACGACAGGTGGACGAACATCACCCGAAATGATTTTCTCCGGATGCTCGTAATACCACGCATCGTGCGAGCCTCCGTGGGCATACGTGACGACCGACGCAATCGTTTTTCCACGCCTTCCCGCTCGTCCGGCTCGCTGTTGGTAATTGGCCACATGCGGAGGCACATTGCGCAAGGCAACCCCGGTCAATGCGCCGATGTCGATACCCACCTCCATCGTCGTCGTGCACGAAAGCACATCAATGGGCGGCTCGTTGTCCACGCGTACGTCCTGAAATCGCAATTCGTATTTCTCGGTCGTGGAAAACGCGTCGTCATCGTTGAGGCTCGACAATTGTGCCGAATGCTCCGCCGTCGTGAGTCCGAAGGGTTCCACGGAATCGCCGAGCAAAGCTCTGTTCACCTGATCGCGGTAAAACCCATAACGAGCGTCAAGGTAATTGCCGTCCTCCTCCCGAATCATCTGCCCCCGACAATCGACACAACGATCACGCACGACATGCACGTCGAGACGACTACAACTGGCGCAGCGCCACCAACGTTCCTCGTCAGGTCGGCGCAGCACGAGCAGATTGGGTTGCAAGTAATACGCATCGTTCAAGAGCGACAAGAACCCCTTGTTTCGAGCCAGCGACACGAACCACGCCGTGACCTTTCGCGTATTTTCTTCCCCCATCGTTTCGTTCAACCATTCGGCGAAGCGAATGGGCACGATGTCGTTCTTCATATCGAGACGAATACCTTCGGGACGCTCCCAGGGCTCGCCAAGCTGCCCTAAACTCGCCCCCGGAGGCATGAAACACCGCCGTTCGAGCTGCACACGAATCCACGAACGGAACAATCGTCGAACTTCGTCTTTTGACAATCCCACATTCGGGAAATCCTGAAATATGTAATCGACCGCCGGTTCTTCCTCGATCGTGGCTAGTCCCATCGCTTGCAGCGAATAATATCGATCCGTCAATTCCACGAATAAACTTTTCGCGTAGGAAAGCGTGGGTTGAATGATGTTTTGGGCACCATGGTAAAGCAGCGTTTCGAGGTCATGATGTCGCGCATGCGCCAGTCGATTATGGAATTCCGTTTCGTCGGCGGTGGGAAATGGATCAATGCTGCGTTTCGTGCAAACCTCGAGCAGGGCCGGGAATATATTGGCAATGCCCGGGGAGCGCCCCATTTTCGCCAATTCGCCTGCGGCAAGCAGCAATACCTGCCGAAATGCATCTCGAGAATGACTCATCTCCAATGCCGGCGCCAGGCGTGCCGCCCGTTGCCGACCATCACTGAAGACCAGCACCTTACGCCCTCGATTGGGCAACGATTCATCGCGTTTTTGCGGCGGTTGCTCGGCAAATTGCGCTTCAATGAGCGCAGTAAAAGGCTGCTCTCCCCGCGTTTGCAAATCGGAGATGGATGCTCTTCGCAACACATTGACCGGCAAACCCGGTGGTTGACACAATGGACACCGCAGGAAGCTCGAGCGACGATGGCCCGTCTCCCGATCCCGCGGCAACCAAATGCGTCGCACACGCGCTCGTGACGCTTCCGACGGTGAAACGATATGCCCCGTGGTCAAATGAATCGCCGCTTCTTCGACGCCCTCTTCATTGCGTGGACGCGTCGGAAGTATCTCGATTGCTTCCAAATCGCCCGCGGTTTCTCCCCATAAAAAGCGTGCCGAATCCAGTTTTCCGTTTTCCACGTACGCGATCACGTACGCCCCTCCGCAGTTGCGACACGACGCGAGCTCGAATACCCGTGATCCGCATGCATCGCAGAGAGCTCGCGGGGCTGCGAAGAGTTTTCCCAAGGGAGCCTCTTCCTCGGGGCGCTCTTGTCTACCCGGACAAACGGCATTCAAACACGCCCAAATTCCTGCGATACCCCGAAACATCAAATGAATACGCGTCGGCAAAAGACTTGGATCCTCGGGAATTTTACGGGCCAATGTTCCGAGCGACAAAAGCACCTCCGCCGCTTTTCGACGTTTGGGACTGTCGGGAAAAACGATTTGCGCCACTTCTTCCAGCGGCCGAGCCTGCGTCGACGTCGAATTCAAGACGTGATTGAGCCACGGTTTGCCCGAAAGCACGTCGAGCAATCGGCTGGGTACATCCGCGGGGGAG
>CAYSYX010000771.1:0-3960 GCA_964435055.1 uncultured Polyangium sp. | reverse complement strand
GAGCGAGGAATACGCAGGTATTTCGAGCGATGTCGACCAACGATTTCGGGTGCGAGCAGATAAATCAACGGGCTGTTGAAAAGCCGGTGACGAAGTCCCTGTGCATTGAAGGGCTTTTTCCACCCGGATGTGCAATCATCTTGTCGTACGGAACGGCAGGATGTTATCGTTCGCGTCATGTTGGAATCATGGAGCGACGATATTTGGATTGCGACGCGCAAAATTCGCTTTTTGGGTGTCGAAACGGGTTCGCGAATGACCGTGGTGCGATTGCCCCGGGGCGGGCTTTTCATCCATTCCCCCACGGCGCTCGATTCGGAGCTCCGGCAAGAAATAGATGCGTTGGGTGAAGTTCACGCCGTCGTCGCGCCAAGTCTTTTTCACCATCTTTACGTCGGACCGTGGATGAAGGCGTATCCGAGCGCGATCTTTGCCGGATGCCAGGGCCTTGATTGGAAACGTCCCGATTTGGCATTTACGTGTATCCTCGGGGACACGCCGCATCCCAGTTGGGCGGGACAAATCGAACAAGTTTATTTTTCAGCGCGGCGGGAAAACGAAGTCGTGTTTTACGATGCGCGGTCAAAAACCTTGATTTGCGCCGACGCTTTGTTGAATTTATCCGTGCATCCTTCATCGACGACCAAGATCGTAGCCAAAATCATGGGCAATGATGCTCCGGGAACGGGATACCTCGAAAAAGTCATGGTGCGCGACCGTCGCGTCGGCCGCCGCCAAGTCGACCGCATCCTCGATTGGCAATGCGAGCGGATCATTTTGTCGCACGGAGGGCTCGTGCTCGACAATGGCACCGAAGTCATTCGGCACGCGTACGCGTGGGTTTGACGGCGTACACCGCGACCATCGGCGAATTGTTCAAATTGGCGAATACCTTATCCATACGCCCGGTTCGTACGCGACGAACGTACGAATGCTGTCGCCGGCGATGACCGATAGGCCGAGCGGCGTCATTCCGATCGAAAAGGCCGGTTCGACCACGAAACCAAAGTCCCAGCGAAACGTTCCGGTAAAACCATTGCGAGACTGAAAAAAAGGCTCGGTAAACGCCATTCGCGTGTACGAAAGTTCGATCCCCACCGCGGTTTCCCAGCGAGTATCCAATCCCATAACCACGCGAAAAGGGACTCCGGCTCCAAGAAGAACTGCGTCCGGGGTAAAACCAAGCCGCCCGAGACCTCCGACTTCGATACGCGTTTGTCGGTCCGCATCTTTGGTCTGAAATGCGCGTCGCCAAACGACATCCAAGCCCAGAAGCCCTCCATTGGCGATTTCCCACCGGCCGCCGATAACCAATGCACCGAGGCTCAATCCGAGGCCCAGATTTCGCTTGTTCGCTCGCTCTTGTCGATTCGCTTGCGACGTCGACGACGACCAATCATTGCTTTGGGCACTGGATGTCGAAAACGTATTCGATTGCGCCGAGGCCGAAGTTGCGACCACAACGACGGATACACCGACCCAAGCCGCTATCAGATGTGACGAATTCACTTTTGCCTCCGTGAGCGGTGCAGCAAATAAGCGAGCGGCGCGAAGAGCCACAATGCCGTTCCCATGGGCGTGGGAAGAGGCGATCTTCCCGTCGTCGTGCGCACGCTGCATTGCGTGACGGGACGAATCGCCGCATATTTGAATGGTTCTTGCTTGACCGTCGCGGATTCGCTACAGGCCTGCGCGCAGATCCCGGTAATCTCGATACAAGCTTCGCACGCATCGGCAAACGTGGCGCAATCCTGAGCGCACTCGGCGCAATCGTTGTTCTGACCGTCGCAATACTTGCAATCGTTGCAAGAATCGCCGCACTTGGACGAACCGTTGTCGACCTTGGGAGCCGTGCCATTCGCCAAACATTGATCGAGGATCACCAGGCATCGATCGTCCATCGCGAACTCCGCGGCTCGCGTGCGATCCCCCACGGGCATTTTGCTGCACGCAGGTGAAGCCGATTCGACGCATTCTTGGACGTTGCCCACCGTCAAAAGGGCCATGATGCACAACGCCGACGCGTGTTCCGGCGCTTCATTGACCCACGCGCATTCCGCATTTGCATTGGCGAAGGTCTCGTCCGTTGGAACATGCCCGCAGGATTGGTTTGTCGCACAAACACATACCTGTTGCACGTGCACCCTGCACTCCTGCAAACTCTCGGGCAAGTCGAAAGGATTGAAATCGACCGACAAGGGCTGTTTCCCCGGCGTTGTTCCTTGGCCTTGACCTGCCGGTACGTCGGGAACGACCGGCACGATGCACGCGTCTTCGAGCGCGGACATGGCGACGAGCCACGATTCATTCACGTACACCGTATCGTTCCAGGCCACGGCGGCAACGGGCAAACCCGTCATTCGCACGACGTTTTTCGCATGAGCATGCGCGACGAATCCCCGCAAGGTTTTTCCTGCTTCACCCCGCAACGCCGCATCCTCGAACGGCGCCACGTCATCATCCACTTTGCCCCGCACATCGAGCGGTTCGGTGTTCGTCATGTCCGCATCCGACAAGGCATCGATCTCCACCAGACCATGCCCCTCGGTCGCCAAAATCTCCCCCAACATGAACGCGTCTTTACCGCTGGATTCTCGCACCGAATCCGCCGACGTCACGAGCGGCTCGAGAGACAACGATTCGGGATTGAACGTCAAGGTCTCCGATTCGACCTGTTGCGCATTCCGTAAACGCAGCGCCAGGTCGTACCGAGCTTCGTGGGACAAACCCGCGACGACTTCGGGTGCGGCGCGAAGCGCATCACGCAAGGGCAGAACTTCGTACGGAGGCGAATCATCTCCGCACCCGACAATCGTGCTCGCCAGCGCGATCGCCAAAAGCTTCGTCGATCTTTTCAGCGGGGCAAAACGGAAGAATTCCATACGCTCACGAGACGCTCCAAAGGCGAGCTTATCAAGCCGGTCCGTGAAATCCAAGTCTTGGATGCACAATTTCCACATCGTCATTCGCGTCGAATAACGCTATCTTCGCCGCATGTCCTTCGCGCGTATTTCTTTCGTGATTGTCCCGCTTTGCTTTTGCTTCATAGGTTGCGCAGATGATCCTGGCGAAAACGCGACCGGATCATCGGCCACGTCGACCTCATCGAGCGGCAACGGCGGAAACGCAGGCTCGGCAGGCATGGCCGGCATGGGTGGCTCGGGCGAAGCAGGTGCCGCGGGAGCCGGCGGAGCGGGCGGAGCTCCGGTAATCATGGGCCCGATTCGTTATCCACCGGGCCTGCGTCATTCTCCGCTGGCACAACACGTCGTCGAAAATGGTAAAACCATTTTATCCGGTGGCTCGGGACGCCCGGACGTGTTTGCGAAAATCGGTGATTCGAACACGGTGAACACCGGATTCCTGAACTGTTTGTCCGGAAATGACATCAAACTCGACGCGCACACGGAGCTTCAACCGAGCATCGATTATTTCAAGAAAACATTGGCGGATGGAGCGAAGACATCTTTCAATCGGACCACGGTGGCCGCGAGTGTCGGTTGGTCGACGGCCGATTTACTGGCCGGAATGCCGAATCCCATCGATGAGGAATTGACAGCCATTACGCCGGCGTTTGCCGTCGTCATGCTCGGAACCAACGATACCTATCCGCAAGGCGTCGAGCCGTTCGGGAACAATATGCTGCGCATCGTCGATCAGCTCGCCGCGCGTGCAGTGGTGCCCCTTTTGACCGCGATTCCTCCGCGATCCGATACCGCGCAAGCCACGGCGCTGGTCCCGGAATTGAATGCCGTCGTTCGCGCGGTGGCTCAAGCTCGCCAAGTTCCCATGCTGGATCTGTTTGGCGCGCTCGAACCAATTCCGGATTACGGCTTGGTGAGCGACGGCGTGCATTTGCAGGTTTATTCCATGAGCGGTTCTCACGCTTGTTGGTTCGACGCAAACGGATTGACGGAGGGCATGAATCAACGCAATTTGATCACGCTCGAAGCGCTCGAT
>CAYSYX010000770.1:0-3975 GCA_964435055.1 uncultured Polyangium sp. | reverse complement strand
CCATCGTTTGGCGCGGACGTCAGTTGCGTGCGAAATGAAAAACGTTGGTCGATTTTTCAGCGAAGCGTTCCGATCCTCACACGGACGACCAAATGAATGAGCGTCAACATGTTGCAATACGCCCTTGCCCAGGGATTCACTTGCCCACGGCGTTACACCCGCCCGAATCGAAGCCATCACCCGTGCCACGCGCGTTGAAGCGAGAAAGCGCATTCGAGCTGGAGCAGCCCGAAATCCGAGATGTTGCCGTGGAAGCCATGCGCAAAGCGGCATAATCGCCACAATCCAGGTATGGGCTCGTTTTACCCAAAACCTGTCGGCTCAAAAGATGCAAGCACTCGACGAACGAGCGTCATGCCCAGCATCGAGCCGCCGGGCAGAGGGGGAAAACATGCGAGCGATCACGCTGGTTCTTGCGGCGTTAGCCGTCCTCATTTTCGGCTGCGAGGCGACCGTACGGCGCCCGGCGCAAAACGTAACCCTGGGAGCGCTCGACGCATTTCAACATCCACCTCCCGACGCCGAACTGGCCACGAAAATAGGCAAACTCGCAAATCGTTACCTGGACCAAGCGCTCGAAGCGGAGCCGCCGCAAGCCATTGAAGATTTATCGGCCAATGCAACACGCGGGGTAATACGAGGACTCGGAGAAACGGCTGCGGAATCCGGACCGGCGTTTCGAGGTTCGTTACGGACAGCCATGGGCATGCTCGGGGAACAAAGCCCGGTTTTCGGGCGAATCGTCGGACGCGCGGGTCATGAAGCGGCCAGCGGCTTGGTGCGTAGATTCGGGCACGATCCGGAAGCGCTCGCTCTGCTTCAGGACGCCGCCTTTGGCGCGGGACGCGCAGTGACGAGCGGCGCGACCGATGAATTGGCTCGCCGTACGGATACGTGGGTTGGTCCGGACGGACGAGGCCCCGTGGGCGAAGCAATGGCGGCACTCGCAGCCCGAAGTGGAGAGTTTGTCATTGCGGGCGCGCTGGCTGCAATTCGACAAGATCTGCAAACATGCGTCCCGGGCAGAGATGAAATGTGTTTGTCCGACATGCTACGTTCGCTGAGTCGTTCGGCCGGCCGCGGTGCGAGCGAAGGCGTCGTACGCGAATTCGATTGGCTCACGGCCGGCGTTGCGTTCGTCACCGGGCTCGTAGCAGCCGTCGTGGCGGGGTTTGTCGTGAATGCGTTTCGCACGCGGCATCATTTGCGCGCGTGAATTTGGGGCAAACGCGGCGATATGACAAAGATCGGCGCTCCCCGGTGAAACGGTCGTTTGCGCCAATCCATTTTGGGATGTCGCGTCAAGCCGTTTCCCGCGAATTGCCGACAAAGCCTCCCACTGAACCTCCGTGCGGTTTTTTCCTTGACGCGCCCTTGCTTGGTTTGCTGTCATGCCCGAATGCGCTTCTTTCTACAACACATTCACCGCATGGTCGTCCCCATCGTGGCAAGTACCATTCTTGTCGCCGGATGTGCGGACGACGGGCTGGGCGACGGGATTCCCCGTTGCGAACCAGCGAAAACGCCGACGACGACGCCTCCGCCCGTCACCGACATGCTTTCACCCACCCGCATTCTTCGCCGCATTACGCTCACCTTGAGCGGCCGAGTGCCGACGATTGAAGAATACGAAGCCCTGCAAAACGCAGCGGATCCCGAGCCCATTTTGCAAAAAGCCATCGACGATGGCCTCGCTTCGCCGGATTTCTACAATCAAATGGTCGACTTCGGCCATCGATGGATCACCAATGGTGAATTCACCACGGGTGCTCAAGGCGATGGTTATTCGGGCAATATGTCCACGCACCTGGCCACATGCGGCGCCATGACCAAACACCCGGGCGCGTTTTACATCGTGCAGGAATCTCCCGTCGCCGACAATTTCTGCGACGACCTCGACGTCAATGGCAATGCCGCACCGGCGCCGATGGAAACCGTCGAACCTTGGTGGGCCCCAGGGACGCAAGTCACCGTCGTCGGACCGGCGGTCAACAAAGACCTCACCATGACGCTCAATGGCAAAGAAGTGAATTGCGCTGCGTCGACAACCCTTTATTACAATGTCGGACCTGCAAATGAGCTGGGTTGCGGCTGTGGACCCAATCTCGTGTGGTGTTATCCCGGCACGGGCCTCGGTTCGGGTTCGTCTCGGAACGATCAGCACCAGCGTCGACACGTTTGGGACGAACCCGCACGCTTCGTCGCTCATCTTGCTTGGCACGACAAACCGCTCAGCGATCTCGTCACGGGCAATTACACCGTCGGCAACAACATGGTGCGCGCTGAATACCTCCGTTTGGCGCGACGCATGGGCACCTACCCCGAGCTCGACCAAAACACGACCTGGTGGAAACCGTCCATCGATGCGGGATTGCGCGATCCGATCCACACCGATCCGAATGATCCCATGGCGTGGCGTGAATTCGTCGTCGAGGAGCTTGCGCCATTTCTCATTTCCGCCACCGCCGACAAAAAACCGACCGGCGATCTTTCGCGCACGTTTCAATGGGACCCGCGCACCAGCACGGAACCTTCCCCGGGCATTGCCGCCGCGGGTGTGCTCACGATGCCCGGCGTCAATTCGTCGTTTGTCCGGGAAAGACCTCGGGCCGCGCGTTTCCTCGAGATCTTCGCCTGTCGCAAATTCACGCCGCCCCCGCCCGAATTGAACCTCGGACCGCCCGGCGACGATTTGGCCAAAACCGGCACGTGCCAGCATTGCCACAAACTCATGGATCCGGTGGCGATCGCCTTCAAACGCTGGGATTACGGCTACAACTATTACGTCCCGATGGCGCTGCTGACGGATGTCGGACCGTGGAAAATCACCCCGGAACAAATCGAAGGCAAATACCCGTACAACACGTCGCCCTTCAATCGCTGGGCGAGTTCATGGAAACCGGGCACGGTGCTCACGCCCGTCACGCCCGAGGACGTCATGAAAAACCCCGGAGCGCTCGCCATCGATACCATGCCCGTCGAATACGATGTGCTTGGCGTTCATCCCGACGGAACATCCGGACCGCTCGGGTTTGGCAAGGTACTCGTCAACTCCGGTGCATTCGATCGTTGCGCCGCACAGAAGCTTTACGAAGCTTTCGTCGGGCATGAGCTGGATCCCGAACGCGAGGGGCTTTACATCACCGCGCTCGGACAAGAATTCGCCAAAGGTGGCCGCAAGGTCAAGCCGTTTGTCAAGACGCTTTTCGGCAAGGCCGAATTTCGGAGGGGCCTATGATGCCGCGTAAAACTCGTTTCTTTACAGCCGTGACGTTCGTCCTTGGCGGGGCGCTCTTCGCCCCGGCATGCAGCGACGACGGTAGTTCCTCGACAAACTCTGCCAAGCCCGGCGAAGTTTGCGCCACGAGCGACAACGACGCCATTCGTATCTCGCTCGAATCGAAATGCAAAGCTTGCCACGATACGGGCTCGAATCAGCCCATGTTCGCGAGCCTCGATGCATTCGAAACGCTGCTCGTGTACAATACGGCGTTCGTGGTGCCCGGCGATCCCGACAAAAGCAAACTCGTCGCGCTGCTCGAAGGCACAGCCATGGGCACGTACACGCAAATGCCGCTCGTGGGCACGCCGTACGCACAGCTGACGGACAAACCCATTTCGATGGAGGTCGTCAGGAATTGGATCACGACGCTTGCGCCGCTGGATCCCGCGAAACTCGGTCCGCATCCGGATTCACCGACCACCCGCCGATTACGCGTCGGCGAGCTCGTGGCCAATATGCAAAGGACGCTCGGTTATCCCGAGGTTGGGGCGACCGACGATGCTCAGGGCAAACCGTCGGCGTTATGGGTCCGCGACCCGGATCAACTCGGCGCCATCAACTTCATGAACCAAGGTGCCGTACGCACGTGGTCGGCCCTTGGCGGCGGCTCTTCGCTTGGACGCGTGCAGGACGACAAGGACATGAGTCCCGGCGGTTTGCGCGTCCTCACGCAAATGTCGCTCGAATGGTGC
>CAYSYX010000769.1:0-3976 GCA_964435055.1 uncultured Polyangium sp. | reverse complement strand
ACCGATGGGGGCTTTTTGTCTGCGTTTGTCGAATACGTCGCTTTGCGCTTGGCGAATTGCGAACGTTCTTCCTTCGGAGGTTACCATGCAACGTTTTTCTTTACCAATCGGTCCCATTTCAATGGCGATGGCCATTGGCAGCGGCGTGCTTCTCGTGCCTGACGTGGCTGCCGCTGAATCAAGCAATGGGTTGACTGGTGGCATCATCGTCTCGTTTTCGACCGGTGTACACCCCGTGCTTGGGATTGGGCTGGATGTACGATATTCGCATTATGTCGTTCTGAGTGACGTGGAGCATCCGCCTCCAGAGTATTTCATCATGCACGACTACGCCGTGACCGGTGCATTTTTCCAGGCCACGTATCTTTTTACCGGAAACTTTCGTTTCGCTTTCGGTGGCCATGGTGGGTACCTCCCGACAAATCAGCTTGTGAATCTCGACGGCGAGATTGGTTTGACCTTTCGTACCTCATTACCCACCATACCTGGCGGCGTCGGGCTCCACCTCGGTTTTGTGCCGGCATTCACGCTCGCCCTGGCCGAGCAAGGCCCGTCTTTCCGCGGCAGTTTCGGGTTTACGAAACAAATGGGTAATGAATTCATCGTCGGTGGGGATATCCGCGGTCCGGGCCCGTGCGCCTTTACCACCTGTCCTTTCTTTGCGCGACCTTTGCGCATGCACGAAAATGCATCCCCGGAACTCGCACCGCTCGTGCTCGGGCCACGGCGTCGTTTGTCTAAGCGACACGATAGCGACATTCCTGCCCACTCGCTCGCCGCATTCTGGCTCCGAGAAACAAGTGCCGAATGCGCGTCGATTCCCGCGTTTTTGGTCTTGGCAAGAGACTTGGCCCGCGTGGGCGCTCCTTCGAGCCTCGTTGAGAATGCCCAGCGGGCGGCAATCGAAGAAGCCAACCATACGCGTCTGTGCGCCGAGCTGGCCGGCGAATACACTGGAATGGATGTCGGCGCCCGTATGCCCCGCGTGCCGCGTCGAATGGTCGCCAATCAACAGGCATTGCTCGAACGGCTCGCGATTGAAGCATGCTGGGATGGTTGTATCGGCGAAGGTGCCGCGGCAGCTCGAGCGCGTCGTTTGGCCGTGCATACGCACGATGTACGGACGCGCAAAACTTTGTCGATCATTGCTCGCGACGAACAGGGACACGCGGACTTGGCCGCGGATGTTCTGCGATTTTGCCTCGCAGCCGGCGGTAAACGCGTTCGAAATGCCGTCGCCGAAAGCATTGAGTTACGGCGTGCGACCGAAGAAGACAAGCATTCCTCGGCAATGGTTACGGGTGGCGACGAGCTGCAATCGTTCGGTTTGCCAAACACCGGCACCGAGCGGGTTGCTTTCGAGGAGGCGTTCGAAGCGAGTCTGCGGTTGGTCGTGTAAAATAGCCAAATGAAAGAAGCATGTAACTCGTGACGTGATAGCGACAATCGCATTACGGCCATTTCATGGCGGAAGGGCGATGATCGCACTGCCGTGCGATGCAGAGACGAACGGAGAATCACTTGGTGGCGGCTCGAAGAGCACTTGGTCCCCATATTTCAATGTCCACAAATAGGAAACGGCCCAATAAAGCCGTCCCTCTGGCGAAAGGACCAAACCGGACGTTCGCTGTTCCCCCGGGCCGCTCGCGTCTGCGCATGCCACATAGGTTCCATCAGCGGTATACCTTGCCAATGCCGAGTCATAAAACATATTGTCACTCGGCAACGGTCCACTGCCCAAGTCAACGCTCGAAGAGAATTGCAGTGCAAATGCATGGTTTCCGGAGGGATTCGCAGCGACGGTTATCGGCAATCGCTCAATCAATGGCCAGATCACAGAGGTTTCGGAGAATATCTCGCCGCCGTTATCATTGCCGGCGGCGTCGAGTCGGTGCAGGAAGGGAGTGGCCTGATTTTGCGCTTGCACGGGGCCATTGCCGAAATCGACGGTACCGCGAAATGCCCCCGCAAGGACGATATCATCGTTTTTCGCGATTGTCACGGCCATCGCGCCGACGGATCCATCGCCAGGAAAACTTCGCGCCCACACGGGCGATAACGTTTCATCGAGCTTTACCACGGACTCGGAGCCGCCGATGTTTGCTGTGGCAATGATTTGACCGGCCGTATCGATCGCGACGCCTCCGACGTATTGAGTCCCCGGGGCTTCGAATTGTTTTACCTCGACGATCGACCCGTACGCGTCAATTCGAATAAAGAAGACATCGGAATCGTTGGGGATTGTTTGGAAGGTGCCCATGGGAGTATCGAGCTGTCCCGCAAATGCCGTCACGATCATTGCATTCCCGTTGGTATCCACCGCAAGGTCAACGCCGTTCGTCTCGAACCGGATGTCCTTGGAGGAATCGCCTCCGAAGGATTGCTCCCATAAGAAGGAACCATCGGAGGCAAATGCGGTAAGGAAAAGCCGCTCCCATTGTGGACTGGGCAGCGGCCCACTCGAGAAAAGCTTAGGGGTCTTGCTCAAAACGAATACGCGGTTTTCAGGCCCGACAGCAATCGCTTGAGGATGCTGCCCACTGCCGAATGAGCGTAACCATACCAGCTCGCCCTCGGGACCGAGCTTGGCGACGAAGGTTTGACCGAGAGGTACGGGCATACCGTCGATTGTCGCAGTTGGCTCGTCGCCATACCCCGTGACCACCAAATGGTTGGTCGCATCGAGAACCATATCGCTCAATTCGACATCCGGTAGAACCTTGATCCATGAAGGTTCGATGTATGGAACCGTTGATTGCCCCGCCGCACCCGCGGCGCCGTCTTGCCCTCCGACACCGCCGGCACCGCTCACGCCCGAGATCGCGTTTACGTTTGCGCGTTCTGGCGCGGTCGTGCACCCAAGTCCGAGAACAAGGATTGTCCATCCAAACCAATCAAAAGTCTTCGTGTGCATTGCTTCCCTCCGTGTAGACGTGCAGATTAGAACAACGCTTTGGTTCGACCTCGCATGATCGTACACCGGAGTTTATTACGAAGTCGATGGGAGCATGGATCGTTGGGCCGTCGAATCCATCGAAACGCAGCTCCTGAATCCGGACCTGATGGTTGTCATCGATTCTCAGGAAGGCGGGCACGACCGTGATGACGAATTTTGTTTCCCCTCGAGCGCGCCGTAAGCTACCGTCTCGGTCCTGCCATGGACGTTGCCGCCTTCATCGCCAAGTGGACTGCATCGAGTGCCTCCGAGAGAGCCAACAAAGACCTCTTTCTCACGGAGCTTTGCGATGTTTTGGGCGTTGCACGACCCGAGCCCTCGACGAAAGATCCTGAGCGCGACCTCTACGTCTTCGAGAAACCCATCCCCATGGCCAATGAGGGCGGGAAAATCACGAAAAAGAAAGCAGATCTATACAAACATGGCTGTTTTCTTCTCGAGGCAAAACAGGCAGCAACGGAAGGGACGAAAAAAGGCAGCAATGTGCGTCGCGGCACGGAGTCGTGGGACCTCGCAATGGTTGACGCGCGTGGCCAAGCTTTGGGTTACGCCATGGCGCTCGACGCTCCGCCGCCTTTCCTCATTGTTTGCGATATCGGGTACGCATTCGAGTTATATGCAGATTTTGATGGCACACGTCGCTGGCCCGCGTTTCCGAATGCGCAAAAACGACGAATTTACTTCAAGGACCTGGACAAACACCTCGACGTCCTGCGCGCGATATGGACCGACCCTCTTTCCCTGGATCCATCGCGCCGCGCGGAAAAGGTCACGCGCGAGGTCGCCGCGCAACTCGCCGAACTCGCCAAGCAGCTCGAGGCCGAGAAAAACCCGCCCGAAGCGGTGGCCAAATTCCTCATGCGCTGCCTCTTTACGATGTTTGCCGAAAACGTCGGCTTATTACCCGCACGGCTATTCATCGAAGGGCTCGAAAATCACTGGCTTCCCAATCCGGCCTCATTTCCTGGGGCCATCGAAGGACTTTGGCGGGCCATGAACGAGGGAACGTCATTCTCGTAT
>CAYSYX010000768.1:0-3983 GCA_964435055.1 uncultured Polyangium sp. | reverse complement strand
GGTTTTTTCGCTTTCGAACTCTGGGTGAATTGCGCATTCTGCCGCTAGTATTGGTCTCCTTGACGCCGTGGCAGTTACCCGACAAGGGGTGGAGATTCGTTTTTCAATTTCGTTGGACCACGGGCCACGCCATGATGATGGACGTGGACGACTTGCATTTGCATATCAATCACTTGGATGACCTGGCGTCTTCGCTGACGATTTCCCACGCTTTGGAGACCTACAAGCGCGGTTCGTGCATCGTCTTCGATCAAATGGCCGGCGAAGATACGCAGGGGGCGCCGTGTACGATCACCTTTGGCGCGCCAAACCGCGGTGTTTCGATGCGCCGCGGTGAACATCCGTTTCGAGATATTCGGAATGCAATGCGTTTCCCAGCGCAGCAATTGTTCATGAACATCCACGGGATCAAATTGCCCAAAGCCGTGGAGACATTTTCCGTTTGTCTGGACGTCAAACCGGGATTTCCCGTCGAATTGCGTCCGATGCAGGACGGTTTCGAACTCTTTGCCATTCCTATCATCAACGAGCGCCTCGATATGGCCGATCCCATTGAACACGACGGAACGAAAGAGCGTTATCCGGTATTGCATCCGGACGTCGCCGCGAAGTTCGTCCCGGTGGATGTTTTCGGCGTTTATCGAATCACCGACAAGGGCCTCGACCCGCTCGAACCGGCTGTGATTTCGACCCGCCCGAAAGGCGCACGCGATGGGGATTCCGCGCGTCCCACGTATGATGTCACGTATGAGGGCGTCAATCAGCGCCGCATGGCATTTGTTTCGGCGGCGATTCAGAATGCATTCCTCAAACCCGTGGATCTGGCCGTGGAAGCTACGTGGCATCAACCTTCCGTCGATACCTTGAGCCTCGACGATATCCGAGTTTCCCCGGCGACTCGGCATTTCTCCGGATTGGAATGGTCCCATTCGGGGCCATTGTGTCCGCATATCGAGAGTGAGATTCAAGAAGACGACCAAGAATTGTTGCAGCTCTTGTCGATAAAACATCAACGCGCGCTGCAAAAAGAGCATCTGCTGTGTTTGCTTCGCGCGGTGGGGGCGGGACGTGGGTCCACGTATGAAAAATTCATGAATGCAATGCTGGACGTCGAAGTGGAGCGAAAACCGGCCGCCAAAAGCGCTACGGGATTCAAGTACGTGTACAAAATCACGTTCGGCGAGCTCGGTCCGACGGAGATTCCCAAATTCGAGATGTATTGTCAACGATTGTATGATTTGATCGCTGCTTGGTGCTCCGAGCACGTCGTGGAGCTCATCGGTTATGTCGTCGACGGGCGCGCAACCGTACATGCAAAGGAAAAATCGTGAAACGATCGCCTTCGGCCCTTTGGTCCATTATCGATTCCACGGTTGCCGACGTGATTTCGGCGTGTCGCCGCGCACGAGCCGCCGAAGAATTGCTCGCGAAACGGAGGCGGGAAGAAGACGCGGCCATGTCCGTGGGCGGCATCGAGGACGATCCGAAGCCGGTCGTCGATGAACATATTCATGCCCGGCTGGCGAAGGTCGACGATCTCGTGCACGACTTGGCGTTTCAAAAGAAATACCCCAACGGCGCGGACCTCGTGGAGCTCAAGGCGGAAATTCGTAAGAAACTGCATTTGTTGAAGAGTGCGCTGGCGAGCACCTATTCCGAGGAAGAAACGGTCGCGATTTTGTTTCCGCTCGTGGTTTATTTCGACGAACTGGCTCGATTCGCGAGCAGCGAAGTCGCCAGGAATTGGGAGAATTTCCAGGAGGAAATTTACAACACGTCCAACGGCGGCGCGGAATTCTTCACGTACCTCGAGCTGACGAAGTCACCGCAGTTGGCCGTCGAGGTGTATTATTTTTGCTTGGCCGATGGATTCGAAGGCAAATATGCCGACGATCCGGCGCGTATCGAAGACTATAAAAAGGAGCTGATTTCGCGCCTTGAAATGGCTCCGATTCCTGTCGAGCAGCCCAGGGCGGAGACGCCGTCTCCGGAGCTCGTGGCTTTTCCTTACGCTTATTATGCCGCCGCCGTGGGCGTCAGCGTGGGGATTTATTGGTTGTTGCGGGCCTGGGCGGCTTCGTATTGAGGGCGGAACATGAGCAAACCGCAGTTCGACATGGAGGCCATTCGGCGCAATTGGGCGCGAGCCATTGCGCCTCCGCCGACCGGTGGCCCGGCACGTCTTTCCACGGTCGAAACGCCGCGCAACGTCCCCGCGGACGTGCGGACGTTGGTCCATCGGATTCGCGAATTGGCGACCAAGCAATTCCCCGAGCGAACATCCACCCTCGAACCTTTTTTCGTGGAAGCCGCTCGTCTGGTCGAATTGTTGGATCATCCCGATCCCACATCCAAAGACGACCCGGCCAAACAGTTGTCGATCCTGTTGAACGACATGGAGGAGCTTTTCGATGCATTCATGCTCATTCGTCGTTGACTGGAGCCCCCGTTTTTACGTGATCATCAGCCCCATCGGATTGGCGATCGCTCTGGTCGTTGCGACAAACGAGGCTTCGGCGGACACGATTCGTTATGTCGATCGGAATGGTCGAGCGCATCGAATTTCGGTTCAGCAGCGCGAAGCCGCGCCGGATCCTCCCGCCGCCGACCCACCGAATGCGCCGACACCTCCCGGGGTTTTACCGACGGAACCCACGAGTTTTTCGGTGCCTTATTTCCAACACGTCCGAGAGGCGGCGACACAATACAGTTTACCCATCGAATTGATCGCCGCCGTCATGCGGATCGAATCGGGTGGAAACCCTCGAGCCATTTCGAGCGCGGGCGCCATGGGGCTCATGCAATTGATGCCCGTGACCGCGGATGAAATGGAGGTACGCGATGCCTTCGATCCGCGTCAGAACATCTTGGGTGGAGCACGATATTTGCGGATTCTCGTCAATACGTTCGACGGCAGCGTCGCCTTGGCTCTTGCGGCTTACCACGCCGGAGCGTCCAAAGTCGACAAATATGGCGGCATTCCGCCGTATCCGGATACGCAAAAATATGTGGCGGAAGTGATTCGATTGTATCGGCGGTACAAAGAGAAGCTGGCGGAAGAACGAGCCGCCGCAGCGGGCGCGAGCGGCGGCTGAAGCATTGCCGGGAAATTATCCCGTCTTGGCCAAAACCTGCCGGACTTGCAAGGTTGCTCCCGACAATCGCAATTCCCGTTTACGAGCTTCACGCCCCGACAGGCCGGTAGACGCGGGTGTCGTATGACCCTCGCCCAGACGAACCTTACCCATCACGCCCAAATCCCGAGCGTCCGGGTCCACCTGCAAAACCGCATTTCGCGGGCGAAAATAGTTTGCGGCGGCATCGCCATCGAAAAACACCGTGCCATCCTCGAGACGATACATCGCCAAGTTTCCGCGCTTTGCGTATTCGAGCAAGCGCTGAGCGCCGACGACGAGGCGAGTCGAGATCTGTTCCGCGGTCATCCAAGTGGGCATCTTTTTCTCAATGGTCAGGTGGATGCATCGGCCATACCGGATGTCTCTTCGTCGGGCCAAGTTTCTGATCACTTGTCGAAAATTTGTGTTTTTTTCCGAGCAATGACACGGTGTTCGCTATGCGGGCGACGTCGCGTGCAAGCTTCCAACCGACCCCGGCTCGTGTGCGAACGACATTTGCCGATCGGTTCGCCGCGTCGCTCGACCTGACCATCGGTTCATCCCCGTTTTCGTTTCCCGCCGGGAGCCTCGAGTTCATCCGAATCAAGGCCGCCGTTCACGGATTCGAAGCGGAGGTCGTTTTGGGAATCGTCAGCGATCAGGAAGAGGATCCGTTGTTGTCGTCTTTTACGACAAACGATCTCATCACGGTGACATTGACCCTGGCCAACGGAAATGAAGGGTTCGCCGATGAAGATGCGTCGCCGTGGAAAATGACCGGCCCGGTGACGTTACGCCAAATGCTGGAAACGACCGCCGAGGATCGAAGCGGCATTCCGGTGGTCATTCGTCGATATGGTCTTCGGT
>CAYSYX010000767.1:3382-3989 GCA_964435055.1 uncultured Polyangium sp. | reverse complement strand
ATGTTCGGCACAGCCGCACCTTCGAGTTGCGTCGTTTGTCGCCCGAGATCTTGAGTGCTCTCTTCGTGCAACGGCTTGCTCATGGTCAGCGTACAGTGTCATGGTGTCCGAATGGAGCCAAGCACTTTCGAGCATGATTAAACGCAGTATTAGAGAAGGTTTACGTTGTCCTTGCTGGTCCACGGCCCCATGAACGTCCTGGTGCCCCTTGCGGAGTGGTTCTCCCCCATGCCCAATTCGAGTTGCGCATCGACCAACGGCAGAGACAAATCACTCTCGTTTCAATACATCCGTCGCCTCTTCCTCGAATCGAAAGAATACGCTCGGCACGCGAAAACAAATCGGTTCGGCTTCGCCTGCAATGGCTGCCGCCGCTTTCGATTCCACTCGGCCTCGCAAAGGTTCGCAATGGTCGAGCGGAATTCCAAGCTGAATCTCGTGCCGCGTCACTTCATTCGCCCAAGGCTGCGTCGACAAAGCGCGATCCTGAGGAACGCAATACGCCAAAAAATCTTGAAAATCGTTGAAACACTCGCGCCAAGCTCCTTCCAGTTCGGGCGGAGAGCTCGACGATAACGTCGCTTTCGCATCCGGCGCTGTGCCTACG
>CAYSYX010000767.1:0-3372 GCA_964435055.1 uncultured Polyangium sp. | reverse complement strand
GCCTAAGCCCGGATCGAGCGATACCTGCATCATCCCGTGTTCATCGCGACCAACTTCACCTCGACGCAGGATGTGCATGGGCATTCCTTCGGCCAAAAGTCGCGCGCCGAGAGCCTGGAAGCCATTGGTGATCGCATTGGTCAAAAAATAAATACCGCGATGGTTCGTCCGAGGATCCCAGACGTGAATTCGCCAATTCGTTTGCACGGGCGAAGGCATGAATCGACGCAAGCTGCCGAGGACTCGAAATCCAAAATGCCCGTGCTTGTAGGTCAAAAATGAAAAGAGACCATACTTTCCGTCGGGACCGAGTCTTTGCAATTCGAGCCCCTCGGGAACCAGCGGAAGGAGTTTTTCCGCCGGAACCAAATAATTGACGTACACCACGTCCCGAATGTCGCTCAGCATCGCCGGATCCGGCAAAGGTTCCAGAAATGCTGCGACGAGCCGACTGTTGGCAATGGTATTGCAAATCGTGCCGATCAATCCCGATTCAGGATATCGCCAAAGCGCCGATCGACCATGCGCCATGGTGGGTCGCCGTCTGCGCAAAACACCTTCGCCGACGAGGCCCAGCCAAACCTGAAGCAATGTAAAACCAAGCGCATTTCCCGCGGCGATGATCTCGGGTGCGGGACGCATGTTCGGCGGGAAAAACAGCGCTGTCGTGACGAACAACATGACCGCCCATGTCGGAATGCTGAGCCACGTCAAGAATCGATTCCATACCGGCGTTTTCGCAAAACACGCCGTCCATCCAAGGGCCGAAAGCGTATAACAAAACGCGCCCCAAGATGCCGTCCACACGAAGATCTCGGATTCATAAGCAAGATACGCATCGAATTGCCCGGTTCGCACGGCATCTCGAGCGAGGTCCACGCCGTGCGTAATCCACAAGGCTTGCGCGAGTTGATCCGGTATGACGGCGGCCAGCGTGAACAGAATCGACAAAATGGCCGGGACTTTGGGAATCCATCGGGCGCGAAAAAGGGCCGCGGCAAACCACAAATCAATGGCCGCGCACAGCTGCCACGGAAGCCAACCCAAACGAAATCGCCATGGATGCTCGGCAATCATCGTCACGCGTAACGTCGTATTGCTTTCGCCTCCGCCGGGAAGCATTTTGGCCAATACGAGCGCCATGATGACCATGGCTATGCCGTGAATGGCAAAATTCGCCAATGTGGCTCGTTCGAGAAAACGATCGCGGGACGTGTCGTCGGACGATTGACCGGGAGTGGACATACTTTATTGAGGTTTTGGACATCGAGACGCGTCGATGGATTGCAGTTCTACCCGGATGAACCGCACGTGCGAACCATTGCGTGTTCCCGAAAGATGTTCCGTCTTGGCATCCCATTGCAATTCGTAGGTGACCGGAAACCGCGGACCGCGACGCGCAAGATTCGACGAATCCCCCTGCACGATCTCCACGGTCCCCAATTCGCCGTCGAGCTTGGCGAATGACTTATTGAGAGTGCCTTTGGCCCATTCGACGCGTGAGCGTTCCACCGCCATCTCGATGCCCGAGCTTTGCGTCGCTTCATGCAGTTCGAGCGTGACCTTCTTGTCTTTTTGCTCGATCTTCCAATATTCGCCCCACCCGCTGCAAGTCTGCTGCAGGCGCATCTGTTTCTCCGGAGGCACGGCCAATCCATCCAGCTTGATCCACGTTCCCGTCCACGGTCGCGGCTCCGGTGTGGGCGAGGACGGACCATTGGATTGGCCGGACGAACAAGCCGAAAGCGAAGCTGCTCCCAAGACCAGCGCGCAGCGAATAAAACGGTTCACACACCCAAGATCGACGAAGCGGCCGGCAATGTCAAGCGACTCGAGAACTTGCTCCGGCATGGCATTCCACCTGGCAAATGAGCCTCCGTCGTGATAGCGTCGAGCATCATGAGTCTACCGCTCGATCACGCATCCCGCATGGAGCGCACGTTGCTCGCGCTCGACGGTCTATCGATTGGTGATGCATTCGGCGAACGATTTTTCGGTGACCCCGATCGTATTGCTCGGTGCATTGAAAATCGCATCGTCCCGAAGGCTCCCTGGGAAACCACCGACGATACGGCCATGGCGCTCGGTGTCGTGGAAGTCCTTCGAGATTGTGGGACAATCGTTCAAGACAAACTTGCGGGCGTTTTTGCGCGTCGATATGCGGCGGATCCAAATCGTGGATACGGCGGCGGCGCCCACGGCATTCTGCAAGACATCGGCCGCGGAGTTCCTTGGCGCGTGACCGCGGGGTCCGTTTTTGGCGGCTCAGGTTCCATGGGTAATGGCGGCGCCATGCGCGTTGCTCCGCTTGGTGCTTACTTTGCCGACGATATCGATGAAGTGGTTCGTCAAGCCAAAGCATCGGCGGAAGTCACGCATGCCCACCCCGACGGCCAAGCCGGCGCGATTGCCATTGCGATTGCGGCAGCGGTCGCCTGGCGTATGGGTACGGGACGACAAACTCGCTCCGGCGACGATTTATTGAATGCGGTTTTTCAGTACACACCCGACGGGCCGACGAAGACAGTTTTGGAGCTCGCTCGGCGGATGCAACTCATCAATGATCCTCGAACCGCCGCATCCGTTCTGGGAGCCGGATATCGAGTCATTTCGATGGATACGGTTCCGTTTTGCGTTTGGTGTGCCGCGCGGCACCTCGACGATTACGAAAGCGCGTTATGGACGACGGTGAGCGGTCTTGGCGATCGCGACACGACGTGCGCCATTGTCGGCGGAATCGTGGCTCTTTCGGCGGGGCGCAATTCGATTCCGCCTGCGTGGCTCGAAGCTCGCGAACCATTGGCATTGGACGAATGATCGTTTCGTTTTCTACGTCGACAAACCAACGTGTTGGCTTTTCATGCGAACCACGGAGCGCCTTCGAACGTGAAAGCGCTCTTGGGATACACCGCTCCTCCGCGGGCTACG
This sequence comes from uncultured Polyangium sp., assembly GCA_964435055.1. Lineage (GTDB taxonomy): Bacteria > Myxococcota_A > Polyangia > Polyangiales > Polyangiaceae > Polyangium. The sequence goes on along the minus strand of CAYSYX010000767.1, from coordinate 444 downwards.
TAGCCGATCACTTCCAGCACTTCTTCGCTGCGTAAATCATAATTGCGGAGTTCTTTGGGATGAACCCACCGGGCTTCGAGCGATTCTTCGTCGGGAATGGACTTGGGCGGCGTATCATCCGCCGGGCGGGCCAGGAAAAACACTCGACAACGCGCGCTGCCGTCACCCATGGGTGAATGTTCGACCCGCAAAAGCCCCTCGATGACAATGGGAACGCCGCCTTCTTCCAACGTCTCGCGAATGGCCGCCTCTTCAATGGTTTCCCCAGGTTCGACGCGACCGCCGGGAATGTACCAGAGCTGGCCGTGTTTTCGTTCGTGCACAAGGAGAAATCGATCGCCTTTGCGTACGATGACCATCGCGAAAAACCACGTGGGAATCGGATCTCGTCGGCCCATGAACGCACCGTACCAGATCCGTCGGGCCATTGAAACAAGTTGATGT
>CAYSYX010000766.1:0-3991 GCA_964435055.1 uncultured Polyangium sp. | reverse complement strand
GTGCAACAAGACGAGCGTTTCGTTGGATATCGGGCTTTGGAACTGCGTTTTCGAATTGGCGCATGCCATGACGATGCGACTCCGTGCCAAGCGACAAGGACGTGTCACTCCCGTCGATATCCTCGAAGCGGCGTTCACGAAGTTTTACGAACTCCCGCTCGATGAGCAATTCGAACTCGTTCGTCGGCACCGCGAGCGGTAGATACCGTGGGCGTTATTGCAAATACTTTTACGTTATGCCGAGCCTTGACAGCTCGACAGGTGCACCGTCATTCGACCGGAGCAAACCACGGATGCCGACTCGCATACGCATCGTGCCGGTAAAGCACCGTCTCAACCCGCAGCGAGAGCAATCTGAAGCTCGGAAGCCACCATTTGCATGTTCGCTGGGCGGTGTTCCTTGAGGAAAGCCGTCATTCTTCGCAAGATGTCATTGAAATACTGAGCGCCTGCAGTCGTATCCGCGGTAACTGGTCCATTGATCCCCATACCCACCGTAATCTCGCGCTGCCCTCCAGTCACCATTTCATCGAGCGTCATGCCAAGCGAGTAAATGTCCCCTCGCTCGTCGCATTTCCCGGTGCTCCACTGCTCGAGACTACAGTAGTACTCCGTGCCCATCCCTCCGCGCGTAAGCTTTTGGAGGACCTTCGAATGTTGGTGCACGAAATAGCCCAAACCCCAGTCCGCAATCACAAGCGGCTGATTGTCGTTGAACAGGATGTTGTCCGGCTTGAGGTCACGGTGGATGAATCCCTCGTTGTGCGCGTACTGCATCGCATTTGCGAGCTGGATTCCGAGACCTGCCATGAAGCGCCAATCGCCTTGCTTGTTACCCGCCGCGATCCACTTGCGCAGATTGCTTGTATACAGCGGCATCAAGTAAAACCGATCCTTTCCGGGCAGGTTTTCTCCGCTGTAAGAAATGATGTTTGGATGGGACATTTTCTTGAGCGCGGAGATCTCACGCTCGAACCGCGCCCGCATCGTCGGGTCCTGATTCCAGGAGTCGTGAAGCTGTTTGCATGCCCACTCACTGCCGACTGACATGCCGCGAGCATTCGATTGTGTAATGCGGATCTTGCGAACGCGACCCAAGCCACCGGCGCCGAGATCGGCGACATACGAGAAGTTGAATTGCCCAACGGGCAAGTTGGTTTGCAGCACGGTGTCCTCAAACTTTCGGTTGATTTTGCAGGGAAACCGACGCCGTTCCGGAGCGAGCGGCGCCTATTCCAAGCGAAGGGGCCGAACCGTAACCACGAGGAGGAAGCTGTCAACTTGTACAGGTGGAAAAACCAGGACGCTGCATAACGTTTGTGCGATATCAGAAACGCTTTGTCATGGATTCCTTTTTTCAGGAGTCCAGCTGGTTGCATCGTACATCGTACCGAGCGCGCCGGTCTCCGCGGCGGCGGTGGGCGCGCTGCGGTTGTCACGCCAGAGGAGCGGTACGCCGGTCGAGACGGCGCGCTCCTTGGAAAACACGCTGATAATCCGCCAGCATAGCAATTCGCTGGCGAAGCTGCACCAGATACTTTCCACCAGTCACTGGCGGCTCCTGGGGTCGTGCGGCCGCGCGGGGGCTCAACTAACGCTCTCTGCGCCGTTCGGAAGGGTCTCCCTGCACCCCGTGCCATCCTGCGCCCTCCAGGGTCGAATCTCAATCTCCATCCCTACTTCTGCACGCGACGACACCTGTAGGCAGTTGAAGTTGAAGGCCCCGATGTTGCGCGACGCATCGTCAACAATCGCGCCGAAGTAGTGAACGAGATAGCCGTCCCTGCGCCCAGTCGACGAAACCTTGTAAGCATCCGTAAGATATTTGGCACCTGCGATCACGGTGTGGCCTGGAAAGTACGTGTCGCGCCGAATGACGGTAATGGTAACAGGGTCCATCGGCCGCCACCGAATTTTGCCGGTAGCACGCTGAAGGAGATCAACCCACATTCTCGTATTACTATAACCCGGAATACTCTTCCACTCGTCGTACGTAGGGGTTACAATCGGCAAGCGGACCTGAAGCACACCCTCTCCGACGAATTCGTCTGGAATCGACGAGGTGGGCGTAAGAAACAGCGCGGCCCGCTGCTGCCAGAGATTTTCAACGTCCGCGAGTTCCTCGCGCTTGAAGATAGTCGGTCGCCCCTGTTCGTCGTAGACGCCTTCAAAAAGATTGACCCACTGGCTCATGTCATCACCGTCCGAAAGAGTGCAGGTGGGGCGCTGACGCTCCATCATCGTACCTCCACTCTGGAGTCATCGCCAAGAGGGCATCCTCTGCACCTTTACATTCGTAAATCGGATAATCGCGCCGGAGCCGTGTCAAATTCAGATACGCGTATAGGCGGAAGGGCTCAAGTTGGTTGCGAACGTAGACGCCATACCGAAGACCGTCGGTCACGATTAGGCGATAACATCCCTCCTTGCCTTCCGCATATGATTTCGCCTGGGAGACCGCGCTGAGACACGAGCTCTCCATCTTCTTGGCTTCTACAACGATGCAGAGGGACGAGTCGCTGCGCGGCAATCGGTCAAACAGCGCAACATCGACATGATTCCATTCGACGGCCATCCGTTGGGGCGTCCACCCGAGCGCTCGGAGGAGAGGTACGACTAGATACGCGACCGTCTCGTGCTCAGATGGCTTGCCGTTTCGCTGGTACCACTTGGCGATGCGCGTCAACTCTCCGATCTCCCCGAGGAGATTCGTGATTGAGGCACTCGCAACGCCGTGATCGAAGAGGAACTCGGAGATCTCTTCCACTGCGATGTCGCCGTTATCGTCGGAGGATGGGAGTGAAATCAAAGGCCGAAGCCATTCTGTCGGAGCAATGGTGAGGCCCGCGAGCCATTCGAGCACCGGGCCCTCTCCCCCTTTGAGCCTTTGGGTAGTATCACCTTGCTTCAGCGCGTATTTCTCGAAGGACTGTGGGTTGGAATGGCCTTTCCACAGCCATCGAACCCTGCGGATATGCTGAAGGTCCCATCCATCGACGTCTCCAAACTCGGGATGCCAAGCGTAGGGGCCAACAACCTGCCCCACACCGCGCACACTAGAGGTTCCTATGCGAAGGACGACGATATCACCGTCCGCCATCTCCTCGGCGAAACGCCTTAGATCGGTGATCTTGCGCGGAGTTATACTATGGTCCTGGAGTGTTTGAATGCAACCCGGCCACGCTCCAGGCCAGGCGGGTCCGTTCAGGATAACATCCCACCGGATGCACAAATCGGAGTAATCACGATTCGTATCGCCAGCAGCTTGCTGCCAGATTGTCTTGCTCGTGATGTTCATGCCGTTGTGACGTTGGTCTTTGAAAGGTTTTTCATAAAATCTAACGTGGCAATCAGCAGCAGCCGGGGTTGGGCTGTGCATTTGAATCTACAGGTCGTGCCATATCAGTAGGATGACGAGCTGGACACGGTCTATGTGTCATGGTGCTGGGTTACTCAGGGCCCAGTGCTCGGATGGCCAAACGTAAATTCGTCCGCTCTTGCCCACGAATCGAGATTTGCCTGCTCAACACCGTCGTCGTTGATCTCAGCGTCGGCGTACCCCGCGCACAACGCCATCCGGGGAGCAACCGGTATAAATAGAACGCCTGCTGGAGTATCTGGACACACGAACTGGGCCGAGCCATTTACGCGAATAGCTCCCCACCGAATCCCACCGAGTTCAGACATCGTCGCGTCGTGACGCTGCATTACCAATGGCCCGAGCGCGAGCCTCCCGGGAATGGCTGTGCCACGAGTGTATGCAGCGCCTTTGAATTCGAGAATCTCTTCGACGGGTTTGGTCAGGTGTGACGGCGAGACGCCAACCAAATTTGTGTCTTCGAATGGTTCGGACTTCAACCAAGTACGGATGGACCAGATGGAGAGATAAGCAGTGATCGCCGAATGATTGGTGACGGTCCCCGTTGACAGAACACCATTGACCTCGGATTGGAATGCGTCCTCGATCGCCTTGAATAGGCCGCTCTCAAGC
>CAYSYX010000765.1:0-4002 GCA_964435055.1 uncultured Polyangium sp. | reverse complement strand
GCGTCGAATCCTCGATATTGCGCGAGCCAAAAATGCGCATGAGCGTACACGACGATTCGAATCGGCTCCGAAGACCAACGATCCGAATGTTTCTTTGCGCCATGTGGAAGGTCGAGCCGAAAGTTTGGCGGAACCTCGACCCGAATACAATCACGCAACGGATGCGATTTGTATCGTCGGGCGAAGGGCTTTTACCAAGGGATTGTTTCTCGATCGGCGATCGTTTCTCGTTTCGTACGATCCGACCATCGATCCCGACGGCAAGATTCTCGAGCGAACGCTCACGGCGGTCGGGCCGGTCGGTGCGGGCATCAGCTTGGAATACTATTTCTCGTACGTCGATAACGAGATTTACGGTTGCGGTACGAAATTGCCGCACAACATTACGGGATATCTTGGTGTCATGAGCGGTCATTCGAGTGACTTGCGGACCGGGTTGTCCCGACAAATGGTGGAAATCCACGAGCCCATGCGGCTCTTGACGATTGTCGAGGCGACTCCGGAGACGCTTTTGGCGATCGCGGGGCGCGTGCCCGTCGTCAAAGAGCTGGTCGTCGGCCGCTGGATGCAGCTTATCGCGATGGACCCCGAGACGGGCAAATTCCAGGAATTCACCGACAAGGGATTCGTACCCATCGAGCCCACGTCGGAGGTGCTCGCGAAGGTGCGTTCGTCCGTGGAATGGTACCAGGGAAAACTCGATCATCTGCCCCCCGCACGAATCGAGATGAAGGCGGAGAAACCCGCTCGAGAGGTTGTCGCTCATGCAGCTTGATCGAATTCGCGAATGGCTCACCCTTGCGGTGCTCGGCGTTCCCGCAGCCTCGTTCTTCTTGCTCGGTGGTTTGTCGCTTTTTCTCCGTTCCCCTTCGGAGAAGGCGACGGCGCGATGGACGGCATTTACGTTCATTACGAGTTTTTGGCTCGCGCTCGCGTCCATCATTTTGGTGTTCACGGACGGCCCGTTCGAACTGAAAATGGGCTCGTTGTTTCAGGTCCCCGGATACAGCTTCGAATTCGAATTGATGGTGGATCGATTGAGCGGCACGATGATGCTGCTCACGGCGACGATTCTCGGCCTCGTGGGGTTTTTCTCGAGCACCTACTTGCATCGAGAACCCGGATTCGACCGATTCTTCATTCTGTTGTCGCTTTTTGCGACGGGCATGATGTTGATCGTGATGGCGGGCAACATTGATTTGTTGTTTGCCGGTTGGGAGCTCGTGGGGTTGACGTCGGTGTTGCTCATCGGGTTTTACCAGGAGCGGGATGCGCCGGTCAGACGCGGTTTTGCGGCGCTCGTGACATACCGGGTGTGTGACGTCGGTTTGCTTCTCGGCGCGATGATGTTGCACCATTACGCGCATTCGGCGGCGCTTGGAATGGCGTTTACGACCACGACGTGGCCCATCGGCGTGGGGCATTTGGGCACGGGGGCGGCGACGCTCGTGGCTTTGCTTTTCGTCATCGGGGCGATGGGCAAAGGCGCCCAGCTGCCCGCTTCGGGATGGCTGCCCCGAGCCATGGAAGGACCGACTCCGTCGAGCGCGCTTTTTTACGGCGCGTTGTCCGTCCACGCTTCGGTTTATTTGCTCATTCGATTGGCGCCTATATTCGCGGAAGCGCCGGTGGCGCGAGCCGTCCTCATCGTCGTTGGTTTGTCGACGGCGCTGTACGGAACGCTGACGGGGCGTGTGCAATCGGACGTGAAAAACACGTTGGCGTATGCGACGATGGCGCAAGTCGGCATTATGTTCGCCGAAGTGGGCTTCGGATTGCATGCGCTGGCGATTGTCCACATGGTGGGTCATATCAGCGTACGGACCTTGCAATTGCTCAGGGCGCCTTCGGCGTTGCGCGAGGCCAATGCTATGCATGCCGCGTTCGGCGGTATTCAGCCCAAAACGGGGGCGCAATACGAAGCGATTTTGCCGGAAGGCTTGCGTCGGGCAATCTATCGTCATGCGCTCGACGGCTTTCACCTCGACGCCTTCGTGCAGCGGGTGATCGCCGCGCCCGTGCTGGGACTGGCGACGCGCGTGGACGCATTCGGTCGATGGTTTCACGCGACGATTATTGGAATGGATACGACGGCCACTCAAAAACCCGTTGAGAAAAACGACGAACAAGAGCCCCATTCGGCTCCACGTCCAGCCTTGGGGACACGCCCATGACGCGCTTGGAATTCCCGTTTCTGCTGCTCCTGCTCGTAGCGCCGCTCCTTTTCGCGCTGCAAGCCCCGCGAATGTCGAGCGATCGCATGGCCCGACGGTACGGTATGGCCATTGCCGCCGGTATGTTTCTGGTGTCGTCGGCGCTCGCATTCTTCTATTTCACTTCGCTGAAACACCCGCAAGTTTGGGTCGATCCCATTCTGATCACATACGCGGGCAAACTCCGTCCCATTTTGGGCATCGATGCGCTCAGCGCACCGCTTTTGCCCCTCAGTACGCTGATTACGCTCGTCGTCTTGATTGCGTGTCCGAGAGGCGACCTGGATCGGCATCATATCGGATCCATCTTGCTGACCGAAGTGGCGATTCTCGGTGTGGCAATGGCCCAAGATCTGGTCGTCTTGGTCTTGTTCTGGATTGCGATGCTCGTGCCCACGTGGCTCGATACGCGAATGCGTGGTGATGTCGTTTTACGCCGAACGATAGAACGGTATCAAGGGTTGGGCATCGTGGCGCTCATTGCGGGCACGATTGTGCTTGGGATCAGCGGGATGAGGGATCACCTCGCGGCGCCGTTGGTCTTGTCGGAACTCGTCAATCATGGTCTGCGGGCGGATTATGCCACGATTGCCGCGGCCTTTTTGGTCGTAGCCGTGATCGCGCGGGGGGCGCTTTTTCCTCTCCAAACATTCACGCCGGTTTTGTTCGAGCGCGGGCATTCCGGATTGGCGGCGCTGCTGTTCGTGTCGCGTCCGGCGAGTTATTTGGTGGCGCGAGTGCTGCTCCCGCTTTTACCCGATGCAGGCCCGACGGCGTTGTCGCTGGTGGCGGGTCTGGGCTTGGTCACGGCCATTTGGGGCGGGCTGTTGGCGCTTGCGCAGCGGGATTTGCGACGGTTCGTCGGAGCATTGGCGACGAGTCAATCCGGCTTGACCCTCATTGGTTTGGCGTCGACAAACTCGGAAGGTCTGGCCGGCGGGCTTTTGTATTGGGTGTCGTCGAGCTTGGCGCTCTCGGGCCTCGTGCTCGTGGCGCACATGGTCAAAGCGCGCACGGGGACGACGGACATTCGACGTCTTGGAGGGATTGCGCAAACGATGCCGCGAGCCTCCGCATTGTTCCTCATCGTCGGTTTGACCGCGATTGGACTTCCCGGAACGCTGGGGTTCATCGGTGAAGATCTGCTCGTGCACGGCGTGCAGGATAGTTATCCCTCCGTCGCGGCGGCTCAGCTCATTGCCACGTTGCTCAACGGCATCGCGTTTTTCCGCATCTATACCGAAGCGTTCGTGGGCAAACCCCGCGACGTCAAAGTCCCGCCCGGACGCGATCTTGCGTTACGCGAGCGATTGGCCGTCGCCGGTCTGGTCGTCACGACCATTGCGTTTGGTTTGTCCCCGCGCGGCATCGTGCATGCGCGTGACATCGCGGCGGAAGAGACGTTATCGACGGAATCGCAACACGGTCGCAAAGCGCCCGGAGCACCGACGAAATCCGCGCCGCGGCACGAGTGATCAACCTTTTCCCATCGCCTTCAGGTGCAGCAAAAACACCGGCACCGCCATGATGCGAATACCCGTCGACCGGGCCTTTTGCGCCTTGTTCGACATCGACCGCGGTTCGTCCACCACCAGCAAATCCAGCTTTTTCGTGACGGATTCCTTGACGTAGAGCCCCGCCGCAATCGCTCGTCCTTCCAGTTCGTGTTTTGAAGGAATGGGATTTCCGGTAAAACACACCGTCGCACCCGCACGTAATGGTTTTGCAAACGGCCGCAAAGTGGCCGTCGGTTCTTGACGAGCTTTTTCCAGCGACTGTTCGGTGTCCT
>CAYSYX010000764.1:0-4003 GCA_964435055.1 uncultured Polyangium sp. | reverse complement strand
ATATTATCGTACATGCCTTACGTTGCGAAACGTTACTGCCCGATCACGATGTAGCTTGGCGTGCTCAGACAGGCAAGGACTTTTTCATGCCAAGCTTCCTCGGCGCGACGATTTTCGAGGTAGGTCTTGTCGTCGAGCTCCGCTTTTGCGAAGGTGCAGCGCATGACCGCCACGACTCCGGATGCTCGACAGCGATTCGAACTCATGTCCGAAGGCTTTCGCTCTTCGTACATCACCTACGATGCCTTGACGCGCGTCGTGCATGCATGGGCCGACGCATTTCCGCAATTCGTGCGGCTCCAAAGCATAGGGAGGACCGCGGAAGGGCGTGATTTGTGGCTTTTGGCCATTGGCATGGCGCCCGAGGGCGACGGTCCGGCGGTTTGGATCGACGGAAACATGCATGCTGTCGAATTGGCCGGGTCGAGCGTCGCGTTGGCCATCGCGGAAGACGCTTTGCGAATGCTGGTGTGTCCCGACGAACCAATGCATGATTTACCGGTTCACCTCCGACAACTCTTGCGCGAAGGGGTGACTTTTTACGTGCTGCCGCGAATGTGTCCCGACGGCGCCGAGCATACATTGACGGTTGGAGGGTATGTCCGGTCAAACCCACGCGATAACCGTGTCGGTAGAAACGCACCGTTTTGGAAAATGGTGGATGTGGACGGGGACGGGGTTGCCGTATCGATGCGCAAGCAGGATCCATCGGGCGATTTCGTCATTTCGCGCGAATTTCCGAACCTCATGTTGCCGCGGACAATCGACGACGAAGGGCCGTTTTATACGGTTTTTCCGGAAGGCATCATTGAGCATTGGGATGGTTTTCACATTCCATCCCCCGATTATTTATCGGACAACGAAACCGACATGAATCGCAATTTTCCCTATCATTGGGCGCCGGAGCCGCAACAGCGTGGTGCGGGAGCGTTTGGCGCGAGCGAACCCGAATCTCGTGCGGTTTGTGAATTCGCTTCGAAGCATCCCAATATCTTTGCTTGGCTCAACCTGCATTGCTTCGGCGGGGTTTACATTCGACCGTCCGGAGACAAACCCGACGTGAAAATGGATCCACGCGATTTGTCCGTATTCAAGCAAATCGAACCCTGGGCCGAGAAAATCGGCGGTTATCCCATGGTCAGCGGTTACGAAGAGTTCTTGTACGAGCCGGAAAAACCATTGCGAGGGGACGAAGTCGCGTTTGCTCACTCGCAACGAGGCGCCATTGCGTTCGTATGTGAAATATGGGATTTTTGGAAGCAAGTCGGGTTGAACATCCTTCGACCCTTCGTGCGCAATTACCTGAATCGAACGCGTGACGAAGCGCTCAAAATGGCCGCGTGGGATCGCGACCACAACCAAAGCAGAATTTTCGGGCCATGGCGCGAGTTTCATCATCCGCAATTGGGTCCGGTTGAAATCGGCGGTCATGACGCACGGTTTGGCATTTGGAATCCTCCTCCGGAGATGCTCGCCGACGTTTGTCGGCGTCAGTCGGCGTTTTTCCTGCGCGTAGCTGCGCTTGCTCCGCGTCTGCGTTGGTCGGACGTTCGAGCCAAACCCATTGCCGAGGATGTGTGGGAAGTTTCCGCGGTGGTCGAAAACCTCGGATACTTGCCGACGTTTATTCTTTCCTCGTCCCAACAGCTCGTGTGGAACGACGGTCTTCGCGCTCGAATCGATGTCGGTGAAGGCATGGCGATCGTCGGCAGCGAATCCGATCGTTTCGTCGGACACCTCGAAGGTTGGAGCGCCGTCGGGGTCATGGTGACATCGGGTTTTCCACGTTCGGGCGGAACGTCACGACGTGCGCTCGTGCGTTGGGTCGTGCGCGGGAAGGGGAGCGTGACGTTGCGTGTCGGTTGTCCGCGTACGGGATCGGTTGAAACGACGCTGGAACTCAAATGAGGAACGCGGCGCGTTTTTCGTTCATGCGCGCCTGGAATCTTTTCAAGTTCTGCGCTACAGGGGCGGAAACCTATGTCCACCGCCGCCTCAATCGCCTCGCCATTCGCCCGCCGCCTCGTGGGTCGAGCAGGTCTCGTTCTGGTCTTCTTGACGGGACTTGCCTGCGCAAATTCGGATAAATCCGCGACTCCGGGACCAGACAAACCCGCCGCCGCGACGCCGGAAACCAAGCCCGAGGCCAAAGTCGCCGAGGTCAAGCCGACGGACAAACCGGCGGACAAACCTGCCGCGGAAAAGCCTGCCGAAGAAAAGCCGGCGGCGGAAAAGCCCGCCGAGGAAAAACCCGCTGCCGAAAAACCGGCGGGTGACAAGGCTGCGGAAGACAAAGCCCTTGTCAAAGGGAGTGATGCCAAAGCGGCGGAGACGGACAAAGGCGACGCGAAAGCCAAGGCTCCGGGCGATGCTCCCCAGGAAAAGGCGGCGGAGCCATCGAAATCGGCCGTCGCAAAAGCGACGAAAATCGAATCGAAAACAGGCATTCTTGCGAAGGGCGAAGCGGACAAATACGTCAAGTCGGGGGGACGTCCCGTCGTGCGGTTATTGGATCCGGGGTCCGAACCGCGAGTCGCCACGTCGTATGCGATCAGCAAAGGCGCGGCGAAGCCTTTGCAAATGGGCATGGATCTCGAAATGGCCATGGAAGCGGGCGGCATGAAATTGCCTCCGACGAAAATGCCGCGCATGCTGCTCGTATTCAATTTCAATGCGGGCGATCGGGCCGGTACGGAATGGCCGATTGACGGAAAACTGAGCAAAATTTCCGTTGAAAGTAATGGCGGACCGCAAGATCAAATTGCCACCGCTCTGCGGCCGCAGCTCGGGCAACTCGAAGGTATCGGAGTCAATTATTTCGTCGACGAAAAAGGACGTATTCGCGACGTCAAAGTAACGATCCCGGAGTCGTTGCCTGCGATGGCGGGCCAGATGATGTCGGGCATGACGCAATCGGTGGAATCGATGATTTCGCCATTGCCGACGGAAGCCATCGGTGTGGGCGCCAAATGGGAAGTACTTGCGCGTTTGATGGCCAATGGTGCCGATATTCTGCAGGTGTCGACCTATACGTTGGAAAAACGCGACGGCAATGTCCTGTCACTCGATTCCGTGGTGAAACAATTTGCCGCCAAAGACGTCGTCAATCCTCCGGGGATGCCTCCGGGAGCGTCGGCGCGGTTATTGTCTTACAAGAGCGTCGGGGGCGGAAAACCCGTCTTCGAGATGTCGGATATTGCGCCGAAGAGCGGCTCGATGACGCTCAATTCGTCGATGGCCATCGAATTGAAAATGACGGTCGATGGAAAAACGGAAAAACAATCCACCTCCGTCGATGCCAAAATGACCGCGTTGTATTCGCGACCTGCGCCGTGACCGAATCTCGAGCCTCCACGATGTTCGACATACGTACTTTTCGCGAAGGTTATGGTCGGTTCGTCACGGATGACCGTATTCTTCTGACGGGGCATTCGCACCAAGCGTGGCCCGATGTCGCCCGACATGCGATGGTCGAAGCGTTCGACGACGCGGCGCGATTTGTGGACGACAAATGGGGAAATGCGGTTTTCCCGAAAATGGCTACCGTCGGGGGGCGAATTCTCGAGCGTCTCGGATTTCCGCAAACGGATGCCATTACGTTTGGCAAAAGCACCCACGAACTCGTGACGCGGCTGTTGTCGTGTTTTCCGCTGTCTTCGAAGACGACGATTGTGACCACGACGGGCGAATTTCATTCCCTGTATCGGCAATTGTCACGTTTGTCCGAAGAAGGCGTACGGGTGGTTTGGGTCGATGGTTCGGATCGCCAAACGCTTGCGGATCGGTTGATCGAAGCCATTGTGCCTGGCGTGTCGCTCGTCGCGTTTTCCGGCGTGTTTTTCGGGGACGCGTTTGTCTTACCCAGGATCGGGGAAATTGCGCAACGAGCCATGGACGTCGGAGCTATTCCGCTCGTCGATGCGTACCATGCTTTCAACGTCGTGCCCCTCGAATGGGGACCCGTACGAGACAAACTTTTCGTGACGGCGGGAGGTTACAAGTA
>CAYSYX010000763.1:0-4013 GCA_964435055.1 uncultured Polyangium sp. | reverse complement strand
TCATTCCGGCGAACATCAATCATCCCGAAAGCGAACCGATGATCATCGGGCGCAATTTCTTGGTCAAAATCAATGCGAACATCGGCAACAGCGCCATTACTTCATCGATCGAAGAAGAAGTGGACAAAATGGTTTGGGCCATCCGCTGGGGCGCCGATACCGTCATGGATTTATCGACGGGGCACAACATCCACGAAACGCGCGAATGGATATTACGCAATGCTCCCGTCCCCATCGGAACCGTGCCGATTTACCAGGCGCTCGAAAAAGTCGGTGGAAAAGCCGAGGATCTGACGTGGGAGATCTTCCGCGATACGCTCATCGAACAAGCCGAACAAGGCGTCGATTATTTCACCATTCACGCCGGCGTGCTCTTGCGCTACGTGCCGCTCACCGCCGGACGCGTCACGGGTATCGTTTCGCGCGGCGGATCCATTCTCGCGAAATGGTGCCTCGCCCATCACGAAGAAAACTTCCTGTACACGCATTTTGAAGAAATTTGCGAAATCATGAAGGCTTACGACGTGAGTTTTTCTCTCGGCGACGGCTTGCGTCCGGGCAGCATCGCCGACGCCAACGACGACGCGCAAATGGGCGAATTGAAGACCCTTGGAGAGCTCACCCAAATCGCTTGGAAACATGATGTCCAGGTCATGATCGAAGGCCCCGGGCACGTCCCGATGCAGATGATCGAGCACAACATGACGGAGCAATTGCGCCTTTGCGATGAAGCTCCGTTTTATACGCTCGGACCGCTGACGACCGACATCGCCCCGGGATATGACCATTTCACGAGCGGTATCGGCGCGGCGATGATCGGATGGTTTGGCACGGCAATGCTCTGTTACGTGACGCCCAAGGAACACCTTGGTTTGCCCAATCGCGCGGACGTCAAAGAGGGCGTCATTACGTACAAAATTGCCGCCCACGCCGCCGACCTCGCCAAAGGTCACCCCGGCGCGCAAGCCCGCGACAATGCAATGAGTCGCGCGCGATTCGAGTTTCGGTGGGAAGATCAATTCAATTTGGGTCTCGATCCCGAACGCGCACGGGCGTTCCACGACGAAACGTTGCCGAGCGAAAATGCCAAGGTCGCGCATTTCTGTTCGATGTGCGGTCCGCACTTTTGCTCGATGAAGATCACCGAAGATGTGCGCAAATATGCAGCCGAAAAAGGCGACGTCGTCCCCGAACAAGCCCTCGTCCGGGGCATGAAAGAAAAGAGCGCCGAATTCGTCGCATCCGGTGCGGAAATTTATCAGAAGGTTTAGTCATGAAAAACCGCCTCGGTCCGTCCGTCGTTTCGTTGGTCCTTCTCTCCGCCACCCCGGGGTTTGCGCAAACGCCCTCAGCGCCGACAACCTCGACGACCACGGCTCCGACTCCGGCCGCGCCGACGACGGCCGCGCCTCCGGCGGAAAGTTCAGCCGCGCCAAACCAGATACCTCCCTCGCCCGGTCTCCCCCCTCCGCCGGATGCATCGGCCCAACCAGGTGGTTCGTCCGTGCCAAACCCTTACGGGCCTTATGGCTTTCCGCCGCCTTTGGGGGCGGATGGGTGGATCGTCAAAAAAGAAACGCCTTATCGTGGCGGCCCCATTCCTTACGGATACAAGGTGGAGACCAGGTACAACCTCGGTCTGCTCATTGCGGGTCCCACGTTGTTCGGTTTGTCTTACCTCGTCGCGGTCTACTTCGCGAGCAGCGCGGAGGGCGTCAATGGGTACAACCTCTCGACGCGGGAAGTGAATTACATTCCGATAACCGGGCCATTTGCGTTTGCAGGTTATTCGAGCTCGGACACGACCTTCCTGTACGTATTCGATGGTTTGGCTCAGCTCACCGGCGTCGGGCTGTTTCTCGGGGGGCTTTTGTTTCCCAAAGAAATGCTCGTCCCGAAAGGCGTGAATGAAGCGTATCGCCCTTCGCTTCGTGTCGGTCCGGGTCAAGTCCAGCTGCAAATGAAGTTCTAGGCGTTCGTCCGAGATGATGTCCCGGCAGCCAATTCACTTCTTTTTCGCCGGACTCCAGATCGGATTCCAATGGTTGCCCGAAACTTTGGTCAATTGAAACCAAGCGCTCCCGTCTTCACGGGTGATCCAAATCTGCTGTTCTTTGCCGTTCATCACCGTCACGGCCAAATGCCGGCCGTCCGGTGACCATGAAGGCTCATTGGTCTGTCCCGACGGACCATTGATAAACGTCTCCTTCCCCGTCTCGAGGTCGAAAACGACAACGCGGGTGGGGGTATCCGGAATGGTCAACGTATACGCGATTTTCTTGCCCGAAGGCGCCCACGCAATCTTGTCCTCGACGGTTCGTGCCGCCGGACTTCGCTGGGTCAATCGCCGTTCGGGACCGTCGGGAAACTCTTTGATCCAAATACGCTCGGCGCCTTCACGATCGCTGATGAAAGCGAGCCTGGCACCATCGGGAGAAAACTTCGGCGCCCATTCGTCTCGCGGTGTATTCGTCAATCGCAAGGGAGATTGGCCATCGATTTTCATCGCATAAAGCTCGGCCACGCGATCGCGACTCGAGACGTGAACGATGACATCGCCACGCGGCGAAACGATGGGATCGAAATTGCCTTCGTCGTTCTTGGTCAATTGTTCGAATTTCTTACCGCCCACGTCGACGCGGAAAATATCGCAAAAATGCGCGGATAGCTCCTGGCTTCCCGTGGACTCGAAGACGACGAATTTGCTGTCCGGCGTAAAACTCGGAAATCGCATCCGCTTCAGGTCGGGTCCGAGGCGTTTGGGTTCGGATCCATCGAGCGGCCAATAAAAAAGCTTGTAAGGTCCTTCGTCCCCTTCGACGCGAATGACGATCAATGCCTTGCCGTCGGGAGAAAACGGGCCGTTGTAATCGGCTTGTTTATTGTCGGTAAAACGTTTTTCCTTCGTCCCGTTCGCATGCACGAGATAAACTTCGCGTTGGCCGTCGCGTTCGGAAATGAATGAAATGAACCCGGGAAGTTTGTCCCGCTCATCCGCGGGCATTTCCTGAACCGCAGATTTCGGAGCAACGGCGGGCGAAGGCGGTTTCTTTTCGGGCGAATCGGTCTGCTTGGGCGCCTCAGGCTTGGAAGTCGATGAAGGCGCAGGTTTTTCCGCAATGGTCGAACGCGGCGATTCATTCGGCGGAGGTGTTTTTTCCGGAATGGGCGCTTCGCGCGAACAGGCCAAGAACAAACAGGCTCCAAGGGAACTCAACCAACGCGACGACATGATTTTCCTCGAGCCATGGGAAGGGAATTCTGCGGATTGCGATGATGTCGACTAGAAATGGGCAAACCCATCGATGGCAGGGAACGAAGGCCCGTGGCCATGAAAAACCACGGGCCCTCGACGTTCGGCTCAACGCACTTGAATGGCGTCGGCGACGACTTGCTGGCCCGCGGTGGTCCAGCGCGAGACGGTCACGCGATTCCAGCCCTTCGTGAAGTTGAACGTGCCGACGCTTTGCCACGCGCCACCGCCCGACTGCTGATTCTTGTTGGTCGATCCGAGCTTGTTACCGGCGGCATCGAAGGCGATGTACGGAACGGCCGTAGCGCGATCGGTGGCCGAGGTCCACCACGCGAAGATCTGCTTCGACGCGGGTGCGTCCAGATAAAACTCGAAATGAATGCCGTCGGATACGGCCGCGGTCGGCGCAACCCAATACCCCGAATTGTAGTAACCGGAGACGTTCGTCGACGCTTTCCAATTCGCCGACGGGGTCACCATGCGCGCGACGGCCGCGTTGTTGCTGGCGTTGTTGCTATCGATGGTGATCGTGGTTCCCGGCTCCGGCGGAGGGGGCGGATTGGCTCCGCCGCCACCACCGACACACGCATTGATGCGATTCATGTAATCAGTCCACGGAAACGCGGTTCCAGGGTCATTGGCGCGATTGACGGGATCCGGTTGGTAATGGCCGATGATGTGATTGCGATCGCGAACGATGTTTTGCCGTTTGACGATATCGCACGCCAATTTGGCCGACGCGGCGATTTGACCTTCGGAC
>CAYSYX010000762.1:0-4030 GCA_964435055.1 uncultured Polyangium sp. | reverse complement strand
CCTCGCTGGAACGGCCCCATGTTGCTGCTTCTCGGCCGTCCCGAGCCGTTCAAAGAGTGGGAACCCTTCTTAAAAACCGCGTAAACGTACGCTTGAATACGCCGTAAGCCCAAATATCAACGGATTCGTCACGGCATCACGACCAGCTGCCCGTCCTGATCGCAATACGCCACGACCTGCCATCCGTCGGCGGTGCACAGGAAAAAATCCACGCATTCGCTTTGACAAACCG
Organism: uncultured Polyangium sp.; assembly: GCA_964435055.1. Taxonomy (GTDB): domain Bacteria; phylum Myxococcota_A; class Polyangia; order Polyangiales; family Polyangiaceae; genus Polyangium. The sequence goes on along the minus strand of CAYSYX010000762.1, from coordinate 3,798 downwards.
AGCTCGCACATTGTTCGGCCGCTTGGACGGGACAATCGGGGTTTTGCAGGTCCGGCTTGCACCCGGTCGTTTCGCCCGTGTGATCGATGGTGGCCACGACACACCCGTCGAGGTTCGTTCCGGCATCTTCGATCGGGGGATTCGAGCAGGTCTCCACGAACGTCCAGGTCCCATCGACGCAGCTGTAGATCGCGCCGCAAAACGGGTCGTCACAGGTGCCTCCTCCCCGCAAAGGGCAGCCATTTGCCGGAATTTGACCGCAAGGAATGGCCACGGGGTCGGATCCGCAGGCCGCCACGAGGCCCAACACCAAGGAAACAGCAAGCCCGAGGCCGAAAACGAGCGAGGGAAACTTCATGACGTCAGGATGATACGGATGAACGCACGCCGCGAGATTCGGTTCGGCCCGCGGTTTGTACATTTGGGGCTGCGGATCGCCTGCGGCGTCCTTCGCCCCAAACCGCTGTTTGTACATTTGGGGCTGCGGATCGCCTGCGGCGTCCTTCGCCCCAAACCCCGGATCGAGTAGGATGGCCGGATGCGTACCTGTGCGACCGCTTCTGTCGTAGCGATTTTGGGCATCCCCCTCGTCCTCACGTTTGCCGCTTGCTCGGGCGGTTCTCCAAGCAACGGCACGACACCCGACAAGTCCAGCGCCGACGCGAAAGACACAAAAGACGCGCCGACAAACGTTCAGAAAGACGAACCCAAGGCGGATTCGACCGGACAAACTCCGGCTGCCGACACCAAACCCGCGGCGACGGCGCCCGCAGCCGCGGCGACGATGACCACGGCCGAATGCATCAAGCTTCCCGAGCTGACCGACGCGGAGCTCGAGCAACAACAAGGCGTCGTCATGAACAACGCGCAGCCGTCGAAAGACGCCAAGAGCGATCGGTTTGCCCCGGTGAACGTCCTCATCAAGAAGCGCCGTCCGTCGTTCCGCTGTTGTTACGACATCTGGTCCAAGGCGCACCCGAAGGAGTCGATCAAGGCGCTGCTCGCCGTCGAACTTTCGCCCGATGGAACGGTGAAAACGGTGAGCGTGAAGAAGGAAGAAAGCACCGCGAGCGCACCGGAAGTCGAGCCGTGTTTGGCGGAGGTCACCAAGACGATCACGTTCCCGAAGTCCCCGAGCGGCCGTGACACACTCTTTACGTATCCCTTCGATTTCAAGCCGCGCTGAGTCGTCACTCAGCATCCGCGAGGCCTCATCTTGGCGAGCGACGCCCAACCCAAGTTGCCTGGTGCCGACACGACCAGCGCGTACGTCGAACTGCTTCGTGAATCACGAGGTCTGAAGCGTGAGCTGCACGAAGCTCGAGATGCTTGGTACGCAAAGCTTGCCGATCAACAAAAAGAAGAGGCTCTGTTCGAGCTCGAGATCTTGCTCAAGGGCCTCGCGTGTTTCGCCAATCCTCGGAACCATCCGGGTGGTGGAAAGAGACAAACCTTCGTCGGTCACGACTTCCAAACGCAGCTCGAGCATGCGTGCGACGGCATGTCCCGCGGTGTGCAGCTCGCACGCATGATGCTCGGCGAACGCGATCGCGCGGTCGTGTTTCATCGTTACCTCGAGACGGTGCTCCCGGAAGACAACGCCCGCACCAAGCTCGTGTACGCCGCGGTCGCTCCGGAATCGCCTGAAGAGAGCCTGTTTGTCCTGCGTCAGTCCTTGACGAACCTCATCGAAGTCGGATCGGCGCTGGCCAAGTCGCCGCGGACGAACTACCGCGTCTTCTTCGCGCACTTGTCGACGACGGTGCGGGAAATATCGAGCAGCGCATTTTTCAATCCGCTGTCGGCGCTCGAGTTTCGGCCGGAGTTTGACCGGATCAACTCGTCGGCGGTGCTGGATCTGATTCATCGGATCGACGGCGAACACGCGCATCGTCTGGTCGCGCTCACGTTCTTGTCGCTGTTTCGAATGCTCAGGTACGTGCGTTTGCTCGACGCGATCGCGAATGATCATGCGGACAAACGCGTCGCCGGGCGCAGTTACCTCGTGCTGGCGGTGCTCCGCAGCGACGCTCGCGCGTTGTCGAGCTACTTGTGGCGACGTTCGGGCGATCTGTTGGCGAAGGACTTCGAGGCGCGGGTCATGCGCGTCGGCGTCAAACAGATCGACGCGGCCGAGCGTGGATTGCAGGGCGAAGGTCGGCGCCTCGGGGACATCAAGAACGCGCTTCTGTCGGTGGCGGCGATGGTTCGTCTCGAGCTTGGGCGAGTGTTCGACCATGACGTACCCCCTGCCCATGACAAACTCTCGGCGGCGGACATGCGGATGAGCTTGCAGGCGGTGACGGAGACGTTGCGTCCGGTCTTGCAGCTCGCGGTGTTGTTCCTGGGTCGAGCGCTCGATGGATCGTTTGACGATTCAAACGTCTTTGGAACGCCGGGAGCTTTGCACGATGCGCGGGTGCGGTTGCGATCGGGCGCGTGGATGTTCGCGCAGATCGCGCGGGCTTTTACGATCAAGGCGCGGCACGCGGATCCTTTGCGGGACACGTGGAGTGCGCCCGAGCGGTATGGGTTTGTCGGGGACTTCTTGGGGTATTACCGTGCGATCGGCCATCCCGTGCTCGTGCTCGGCGGTTACGAACGCACGCGGGAGCTGTTGGGATCGCTTTCGGCGCTGCACGACACGGACTTGATCGATCCCTCGCGGTTGGATGCCGCCGCGCGGGAATGTGAGGCGCTGTATGCGTTCTCGATGCAGCTGTACGTGGGCCTGTCGCAGCGTGAGCTGGCGGGGGTGCCGTTCGATCGGCATGCCGCAGCGCGGCTATTGAAGCGATACCTGGGCGATTGAGCGGTCTGAACGTCGGCGTAGGTATGGGTCTGTTTTGCGGCGTATCAGGCGCTACAAAACACGAATGGACGTTTGGGAATTCCAACGTCCATTCGGTCGGGCTCTAGCGTAATCCAGGTCGCAAACAATTGGGATCTGGCGGGATGATCATTCACCCCGGGGCTCTCGCATCGGAAGGCCGCTGACGAGAGGGAGGCGCCGAGCTTGACGAAGCTGGGGCGACGAGGGCCTATTCTTCGTCGTCGTTCTTTGCCGGAGCAGCTTTGGCTGCGCGCTTGTTGGCCGGTTTCGCGGCTTTTGCGGGCTTGGCGGCTTTTGCGGGTTTCGCAGCCTTGGCCGGTTTGGCGGGAGCGCGGCGCGGTGCGGCAGCTTTCTTCGGAGCAGCAGCGCGCTTGGCGACCTTCTTCGCGGGCTTCTTGGCAACGGCGCGCTTCGGGGCCTTCTTGGCGGCCTTCTTCGCCGGCTTCTTGGCGGCCTTGGTTGCTTTCGCGGCGGCCGGCTTTGCGGCCTTCTTGGTCGCCTTCTTGGTGGCTTTCTTCGCAGTCTTCTTCGCAGCCATCTGTGACCCTCCTACTTGGCCGCCTCGCGCCCGCGGACCTGGTCGTGAGCGCTGAGACAACAGATGTTGCACGACGTATATTGCCACGCATGGTGACGGTCAAGGAAATTCTTGCGCAGGCCAAACACCAAAACCCCTTGGATTTAGGCCTGATCGCTCCGCAAGCATTGCGAGGATAGAACGCACGCGCAGCAGTTCTGTGTGATGGATCGCTGCGCAAATGCCCTACAAGGACCTTCCCCGTCACCCAAAGTGCACCCTTGACAAGGTGCGCAGCGTATGTCTTGGGGATGTGTCTCTTGTGCATCGCGTCGCGACTCGGTACGGTCCCGTCACCGTTCGTCAAGCGCGATATTGAGCGCCTAGGGAGGACCAGCATGTCCGTGCGTCGACAGACCTCATGGCTCCTCGTCGGCTCAGCCCTCGC
>CAYSYX010000761.1:0-4042 GCA_964435055.1 uncultured Polyangium sp. | reverse complement strand
GAAAGCAAGAAAAGTCGACGAAGGCCGGTAGGGTGCGACTGTTCGCGATAGAGCCTGAGCTATTGCCCTTGCTTCGCGTAATGCATGCCGAACGTCAAGACGACGGGCGAGTCTTTCCGCGTATGTCGAGCGCGATCCTTGCCGCTCGATTTCGCCATTACTTGCAAATCGCTGGTATCACGCGCGCGGATCTATTCCTTGACGATGACCAGCACATACCGATCCGGATGCATGATTGCAGGAGCACGGCTTGCACGTGGATGGCGATGCGCGGTGATCCGGTCACGACGATCATGGAACGCGTTGGACACCGCGAATTCGCTACGACGCAAGTCTACCTTCGTCGCGCTGATGCATTGCGTGGACGAATCGGAGAACCCTTCCCAGCGTTGCCGTCATGCCTACTCGGCACGAGCACGAGCAACCCGAGCGGTGATGATGGCGGGGGGAAAGGGTCGGGGATTTGGTCGAACATTTTTACGACTCCCGCTCTAGCGGCCGGATTTGCGCTTGACAACAAGGTGCCAACCGCTTTCTTATCGACACTTCAGCGATACGCGGCGTAGGCTCGTAACGCAGGAGAACACCGTGCGCAAGATTCTTTCCACTATCAACAGGTTTGCCTTGCCCGTGGGGTTTCTCGTGGGCTTGGGTTTGGCGGTCGTACCGAGCGGAGGATGCGGGGGCGGACCTCCTGTCGCGGAGATGCCCGTGCGTCTTGCCGATCCGATCCGAGCCTGCGCGGTCATGCACGAGCACCACCTGACGGCATCGGACCATACGGTCAAGTTTGACGTGGGGCTTGTCAACGGCCAGGTCGACTCCATTGTGTTGGTCCAGTCCACCCTTTTCGATGAAGAGCTGGAAAGATGCCTTGCGACCGCGATCCGCTCGTTCACGGTGGACGACCTTCCACTGCGTGGTTCGGCGAATCTCGAGCGCGATCCAGTGCAGTCAGAATCACGCGAATTGTTTGGAAATCCCGCAGTACCCGTGGCAGCTTGTCTTGCGTCGCCCCCGTGCTTGCTTGGGCTGGTTGTCATCGTGGGGGCGACCGCAATTACCATGCAGCTCGTCATTTACTCAGCGACAACGACGGCACCAATCACCGCCACGCCGGCGACCACAGCCACGCCAGTGCCTACGACGACGGCCACTGCAACCCCGACGGCGACTGCGACAACAACGACGACGTCGCCGCCGATTGCTTTGCCGCGGAGGTGGCCGGGACAAACGTGTGAGGATACGGAGCTGGATCGGCTAGAAGGCGTGAAGAAAGGGCTTTGCGAACTCAAAGGAGGGTTCGCAACTATTTGTGGGGGTGGTGGAATCGCCAAGAGCAAACTGCCGTCCATCCCCTGCTCGTTAATCAGGCTCAGCTTGGCTCAAAGAAGATCCTGCTTGGCGGCACGATGGGCCGTTCAGGACAAATGCTTCGGTGGCAAACCAGACGACAGGCACAAGGGGGAGATCGACAACGTACAGAACGGTGTCAAACACTGTGAACTTCTTGAGCCTATCAACTGTGCCGAAGGCCATCCCATGGCAAACTTGTAAGGACTACTATGTCAGATGCACTTCTGGAGGCCATTCAGACCCGCGACGTCGATCGCGTGGCCAAGCTCCTTGTCGCAGGCGCGGATCCAAACGAAGACGGCAAATCTCGCTATGCCAGCTATGGAAGCGGCCGAGAATTCCCATTGCAAGCAGCGATCGGCCAGCTCGAAGAGTTTGGCGAGGACGGTCCTAGCGGACCAGAGCGCGCCGGGTCAATCGACTCGGTCGTGCTGCTTTTGCGCCATGGCGCGAAAGTCAAGGGTTGGGACGTGGACAAGGAAGGGGATCCGCTCTTTCTTGCCGTAGGGATGAATCACCTTGAAGCGGCGCGGCTCCTGCTCGCCCATGGCGCTGATCCCAATGTACGTGACAACGTGGGCTATTCGCCGCTTCGTTGGTGTGCCCAGCACGGTTATCTGGAGATGGCTCGGCTCCTCCTCCGATGCGGGGCGACCAAGGCAATCGACGAATGGGGCGGCGACCGCCCGATGACGGCCCTTGGGATCGCCGCGCGTGACCTCCAGGTGGATATGGTGAAGCTACTGCTGGCGTACGGCGCAGATCCGCAAGCACGGGACGTCGACGATTGCACCCCGCTCGATTGCCTCGAGCTTAACGAATCCGCCGAAGATCCCGCCGACCAAGAGCGTTTTCGCGAGATTCGTCAGTTACTCGGCGATCCTTCGGCGTAGACAATGTCCATTCGGATTTGCCCGCACTTCGCGCCTAGCCACTCGTCCCCCAATGCCGGGTGAAACCTATTTTTATAACGCCGTAGGGAATTAAATCGCACGTCCCGGCGGCATATCCGTCACGTATACGCCCTTCGATTTGCCGAAAACCGTCACGAAGGGCGGGAAAACCGCGTCATTCGGGTACGACGGGAATCAGCAACGTATACGGAAAACGACACCGACTGCGGAAACGCTCTACTTCGGCGATATCTTCGAGCAAATCACGAGCGCCGCTGGCTGCTGCTTTTGGCGGGCTGTTCGTGGTCGCCGTTTGGGCCCAGTAAAGACTCGAACGAGGCCGGACCAGCCGATGCGGCGCCAGAGCAGGAGCATTGTTCCCCGAAAGCTCGCGCCTGTGCAAATCGTTGCATGGACATGGGTTCGGCTTGTTTGGAGTGCTGCGAGCGCAACGCACGAGCATGTGACAGCGGCGACAACTACGGTTTCTATTCTTGTTCGGACGAGAAATAACATGACGAGAACGTTTTCCACGCTCATCCTAGCCTCGATTATCGCAATGGTGGGCAGCGACTGCCGTGAGCGGGAAAAACCCCCGCCTAGAAGGCGAAGGGCGGACGGGGGAGTCGTGGCGCTGCGCCCAGAGTGCAGCGAACCGTCGCACAAGTGCCACATAAGTTGCATCAAACGGGATGCAAGTCCTGCCTGTACGCGATGTTGCATGGATCAACGATACGTCTGCGACGAGGGTCACAAGGCCGATTTTGAAAGCTGCGAAGGGTCACGCTGAAAGCGGTACCGGCAATCGTTGCTGGTAAGAATTGTGTCGATCGTCCGCTCCGCGTCAAACCGCAACAAATTCCCCGACCCTCGCGAATTTCGTTTGTCGCTGCCATCATCACGTGGCACACTCGCGAAATGCCCCGACGAACCGTATCACGCCCCTTCCCCGCCGGAATTGGCGCCCGGCTGCGCCCGCTACACAATGAACGCCCGATGGTTCTCGCCGAAATCGAGGCGCTCATTCGTCGATTGCCGCCGAGATATCTTGAAAAATTGCGGCACGTATTGCTCAGGATGATCGAGACAGACAGGCGCAATCGGTCGAGACGCCCGGGCGTTTGAACCGCCAAACCTCACCTTCTCCGCGGCAGCGCATCTTCGACCCCCTCGAGAAGCTCGACCAATTGCATCCCGAGCCCCAACGCGATGTTTCGTAGGGTTATGATATTCACCAATACTTGCCCGCGCTCGATATTCGACAAATGTCCTTTCGACACGCCGCTTGCGACCTCCATAGCGGCGAGCGATTTCCCTTGCTCCAATCGTAAGTCTCGCACGCGCTCACCAATTTGTTGCGCAAAAGGATCCGCGATCGTTCGTGCCGGCATATCCACAATCCTCCTCGAAATGGAGGGACACAACGATCGACTTGGCCCTGATGCCCCGCAGGGCAGCCGTTGTGTCCCTCTACTTTGGAAGACGATGTGCCGTCGACGAGCCATCCAAGAAAAATGCGACCGTGAAAATTACTGCGTTTTTGTCGGTTCCGATGCTGCTTGTCGTTCTCGGGCAATCGCCGCATAACGACTCCGAGCCGCTGCGTGCTGACTCTGCGGAAACTGTTTTTCATGACGCGCGAGTTCAGCAAGCGCTTCCGAATACCGGCCACTCGCAATGAGTTCTCGGGCGCGCTCGAGCGCCTGCGTCTCGCGATCGATTTCAGGCGCCATTGAAGCGGGCGAATGCAAGACCGATGTGACGACCATCGGTACTGTCGCTGCGGACTGGAT
>CAYSYX010000760.1:0-4044 GCA_964435055.1 uncultured Polyangium sp. | reverse complement strand
ACGTAAACCTGCAAATGAGGATTGGCTTGATAACCAATAAATCCGTCGTACACGTTGCCCGGATTGAGGACCGCTTGATTCTGATCGACACCCGTCGCCGCGAAATTGCCGCCGAGCCAATAAAACCAATGCTTGCGAATAATGCCGCCGGTTTCCAAGACGAACCTGCGGAAAAACATATACGTTCCGAGCGCGCTGCCGTTACCTCGACGATAGTCCGAAACGTTGGGCCCGGCAAATGTATACGTGTCGATATGCGCTCGACCGCCGGTCGCGATCAGCAGATTGTCGTTGGCGCTGCGCAAAAAAAACGTGCCGTCGGAATAATCGAGGTATGCCCGCGGGGAATACTCGAAGAATGACCCGGGTGAACCGGTATTGAGCGCCTTGGGCGGGGGCGAAGGTTGTTGCGCGGCCGCGGACGACGAACCCAACAACGTCGCCAAACCGAGCGTCAACCATGAAATCGAACGGAAACCTGTCGTCTTCATCGAATCGAACATGCGGGCAGTAGAACGAATGTCGTAGGCAAGACGCGCACGGCTGCGTGACAAATTCGTGTCATTCGTGATATTCCCGTTCGGCATTTGCAACAGGCGTGTGAAACAAGTCATTGGGCGACTCCACCGTCAAACCACGACTTCGTGGCCCGGCGAATGTCACTCTCTCGACACGCAAATTCCAACAAACATGAGCCCAATCACCGTCCGCCGGAACCCGTCGAGAAAGGACGCGTCCGCGAAGGGCCCCGACAAACAGGCCGATCTGCAGCGGCCTTTATGACGAGTATCCGTTCGCAGATCGCTCGATGAACGGTAGCGACGTGAGAACGTTTGTCGGGGATTGCCGGCGGCCGGTACTTTGCCCTGCCCCAATGAAGCCGCCCCACGCAATGAAATGGAGCCGCCCGGGTCGCGCCCCCCTCGACAATAGAAAAAGAAGAGTGGTCAATCGCGCTCGACTTGGTTAATGTCTCACCATGCAACTGTCGTTTCTCGCCCGTTCTCGCGCACAGCTCATGCGTCAATTCGGCCCGCGTATCCTGCAAACGTCGGCGTTTCGCGAGCGTCTTTTGGGGTGGCGCGCAAAGCCTGTCGACGGTCAGCTCTGTGACGAGCAGTTGGCCATGTTGCTCGGCATTGGCGACATCATTGGAGCGACGAAAAGGAGGTCCCGCGAACCCACGACTGCGCGAGCGGAAATGTTGGAGTCGACGATGATGGTCGAGGACGAACCGTGTGAGGATGTGCGCGTATGCGATCGGATCCTCATGAACGGTGAAGCGCGACTGCACGCGCGGCTCTACGAACCTCGGGGGCTTGCACCGAATTCGCCGGGGATCGTTTATTATCATGGCGGCGGGTTTGTCTTGGGTGATTTGAACTCGCACGACCGGACGTGTCAACGCATCGCGCGCGACGCCGAAGCGCGGCTCATCGCCATTGATTATCGCTTGGCGCCGGAAAACATGTATCCGTCGGCGGCCGAGGATGGATTGGCGGCATTTCGTGTTGTCGCACGTCGGGCGAAAGAATTCGACATGGATCCGTCGCGGATCGCCGTGATGGGCGACAGCGCCGGAGGAAATCTATCGGCGGTGGTTGCTCACAAAACGAGAGAAGATGCGATTCGCCCGGCATTGCAGGTGCTCATTTATCCGGCCGTGGATGGAACGTGCGCCATGGAGTCCCACAAGCTTTTCGCCGACGGATGGGTATTGACCGCCGAAGAAATCGATTGGTTTTACCGTTGTTATGTCGGCGAAGAATTCGCCGCGCGAAAGCGTCCCGATGTCTCGCCGCTTTTTGAAACGGATTTTTCGGGTTTGCCCCCGGCGCTCGTGTATACCGCCGGATTCGATCCGCTCCGCGACGAAGGAATCGCTTATGCCAAGCGCCTCGAGGAATCCGCGATTCCCGTACGCCACCATTGCTTTCGCTCGTTGATTCATGGGTTTGCCTCGATGGGTGGCGTATGTACGGCCGCGCGCGATGCGACTCGGCGAATTGCCCATGAAGTTCGCGATGCGTTTGCGCACGGGTTGTCGAAAGAAACTCCGTCGGCATCCTGAATCGAGGCGTCTTGGCGGGCATTCAATACCTGGACGAACTCTTTTCCGCGCTGCGGGACGCAGCCGAGCAGGTTGGTCTTGCGGATGAATGGCTCTCGCGCACCGAAAATTCCGAACACCCGGCGTGGTCGATGTCGTTTCTGCAAACGGCGCGCGAGGCGCTCGACAAGGCTTGGATGAGGCTTGGCGACGCCCACGCACAGCTGGATGCTCTCGGGCCTGCCGATCGGTTGCCGACGTTGCTGGCCGCAATGCCACAACGCCTCGACGAACTACGCGAACGGCTGCAGGCTGCGGATAAACGTCTCGCGAGCGCGTACGATCGGATGGTATCGATTCCGCGGGGACAGGCGTGATTTTCCTTTGTACACGTACGATTTGTGCTAAAGCCGCGTCCGAGGGTGCGTCATCATGATGGTCCAGGAAAAACGTTATTCGTGGCTGCGGCTGTTATTTCGATATCGCGGCACGGCGCTCGCGCGAATGCGTGGTCGCTTCATCGTGACGACGATGTTGGCGGTCGTCGTCACGTTCGTCGACTTGAAAATCGGTTACTTTCACGCCGATCTCACGACCATTCCGTTTACGTTGATGGGTTTGGCGCTGGGTATCTTTCTCGGGTTTCGCAACAACACGAGTTACGATCGATTTTGGGAGGCACGCAAGTTATGGGGGAGCTTGGTCAACACGAGCCGCACGATTACACGCCAAATCCTGACCCTCGTTGACGAACCGTCGGAATCTCCTGCGGCGGATGAGGGAGTTCGGGCATTTCATCGGGAAATGGTGCGTCGAATCATCGCTTATGTCCATGCGCTGAAGCATCACCTGCGGGATCAAGATCGCGTCGATGATTTGGCGCATCTGATTTCGAGCGAAGAAGTCAACGGATTGCGCGGTGAAATCAATCGTCCGATAGCGATCCTGCAACGTCTTGGGGATCGGTTTCGCGACGCCTATCGTCGAGGATGGATTCATGCGCAGCATATCCCGATCCTGGAGCAGAGTTTGACGACACTGACGGATATTCAAGGCGGTTGCGAGCGAATCAAGAGCACGCCCATTCCGTTTTCATACACCTCGCTCATCCATCAAATCGTGGCCATTTATTGCGTCGCGTTGCCGTTTGGCATTGTGAAAACCGTCGGAGCCTTCACCCCCGTCGTGGTCGGCATCGTCGCGTATGCATTTTACGGCTTGGATGCCATCGGTGACGAAATCGAGAATCCTTTTGGTACGGATCCGAATGACCTGCCGCTGTCGTCGTTGTCCACCATGATCGAAGTGAACCTACGTCAACGACTTGGCGAAACCGACTTACCACCATTGCACAAGCCCAAGGCCGGCGTGCTCAAATAGCCTTGTCGTATCATGGCAAACGCATGCGTCCCGATTACGTGAACAATCTGGAGAAAATATCATCGACCGGGCTTGACAATCATTGGGCCATCCGATTCTCTGGAGAAACGCCCATCCCCGGCGGCTTGGCGCGCCCCTCGTTGGATCGAAATGTCAACCTCGACGTTGCAACTCACCCGCTGCGAAGACGCGTTTAATGCCTCACCAATTCCCATTTGGATTTTGGATATCGAAACCATTCGTGTCGCCTGGGCCAATCCGGTGGCGCTCGAATTCTGGCGCGCTTCGACGCTCGAGGAACTGACATCCCGAGACATGCTGAATACGGCTCCCGAAGCGGTATTGGTTCGTCTTCGACAAACCATCGCGCGGCTGCACCTGGGCAAACCATTTCACGAAGATTGGACATTTTTCCCCAAGGGCAAACCATTGCCGGTGATGCTGCACTTGCGCCGCATCGAGCTTCCCGACGGCCGCCTGGCGATGCTCAATCAAGTCGTGAATATCGACGAAGGGGCCTCGAATGAGACCGTGCGCACGTTGGCGATGATCCGCCATGCTCAAGCCGGCATGGTGTTCGTCGACGCCCGGGGACAAATTCTCGCGCAAAATGC
>CAYSYX010000759.1:0-4062 GCA_964435055.1 uncultured Polyangium sp. | reverse complement strand
GTCATGGCATCCCGAACATTGAGGATTCGTGCGGTGTTCATCGAGGCGTTGGCGTAATGTCGTCGGGGTGTTCGGATCCGGTTCGGGCAGCGTCGTATTGATGCCGGGAGGAGGCGGAGGTATGTCCTGGCAAAACAAATTGACGCGAATGAAGCGACCTCGATGGGTGGGCGAGGTTTGACTTTTATGGGCATTGAGCGCCAAAAATCCGGGTGTCGTCAAAATGCCGGGACGAGTCCCGTCGTCGGGCAACGTGATGGGGACCCATTCGGGGCCGGTGATGTTGTCGATACCGTACACTCGAGCCAAGTCTTCATTGATGTACGTATCGCGCGTGGTGAACAAATTGCGGAAATCACCTTGGCGTTCGAAGACGGTTTCTTCGAACATGCGCTCCATTTGGATACGCATGGACGGGCCGAGGGTGGCCGTGATTTGCGGGAATTTGTCGGGAAGTTTGTCCAAACTATCCAGTTTGGCGAGGTTCATGAAGTCGCGGAAAAACCTGACGAGCGTGGTGCGGGCGCGCGGATCGTCCAGGAGCCGTTCGGCGTGTTGGCGAATATTTTCAGGATTGGTCAATTCGCCGTTGGCGGCAGCTGCGCGTAATGCTTCGTCGGGGGGCGCATCGAGCAGCAAAAAGGACAAGCGCGATGCCATTTCCCAGTTTGAATACCGATATTGATCAGGACCTTTTTCACCGATGTCGACTCGGAACAAGAAATGCGGTGATTGCAAGACCGCTGCGAGCATGAATTTGATGCCTTGTGAAGCATCCCCAAGCTGCTGCGTTATGTCTTTGGCGAGCGAATGCAGGGCGTCGATTTCGGTATCGGCGATAGGTCTGCGCCAGGCGCGGGCGGTAAAATTGGCAATGAATTGGCGAATGCAGGGATCATCGACGACGCCTGCAGGACAACCGACGAGCGCGTCGCGTCGTGCGGGGTTGCCGAATACTTGGTCGAGGATGTCGTAGGTGGCATTTTCGTATTTTTCGGCGTCGACGGGGGATATGGTGCCGCGTGCAGCGGCGATCGAGGAGAAATTATAAAGGACGTCGTCGACGGGTAAGTCGGCCGGGGCAACGAGCGGTTCGCCAAATAGGTCGATCCAGACATTACGCAATTGCGGGCGGGTGAGACGATGCAAGGTCGCTTCGGCCGGGACGAAGAGGGCCCCGGTCGAGCTGTAGGTGTTGCCTTGTTCGCGATCGCCAATGACGCCAACGCAGCTGGCGAGGGTGAAAACGGAGAGCAAAATCGGCGCGATCGAGTGGCGCATGGACCGAGGATACATGGATGATTTGGAATCTCAAGAGGGAACCTCGGTACGATTTCTCGGCGGCTGAAGGTCATGATACGTTGGCGGTCATGATGGTTTTTCCCAGGGTATGGCGATGCTGGTTACGTATGGTGGGATTGGCTGCGATGATGTCGGGGTGTTCGGAAAACCCGGGGTTGAACGTAGGTGCGGGAGGAGGAGGGGCGGGAGGTTCGTCCGGGTCGGGGTCATACCAGCATGGGTGTTTGACCGGGGAGACGTTGTGCGACGGCAAGTGCGTGCGCGTCGAGGATAACGTTGCGCATTGCGGTACGTGCGATAACGCGTGTGGTGTGGGGCCGGAGGGAGCGGGAATTTGCGCCGAGGGGCGGTGCTTGTACTCGTGCAATGGAGGGTTGGTCGAGGATGCGACGGGGTGTAAAAACTTTTTCGGGGCGTATGAATCCTTTCCGGCCGAGTGTGCAGGGTGCAGTACGGGCAATACGTCGACGGGAGATTGTTCGTGTCCGAGTCCTTCGTCGGCGCTGGAACTGGCGGTGCAAAGCGATTGTCCGGGTGTACCAATGCGCTCGGCGACGAGATTGCGCTTATGCGTGACGACCGGCGTTTCGGCGACGAGCGATTTTGGCGGGGCGTACCAAGTCGACGATGCGGCAGGATGGTGCGGAGCGGTGAATCAATGCCGAGTCGGCAATCCGCTGGCCGGGGGGGCATGTGTGTGTCCGGCCGGGTTCGATCCGATTGCGGTGAGGTCGATCATTCGTCTGCCATGCGACAACGGGGAGGCAGGGACGCAGATCGTGTTTTGCGGCAATAAGAATGCGGCGTTGCAGACGTTCGGCGGGGCGTTTCAAGTGGATGACTTCGCTCCGACTTGTCGGGTAAGCAATCCCTGGACGGGAGGGTGTTCGTGTCCGGCAAATACGAAGGAGCAGGTGTTCAGGGTGATGGTGGACGGGGCCCAGGGGCTGTACGGATCGACGTTGCGATTGTGCGTGCTATAATTGTTTGATATAATGCAATACCAAGACCGTGGTTAAACAAATCCTACCCAGGTTGGTTAAATTGTTAGAAAAAATACCGAAAATTGTACCGAGGTTGGTACTTTTGGGTTGGCTGTATCACAGCAGGAGCAAGCCATCGGCGCTACACGCAGACCAGGGTGGGCATCGTTTCGAGATGATGCCTCGTAGCTTTCGTGGTCACCAAATGAATGCTCGGGGCTTGAATGAGACCTTTGGAATCACGACAGCAGTTGTTCGAGCAATTCCAGGCTTTCCGCTTCTTCGGGATCGATACTGCCATCGACTTTGATCATGCGTCGAGCCGCATCGAGTACGAGTTGACGATGGGCCTTGGGTATCGATGCCGGGTCGACCTCCTCGGCTTTCGGGGGGACTTCGAGCCACTTTTCGACGAGTTTGACTTCGTCCGGTTCGAGGTGGAGCTCCTTGATCATTTTACGAACAAGCGAACGCTCTTTGGACTTGATTTCGAGGTCCGCCCACGCAAATGAGCAGACGAACCGCATGACGCGTAGACGATCTTCGCGGCTCAGATTCTTCAGCATGGTGGTACTGTACCAGATTTGATGCGTTTCGACAGACCGTGCTTCAAGACTCGGCAGGTCGTTCGTCGTGGCGCCTGAGAGCGCTTGCGGCAAGGACACAAAAAGCTGGTGTCACGACCATGTGGTAGCGGTCTTCACCAAAAAAAACGGCATGGGTGAGGGCAACAGAACCCACCGCAAAGACCAGAAACCCCACGACGCCGAGCCGAGATGGAGCTCCCGGCAAAGGTAACGTTCCCAACGCGACAAGGGCAACGACCAGGGGCCAAAACGGATGCTGGTCTGACTGTAGACCATACAAAACAAGGCCAAAAACAAGGAGTAATGCACCAACCTGGGTATAAAATGCGACCGTTCCTCGATGACGAGATGGTCGGGCAATGATGCCAATCGCCGCTAGCGACAGAAATGCACAATGAGCGAAGGATAGAATCGTTCGCCCTCGGGACTTGGCTTCTTCCGGCCACGAAGCCGGGTTCGCCTGGCTTAGATAACCGATCGGGAAAGACTCGTGATCGAAGGTTTGGGCTAGTTTCTTGGGGATCAGACCAAGCCAACGAATTGTGTCATGACGAATCCAATGAATGCCTTCGTTCATCCAACATCGGTCCTGTTGAACCTGCCCGGTGACGACGGGACATCCGTCGGTAGCACGCAGAGTTTCAAAACGCCCCGTTGCTCGAGGGAAGGCGCCAATGGCCAGATTCCACCCGGCATTTGTCGAGACAAGAGCACAACCGTCCATGACATGACAGTTGCGGAGCGTCCAAGGTAAGATAACGCAAAATGCCGTAGGAAGAGCGATCGCAACAACAATGGCCGCACGACGTAAACGAGCTTTAAGAACAGCGTTACTCGAGAGGGCGAGCAGTCCAAGCGCGGGTGCGCAAATAAGGCTTTGGGGTCGAACCAAGGTTGTGAGACCAAGGAAGAATCCTGCCAGGATTGCACCTCGAAAGGGCTTGTCGTGTATGTCCCGCGCCACGAGCCAAGCACTCAGAATGAGGCCCAGGGCAGCAAGCGGCTCGGTCATGAGCAGCGCCGCGTAAATAATAAGACCGGGGTTGAGAGCGACGAATAAACCAGCAAGACGAGCTCGGTTTTCCGAGAGTGCGTATCGAGCGAGGCGATGCACCAAAACGGCAAGAAGGGCGCCCGTACATGCGTTGACAATGGGAGCGACGGACCATCCGGAACCGAAAATGCGATAA
>CAYSYX010000758.1:0-4076 GCA_964435055.1 uncultured Polyangium sp. | reverse complement strand
TCGCTCACGGGTCACCTCGTGCTTTCCACGCTGCACACGAACGACGCGGCATCGGCGGTGACGCGCCTCGTTGAAATGGAAATCGAGCCGTTTCTCGTCAGGTCCAGCGTCATCGGCATTCTCGCGCAACGTCTCGTGCGCATGTTGTGCCAGCAATGCAAAATCCCTTATCGACCGACGCAATACGAATTGAAGCAGCTCGGTTTGGACGAGGATCGCTTGGCGTGGAAGCGGCGGCGTGCCGTTTCGCCGCGTTATGCCGTGCACAACCAAAATTATGAATATGTCGGGCAGAAAATGGGCGAGGAGCCTGTTTTCTACAAAGCGGGAGGTTGCGAAGCCTGCATGAACAAAGGATTCATCGGCAGGCGCGGAATCTACGAATTGCTCGTCATCGACGACGCCGTCGGACCGCTCATTCTGAAAAATGCCGACGCTCTCACGGTCAAGCGCGTGGCTTTGTCGCAAGGAATGGACACGATGCGCGACGACGGGGCTCGGAAAGTCCTGCGCGGAATGACGACGGTCGAGGAAGTCCTTGCGGCGACGCAAGAAGACATCATCGTTGACGAATAAAGGAGGAATGGCTCGTGGCAGTTTTTGAATATCGGGGCATCCTCGTCAGCACCGGAAAACAAGTCAAAGGCGTTCGCGATGCGGAAAACGCCAAAGTCTTGCGCACCGTATTGCGCAAAGACGGTATTTTGCTGACGACGGCGACCGAAGAAAACGCTGCGGCCACGAAAAAGAAGAAATCGGGCAGTTTATTTGCGTTTGCGAGTCGTCCGTCGTTAAACGACGTCTCGGTGGTCACGCGGCAACTCGCGACGCTCATCAAAGCCGGTATTCCGCTATTCGAGTCATTGACGGCGCTCATCGACCAGACGGAAAACGAAGCGTTGAAACGGGCGCTCACGCAGGTTCGGGAACAAATTCGCGAAGGTTCGAGCTTCGCCAAGGCGCTCGAAGCGCATCCGTCGATATTTCCGCCGCTTTACATCAACATGGTTCGCGCGGGTGAAGCGTCGGGTATGCTCCAGCAGGTGCTCGAGCGCATTACGTCATTTTTGGAGGCCCAGGCCAAACTCCGCGGCAAAGTCACTTCGGCGATGGCTTATCCGGCGCTCATGGCATTGCTTGGCGTTTCGCTCGTTTCGGTGCTCATGGTCGCGGTCGTGCCGAACGTGACGTCCATTTTCGCATCCATGGATCAGGCATTGCCTTGGTACACGGCGTCATTGATTTTCGTATCGGATATTTTATCGAGTTATTGGTGGATATTTTTGGCGCTCATTGCGCTGGGTATTTGGGCATTTCGCCGGTGGGTACGCACGCCCGTGGGGCGGCTCAAGTGGCACGGCATCGTATTGCGAATGCCCATCGTGGGCAAACTCGTGCGGATGATTGCGATCGCGCGTTTTTCCCGGACACTCGCGACGCTTTTGGGTGCGGGCGTCGCGCTTTTAGGCGCGATGGACATCGTGAAGAACGTCTTGGGCAATGCGGTGCTCGAAAAGGTCGTGGCGGACGCGATCGGCTCGATCAAAGAGGGTCAGAGCATTGCCGATCCGTTGAAACGCAGCGGGCAATTTCCGCCCATCGTCACGCACATGATCACGATCGGCGAAAAGTCCGGGCAACTCGAAGAAATGCTCGAAAATGTTTCCAATGCGTACGATCTCGAAGTAGAAACTCGCGTGCAAGTGTTGACCAGTCTTCTCGAGCCGCTCATGATCGTTTTCATGGGTGGAGCGGTCGGATTCATTGCGTTCTCGATTCTCATGCCGCTGATTCAAATGTCGAGTTTTGCGGGGTGAAACGATTATGGCGCGGCGCAGGCAACGAGAGCAGACGATTTTTTTCCCTTGGGAACGAGGTGGCGGTATCCTCCGCGGCCGTGGTCTTGCTCGGGCAAAACTCGCCGGCGTCGCGCTTACGGTGGCGCTGGTTCTCAGCATTATCGGTGCGCACGAACGTCGCAAGACGGGCGTCCGATCCACGGAAGCCACCATTTCCGTCGTGCGGGCGGCGATTGATGCATATCGAGCCGACCACGAGCGCAAGTGCCCGGCGTCGCTCGATGTGCTCAAAACGGAACGTTATCTTGGAATCGATCCGGTGGATGCATGGGGCAGGCCCTTGCGCTTATTTTGTCCTGGCAGAAAAGACTTGGAAGGGTACGATCTGACCAGTGACGGACCGGATGGCGAAGTCGATGGTCTCGACCGTGTGGAGTGACAAACCATGAACGTAAACAACGTGAACAGCGTGAACCTCGCAAATCGAATTCGAATGGTGAAAAAAGCCGCGCAACGTGGCGTGACCCTCGTCGAAGTGCTCATCGTGCTCGCGATCATGGCCATCATCGCGGGTGGAGCGACGGCGCTGGTTTTTCCGCGTCTCAAAGAAAGCCGCGTGAAACAAACGGTGCTCAGTGCGGGCGTCATCAAGACGTCGGCGCAATCGTACATGCACCTCGATTCGGCGGGCGGCTGTCCGAGCGTGAAGGACCTCATCGATGCGAAACAAATCGATGGGAAAAAGACGGAAGATCCATGGGGAACTCAATTCAAGATTTCCTGTGACGGCGATGAAATCACGGTGACGAGTGCGGGCGCGGACCGCAAAGAAGGCACGCCCGACGATATCAAAGATGATTTCCGGGATGCCGACGTCAAACGCGTTTCCGCTCTTTGATAGGACCATTCGATGATGGCTATGAACTCGACCGAATGCCTGACTTTTTCGTCTGCTCGAGCAGGACGACGGGGCATGTCATTGGTCGAAGTTTTGATTACGTTGGCCATCATGACATTGCTCACCGGAACCGCTGTTTTCGGCTTCGGAGCATTACGACGCGCTCGGCTTCGGCAATCCGCCGTGATGGTGGCGAGCGCCGTGCGCGTCGCTTATGGGCACGCAACCGCGACGGGAAAAGAATTACGGCTCGTATTCGATTTCAATGAACGCACGGTGACGCTCGAAGAAGCCTCGGGCAAACTGGGAACGCAGCGCAAAGGCAATACCGGTGGAGCTGCGGCGGCGACGGAGATCGAACAAAAAGCGGAAGAAGAAGCGGAAAGAATCGTCAAAGGTCCGCGATCGCAAAAGCCCAAATTCACGGCGACCAAAGCGTTCGGGTTCGAGGGGCAAGGCGGAAAATCGGGCAAAGAGCTCGCGGACAGCGTGCGATTTTTATCGATCGATACCGCGCACCAAGAAGCGGTCCTCGAAGAAGATCGCGCGTATCTTTATTTTTGGCCCGGAGGACAAACCGAGCGTGCAGCCATTACGCTCGTATTGGGAAATCCGGCCGAAGCGGATCCGGAACGAGACATCATCACCATCATCGTCGCGCCTTTGACGGGCAAGACGATGATGGAAAAGGGGAAAGTGGAAATGCCGCGTCCACGTGACGAATCCGAGGAATCGGAGGCCTCCGATGATGGTTGATCAAGCAATGAAGAGCCCGCACCGACGCCGTGGTTTCACTTTGCTGGAAGTCATGGTGGCGACGGCTATTTTGGGGCTCGGGTTGACGGCCATTTTATCGGCGCAAGCGGGAGCATTTGCAACGGCTGCGCACGCGCGTAACGTGAGTGTCGCGACGACGCTCGCGCGCTGCAAAATGGGCGAAATCGAAGAACACCTTTATATCGACGGGGTTCAGGAACTCGAAGAAATCGAAAGTGGTGTTTGTTGCGAAGGCGATGAAACGCCCAATATGAAATGCTCGTGGAAAATTGAAAAACCGCAATTTCCCGAACCCAAATTGGGCGAATTGAACCTCGACACGAGCCTGGATCTTTCCACGCCTGCGGGTGGAACCTCGGGCCAAGGCGGCCCCGCCAATACGCTCGGACCTCTCGGCGCAATGCTGGGTATGACCGGCGGCGATTCTTCCGGCGCATTGCCTCCGGCGGGCGGCGATTCAACCGGGGGCCTTGGTGATATTGCCGGAGCTTTGGGCGGCGCGACGGGCATGGAAGCCTTGGGCGGCATGATGCAGCTCGTCGGCACGTTTGTCTATCCGCAACTCAAAACGATTTACGAAAACAACGCGCGGCGCATTACGC
>CAYSYX010000757.1:0-4080 GCA_964435055.1 uncultured Polyangium sp. | reverse complement strand
ATCAGACGCAACGCCGCGCGAGCTTCCTCCGGAATCCACGAATACACACCATGACAAACAATGAGGTCAAACGAGGACGGCTCATCCTCGAAGTCGCGAAGATCCGTCAGCTGCAAATCGACATTCCCCAGCTCGGCTCGCTGCGCGACCTTTCGCGCGACCGACAACGAACTCTCCGCACGATCAATTCCGACAAACCAGCTCTCGGGATACCGCGCCGCCATCGGCAAAATATTTCCCCCCGTCGCCGTGCCGATTTCCAGAACCCGAAATTGCGCCGGCAAACGTTCGCGAACTCCAAACAGAATGCCAAGGGCAAACAAATGCTCCGGGTGCGTTTCGACGAACGGCAATGCTTCGTAAAAATAATCCTCGCCCGCTTCGTGACTGGTTTTGCTCGGCTCCACAGCGCCCGCACGTTGGCGGAACCCCACCTCCGCCGCAAGAAACTAACTTCTCGTTTGCCTGTACGCGCCGTTTGACCTCATGCTGCGCTTCGAACTCCACATGGACGCGCTCTCGCTGATCCTCTGCGCCGTCATCGCCGCCCTGCTGTTCGCCCTCGTGCAACAACGGCGCGCCCGCCTGGCCCTCGTCACGGAAGTCCAAACGCTTCGTGACCAGGCGAACACCGCACGGAAGGCCCTCGAAGCTCCGCCCCCAAAGCCCGCTCCTGCCGAACCGACCGTCACGGCAAACGTCGACGAGACAAACGATCTTCAGGAAAAACTCACCGCGGCAAACCGGTTGGTCGAGTCGTTGACGACCGAACTGCAAACGTCTCGAACGCATCAAAGCACGCTCGAAGAAGAGGTCGCATCACGACGCGCCGAGCTGGATCAGCTCGCGAAAAACCTCGCCGCACGAGATCAGCAAGCTCAGACGCTGCAACGGGAACTCGAAGCCGGCCAGACCCGCACGTCCGCGCAAGCGCGTGAGGTGGAAACGTCCCGGGGGAAAGCCGAAGCGTTGCAGAAAGAGGTCGCGCAGGTTCGGCACGACGCACGGCAATGGGAAAAAGACGTGCAAGAGGCTCGGGCGTCGGCGCGACAATTCGAGGCGGAGGTTCGACGAGTTCAGCAGGATCTGGCCGCCGCGCAGGCGATGCTGGCGCAAACGCGGTCGACGCTCACCGAAACGCAGACGACGCTGGTGGAGACGCAGACGACGCTGACGCAGACGCAGCACGCCGTCGATGAAAAAACGCGCGCCTTCACGACGACCGAGAAGGAGCTCCAAGACAAACTGGCGCGTGTCGAATCTCGGGCCGAGGGCTTGACCAAAGAGCTGGCGAACGTGCGCACGGAGGACGAAGCGCGGATTCGCGGGCTGGTCAATGCATTGCGGGAAGTGGAAGCCGAGCTCGAATCGGCACGGATGCAAAAAGACGCGTTTTCCGGCGAAGCGCGGGCTTTGCGGGACGAGCTGGAGAAGCGCAAACGAGCGGCCGAAGTTTCGGAGAACAAACCGGTGGTGAAAGCCAAACCGGTGAAACCTCCAGAGCCGATTACGACGTTTTACTGCATGGTGTGCGGCGAGGTCGGTGCGGGCAACAAGCCGCATCGCTGCATGGTCGAAGAGATCGAAGCGCAAAAACGCGCCGCCGCAAAGCGGTGACGCGAGTGAATCACCAATTTCGCGTGACTTCGACGCCGGCGAATCCAGGCGTGGCCGCGACATTCCAATGCCAGCGAGTATCATCCCGGCCAAACTTGGAGGGCGGCGGTTCGGTGAAATAAAGGATTGTCCCGACAACCAGACCGACGCCGCCGACCGGGAACAAGACGGTGCTCACAAGGCCGGAGATCTTGGCCGTTTCTTTCGCCCCAACGCCCGTGGGATTGCAGATCTTCTGGTTTGTCGCCAAGCAGTTGTTCGCGATCGGGTCTTTCTGGGCAAACGTGATCGCCCCCGTGACGATGCCGCCCACGAGGCTCACCGCGCCGATGGCGCCCAGGGTATACGCCGCCACGCGCCGTCCGGAGATGCCGGGATCCAGCGGCGGAGTCAACGTCGGCACGGGCTGAATGGGTTTGGGTTTTTGCGTCGGATCTCCATCCGCCGATTGAACGGGGACATTCAATTCCACGACGCGATTTTCGCCCTCTTTCAGGACAAACTTGGTGAACGCGTCGGCTCGTCCGGGAACCTGGGTAATGAGAACGTGTTCGCCCGGATCGATGGGCAACGGAATGCCCAAAGCGACGGGAACGAGCGGTCCTCCTTCGGACGAGCGGCGCATGACGCGTGACGAACCGGGGGCTTCACGCGGCAATTTCAAGACGACTTTGGGAATGCGTTTTTCAATCTCGGTGCGCCGTTTGGAGGCGATCTCTTCGCGATCCGCTTCGCCTTTTTGTTCGTCGTCGGAGAGTTTGTCGAAGGCTGCTTCGTAATCTTCGTAAAGAACGGCCGCGGTTGCGATTTGGCCCCATTGATCGTGGCATTGCGCCAAGAGAAACAACGTTCGGGGTCGCGGGTCTTCGCGATAAGCTTTTTTCAGCGCGAGACAGGCTCGGGCAAAGTTACGGGCCTGTTGATCTTCGAGCGCGATATCGATGGCGGATTTGGGCGCCGCGGGTGTGCCCGCAGGCGTATCGGACGGAGCAGGCGCGGGCGTGGGTTCGTCTGCACGCACGATTTTGGTCGAGATCAACGACACCACGATGACGAGTAAACCCAACGACGCTCGACGCATGGAACCCAGGGTACGAGACTTGTTCGTCACGAATCAAGCTGGAAGCGGGAAAACGCGTCGCGGGATCGCGCGTCATTCGCGCCGCGCCCTCACCAACTTCGCTACGCGGCGTGGCGAGGGAGTTTCAACCTTGAAACGAGGCTCTTTTCCCGATGTACGCGGGGTTTTGGAACGACTCCGCCACTTCGTACCTTGCGCTTCGATCGACTGGCGGAGTCGTATTAGCGGGCGGCGTCGCCTTCTTTGATGAGGCGCAACGTCAGGGCGTCTTGATTTCGCAGAAAGACAAACGACAAGCGGCCCGCGGCAATGCACGCGGAGACTTCACGAACGACTTCTCGAGGCGTGAGATCTCGGCCGTGGTACGCGGTGGAAACGTCGGTGAGCGTGGCACGCAGGTATTTGAAGCCGCCGGGCGTCGCAACGATTCGTTCGAGGAGAAGCTCGACGGAATCGCGCGGTTGTTTCTTGGCACGTCCAAACTCGATGAGTCCGTGACGCGTGTGCAGAAGCATTCGCCGATCGTGTGCCAAGTGCGGCGAAGGAGCAATGAAACAATTGAGCAACGAGGCGACACACGCGGACGCGGAATTTCGCGATGGCAAGCGGCGGTCAGCCGCAGGAATGTCGGGGAATGCGGAGCGGCCGCGGGGCACGACGGCCCTGGTTTGAACGTTTGGGACTCAGTGGGCGCGTGGACGTTCGAGACAAACGCGATGTGAAACTCACGGCCGCCACGGCGGTTTCTTTGGAAGAACCGGGGACGTGGGCGTTGGCGTGTTTGGAACGACGGGTGCCGGTTCAGCAACGGGATGAGGGACGTTCGGTTCCGTGGGTGTTCCGTCTTTGACTTGGTCTTTGACTTGGTCCAGCCAGGAGGATTCGTCAGGGGCCGCCGGCGCGCCGGCTGGGGTAACGGGCGTTGCGCGTGGTGTGGTGGAAGGTTTGGCGCCACCAACCCCAGGCGCTCCTCTTGGGAGGACAGGTTTTGCAGCTGGAGCTGCGGGAGGTTTGGCGCCACCAACCGCGGGTGGGCCGCCGGGGACCACGGGAGGTTTGGCGCCACCAACCGCGGGCGTACCGCCGGGCGCCGTGGGTGGTACGACCGGTGATGCAGGAGGTTTGGCGCCACCAACCGCGGGAGTGCCTCGTGCAGCGAAAGGCGTGGCGGGGGGAGCTGCAGGAGGTTTGGCGCCACCAGCCCCGGACGCTCCGCCTGGAACGAACGGCGTGCCGCTGGAACCGCCGCCGGCCACGGGCGTACCGCCGGGTGGCGCTCCACCGCCGGCCACGGGCGTACCGCCGGGTGGCGCTCCACCGCCGGCCACGGGCGTGCCGCCAGGTGGCGCTCCACCGCCGGCCACGGGCGTGCCGCCGGGTGC
>CAYSYX010000756.1:0-4086 GCA_964435055.1 uncultured Polyangium sp. | reverse complement strand
AACCTCGGAGGCTTCGATGTTTTCGACATGCAATGAATACGTCGACGGAGGCGTAATGACTTGATGCGCTCGGTCACCCCCGGTGGCAAACGTCGTGCGGAATGCCTCGTGCCGATCCACGATTTCCTGCAAACAACGTTCGAGTGTCGGCACATCGAGCGGTCCGCGCAGGCGTACGGCGCCGGGAATATTGTAGAATGCGCTGTCGGGCTCGAATTGATCCAAAAACCAAAGCCGTTGCTGGGCAAACGACAATGGTAACGATTCCGTACGCGGAACCGGCACGAGCGGCGGAATGGCGAGAGACGATGTTGCATGGCGGGCATGGTCGACCCGCTGCGCAAGAGAATGCAGCGTTGGCGCCTCGAACAGAATGCGCAACGGAAAATCAATGCCAAACACCGTGCGAATACGCGACACGACCTGCGTGGCGAGCAGCGAATGTCCACCCAATTCGAAGAAATGATCGAAGGCCCCGATCTTGTCGATGTGGAGCACGTCGGTCCAGATGCCGGCCAGCAATTCTTCCGTGATGTTGCGCGGAGCGAAGAAATGCGCGGCATCGACGAGCGATGCATCCGGCGCGGGCAATGCTTTGCGGTCGACCTTGCCGTTGGAGGTCAAAGGAAAAACATCCAGCATGACAAACGCCGACGGAACCATCTGTCGGGGCAAATTCGCCTCGAGATATTGGCGTACATCGTTCGTCGAGACGCCCGCGTCACGCACGACGAGATAAGCGACCAGCCGTTTGTCGGAGCCCATGTCCTCTCGGGCAATGACGACAGCGTCGCGAATGGCCGGATGCCGCGCAAGGACATGTTCTATTTCGCCGAGTTCGATACGATAACCACGCAGTTTGACCTGGTGATCGATACGCCCGAGAAACTCGAGATTGCCGTCGGCACGCCATCGACAGAGGTCACCCGTACGATACACGCGCGCCCCCGGTTCGGAAGAAAATGGATGCGGGATGAAACGTTCGGCCGTCAATGCGGGACGATGGACATAACCGCGCGCAAGCTGTACGCCCGATAAGAGCAATTCCCCGGCGATCCCTTTGGGGACCAGCTCCAAGTCCGGTGTAACAATGTACGCTTGTACATTTGCGCGAGGAGCGCCGATCGGCATGGCGTCACTCGTTCCAATTCGACACGACGCCGTGGTCGCATCAATGGTGACCTCGGTCGGGCCATAAAGATTGCAAACTTCACAGCCGGCTGCCGATTGAATTGCCTCGAAGAGCCGACGCGGCAATTGCTCGCCGCCGGCACACACGAGACGAAGTGCACGTTGTCGATCGAATGCCCGCGCGTCGACCATGGCCGCGAGCAAGGTCGGCACCGCTTGCAACACCGTTATTGCCGATTCGCGCATGCATTGACCGAGCGCTGCCGGGTCTTGATGAATGTCCACCGGAGCCATGACCAATCGCGCGCCCACGAGGAGCGGCGCGAAAAACTCCCATACGGACGCATCGAAACCGAACGGCGTTTTTTGAATGACGCGATCGTCCTGCGTCAATTGCATTTCCCGGCCGAACCACGCCATGTGATTGACCAGCGCGCCGTGGGAAACCATGACGCCCTTGGGATAACCGGTCGAACCGGACGTATACATCACATAAGCGACATGTTGAGGCGATACGCGACAGAACGAAGGCGTTGACTTCGCGTCGACCCATTGAAATGAGTCCGCATCGAGGCACACGGTGGAAACGTTGTCTGCCGACGGTTTGTCCACGAACCGGGCTTGCGTCAGAACCACGCGAGCTCGCGTATCTTCGAGCATGAAGGCGATACGTTCCTTGGGAGTTGTCGGATCCATGGGCACGTACGCGCCGCCCGCCATGAGAATGCCCAGGATCCCGACGACCATTTCAATCGAGCGTTCCGCACGAATTCCGACGAGTACATCCGGACCAACCCCAAGCGTTCGCAAATGTTCCGCAAGTTGATGCGCTCGGGCATCGAGCTGAGCATACGTGAGCTGCTGATCCTCGAAAACGACCGCAACGGAGTCGGGCGTCTTGGCGGCTTGCTCGACAAACAATTCGTGAATGCAACGGTTCGCGGGATACTCGACGGCGGTATCGTACCATTCGACGAGCAATTCGTGGCGCTCGGATTCGGTCAACAGAGGCAGCTTGGTCATGACGACGTCGGGATCGTCGACGATGCCCTGCAGAAGTACTGCGTAATGCCCCGCCAAACGCTCGATGGTTTGCGGCTCGAAGATGTCGGTAGCGTATTCGATCTCGCCGCAAAGCCCTTCCGCGGCCTCGTGGATCGATAACGTCAGATCGAATTTGGCCGTCGTCGTCGCGGTCGGTTCCAAGCTGATTTCCAGATCGGAGACCGCGATACTGCTCGTGGGCGTGTTTTGCAGGACGAACATCACTTGAAAAATGGGCGAACGGCTCATGTCGCGCTCGGGAGCCAGCTCTTCGACCAGTTTTTCAAAAGGTACGTCCTGATGCGCGTACGCGTTCAGCAATTCGTCACGCACACGCGCAAGCAGAGTCCGGAACGTGGGTTGTCCGGACAAATCCGTTCGCAAGGCGAGCGTATTGACGAAAAAGCCGATGAGCCCTTCGACCTCGGGCCGCGTGCGGTTGGCAATGGGCGAACCAATCACGATATCGTCCTGGCCGCAGTAACGATGCAGCAAAATGGCAAAAGCACTGAGCAGCGTCATGAAAAGCGTGGCGCCTTCGGCTCGACTCAGGTGAACCAGTGCTTCGGACAATTCGCGCGGCAATACGAACGGGAACGCCGCGCCACGGTGGGATTGCACGGCCGGACGTGGTTTGTCCGTTGGCAATTCGATTGCTGCCGGGGCGCCCGCGAGACGTCGCTTCCAGAAGGCGATTTGTTCTTCGAGCACTTTGCCGGCGAGCCATTGTCGTTGCCAAGCCGCATAATCCGCATATTGAATGGCGAGCGCGGGCAAGGGCGAAGCTTCCCCCGCCCGAAATGCTTGGTAAAGCTGGGCAATTTCCCGGACAAACACGTCGAGCGACCAGCCATCGGAGACGATATGGTGCATCGTTAGCAAAAGGACGTGCTCGCGGTCGGAAATGCGCAGCAACGTCGTGCGAAGAAGCGGCCCGCGAGCCAAATCAAAAGGCGCTGCCGCTTCCCCGGCGACTCGTGCCGCCACATCGGAGGCATCGGTCGGGACGACATGGAGCGAATACGGCGCCGGCGTTGTAATGACTTGATACGCTCGACCAAGCACGGTTGTAAACGTCGTGCGTAATGCCTCGTGTCGATGCACGATTTCCAACAAGCTGCGTTCGAGCGCGTGAACGTCGAGCCGGCCGCGCAGGCGTACCGCCCCGAAACTATTGTAAAATGGATTGTTCGGCTCGAGCTGATCCAAAAACCACAAACGTTCCTGCGCAAATGACAACGGCAGAGCACCGGTGCGGGCCACCGGCACGAGCGGCGGAGGATTGGAGGAGATCTCGACGGATTGGGATTGGCCTATTTTCTCCGCAAGCTCTGCAATCGTGGGCGCCTCGAAGAGAACGCGAACCGGCAATTCCACATTGAATGCGGCACGAATACGCGAGACGACTTGCGTCGCGAGCAGCGAGTGACCACCCAGCTCGAAGAAATTATCGTCAATCCCGACATGCTCGAGGTACAAAACGCCCGCCCAAATGGTAGCCAAGGCGTGCTCGACGCCATTTCGAGGTGCCGTAAATGCCGATAAAACACCGGCTCGGGCCTGGGGAGCGGGCAAAGCTTGACGATTGACCTTCCCATTCATCGTGAGCGGCAAATGCTCGAGCACGACGAATGCGCTGGGCATCATGTATTCGGGCAGCTTCGCCTCGATGTGCTTCCGGAGCTGAGGAATGAGCATTTGCTCCATGGTTTTGCGCAATGGATTGTTTGCGTAATCGTGAAAACGCGGCGAAGGCACCGGTTCGTCCGTATGCAAGGGCGTGACGTCGTCGGCGTCCGGCGTGTGCACGACGATATCGAAACAATCCTTCGCGTCGTCCCCACTCCATTGCACATCGAGCTCGACCCGCAATTCGTCGCCCAATCGCCACACGTCTTCCGGCTCGATTCC
>CAYSYX010000755.1:0-4087 GCA_964435055.1 uncultured Polyangium sp. | reverse complement strand
ACGTCCAGCGTCGACATGCCGGACGCAACGACGATCTCTTCCACCGTCAGCGTTCCATTGATCGCATCGACCACCCGCACATCACGCGCATCGACACCCAAGCGCGACAGCTCGATGGCCACGTGTTTGATGCGCGGAACGACGGACATGTCCCCGATGCGAGCCAGGTACTTCTGGCGCAACATCTGCCGAGAACTCTCGGCGTAACCGAGTGCCGCCAAATGCCCGGGATGCTCATGCAAGATCGCCTCGGCGAGCCGCAAGGCCGCGCGATGATCACCGGACTCGTAACGTTCACGAACTTCGAACACGCGTTCGCTCATCGTCGACGCGCCGGGCGAACTGATGCGGTCATTTCGCTCGCTTGGAGGCGGCGGAGGTAACGGCGACTCGCGCGACCGATACCCCGGTTCGGAAATACGTTTGCGGCCGGGAATCGCCCGGCCCGTGGAGCTTGAAGGAGGCGTCACGTCGGGGATTGGACGTACCGTCCTAGGCGGTGTGAGGCGCGAATTTTGAGTGAAACGTCGGCGCTCTTCGGGAGACTTGGTCCGCAACGTTTCGTCCACCCGCGTCGCCGCCTCGGGTTCGTCAAACGAAACATCTTTGATCGACGATCGCTCTCGGAACAATTCGACACCGAACTCTTCGAGCACTGCACCTGCCGCATTGAGCGCCGAAGTTCGTGGCGATGGAGCCGGAGGCGGATCGGACATCAACGGGCGAAAACCAGGCTCCGTATCATCGGCGATGTTCGACGGCGGCAACGTGTCCGCATCGTGCGGATAAGGCGGCACCGTCGGCACTTCATCCTGAGGCGCACTCGTTGGAGCGGGTGACATCGGCACGCGCTGCATGTCGGCCATTTTCGTGCGCACCGTGTCGACATCACTGCCCGGCGGATTGGAGTCGCCAGTCGTGGTTTGGATGATCGGTTTGATGTCCGGCGGCACGCGATCGGAATCCGCAAGCATCATCGTTTCGACGAGCTGCTCCATCGGGACCGGCGGAGGCATCGTCACGCGATCGTGTTCGGATCCCGTCGGGCGCGAATACGAGCGGACCATCGACGCGAGCGCGGCATCGGCAGCGAGCTCGACATTACGCGAAACAACGGGAATTCCTTGCGGAGCCGTCGTGTCGTTTGGGTCGCGAGCAGATCCGTCCGGCGGCTCTGCGCCGGCATCGCGGACAGGATCAGAAGGTTTTTGCGACATCAAACTCCGCGTGTTCGACCGCGATCGTGTCCTGGGACAAACTCAGCCCTGAGGTCGGGCAACGACACCCTTGAACATACGATGCGTTCGGGCAAGCGATTCCATTTGGCCTCGAAGCCCGCCAAGATCTTTGCGGGCAATCGCCTCTCTACAACGCTCGATGACGCTCCGCGCTTTCCCGATCGCGTCACGTCCGAAGTCACTGGAAGCAACGACTTGTTCTACGCGCGGGAACATCGATTCGATCTCCGAAACGAGCTTTCCGGCTTCCTGACTCAGTTTCGTGAGCTCATCGCTGCTTCGTCGATCGACCAGGAATTCCTTGGCGTCTTCCACCATCCGAACGACTTCTTCTTTCGACAGACCACTCGACGAAGTGACTTGGATCGACTGTTGCTGATTCGTCTCCATGTCGCGGGCGCTGACGGAGACGATGCCGTCGCCGTCGATCGAGAAGGTGACGTCGATCTCGACTTGGCCCTTGGGTGCTCGACGTAAACCTGTCAGGACAAACTCGCCCAACAGGTCGTTCGCGGAGACGGATGCCGTTTCTCCCTGCATGACCAAGATTTTCACGGCCGTCTGGTTGTCGCGGCTCGTGGTGAAGATCTTCGATCGGCTCGTCGGCACGGTCGTGTTCATCGGGATGAGCTCTTCGAAGTTCTCGCCGAAGGTCATGATTCCCAAGGCATGCGGCGTGACGTCGAGCAGCACCATCTGGGTCGAAGCATCGACGAGCGCGGCCCCCTGAACCGCAGCCCCAAGAGCGACGACTTCGTCCGGATGAACCCCCTTGCACGGTTCACGTCCGAAGAACTCCTGAACCGCTTCTTGCACGCGCGGCATGCGCGTCATGCCGCCGACGAGGATGACGTCTTCGATCTCGTCGACCTCGATGCGGGCATCTTCGAGGGTTTGTCGGCAAATATCGATGCACCGATCGATGAGATCCGCGCAGAGAGACTCCAGCGTTTCGCGTCGGAACGTTCGTTGAAGATGCGTCGCGCCGGTATGTCCCGTTGAAACGATGAACGGAAGATTGATGTCCGTTTCACGCACGGTCGACAGCTCGCACTTGGCTTTCTCCGCAGCATCCTTGAGGCGCTGAAGGGCCATGCGGTCGGTCCGCAGATCGAT
The DNA here is from genome assembly GCA_964435055.1 of uncultured Polyangium sp. GTDB lineage: Bacteria > Myxococcota_A > Polyangia > Polyangiales > Polyangiaceae > Polyangium. Next base: position 1,733 of record CAYSYX010000755.1, on the reverse strand, counting down.
ATCCGTTTGAACGCGAAACTCTTCGATGAGCCAGTCGATGATGCGCGCGTCGAAGTCCTCGCCGCCCAGAAACGTGTCGCCCGCGGTCGCGATGACTTTGAAGACGCCGCCGGCTCCAATCTCGAGCAACGAAACGTCGAACGTTCCTCCGCCCAGATCGAACACCGCGATCGTTCGTTCGACGTTGCGCTCGTACCCGTACGCCAAGGCCGCCGCCGTTGGTTCGTTGATGATGCGAATGACGTCGAGGCCCGCGATTTGTCCGGCGTCTTTCGTCGCTTGGCGTTGCGCGTCGTTGAAGTAGGCGGGGACCGTGATCACCGCCTTCGTCACGGGCTCGTTGAGGTACTCCTCGACGAAGAGTTTTACCTCCTGCAACACCATCGCGCTGATTTCAGGGATCGAGAACGACTTGTCTCGAAGCTGCACACGCGTGTCGCCGTGCGGACCTTCAACGATCCGATACGACGCGGACATCATGGCGTTCTTGACTTGCGGTGACGCGAACTTGCGACCGATGAGCCGTTTCGCGGCGTAGACCGTGTTTTCCGCGTTGGTGATCGCTTGACGCTTGGCGATGTGTCCGACGAGGCGTTTGCCCGCCTCGGTGATCGCCACCATCGATGGAGTGGTCTTGTACCCTCCACGGTTTGGAATGACCGTCGGTACGCCTTGCTCGACAATGGCCACGCACGAGTTGGTCGTGCCGAGATCAATTCCGATGACGCGCTCCATCGCTACTCAATATGCTCCGTCGAGGGGGTGACGCTGCGACGCCAACGAAGTGGCGATCGGGGATGATACGCTACGAATCGCCGCTGTCCGCTTTCTTGAGCAGCGCGCGAAGCTGAGCCACCGCGTCACGCAGCTTAGCATCACTGGAACCCATCTCCGCGAGCCGATCGACTTCCGACCGGGCGCTCGTTTCAAGGCCTGCGGCGACGTAAGCCCGGACCAATGTGACCCGATATTCCGCAACCTGTGGCGCAAGTTTGACCGCGCGACGGGCGTAATCCACGGCGCGACGGGCATTTTGCCCACTCTTGAGCGTCGCGAACGCCACCCGCTCATGCAAACGAGGATCATCGGGCCGCGCCCGACAACCATTGACGTAACTCGCCGCAGCTTCGACCCAGTGACCTTCACTCGCTTCGTAGTCCGCCTGGCGGACAAACCCATCGGACAACTCGTTCGACGCCGTTCGCTGCACATCGGCAGCTTTCCGAACGATCGATTCGTCATCCGGCGCGAGCGCCGCCGCCAAACGATACGCATTCGCCGCCGCCGCCAAGTCTTTGCGATCGAGCGCTACTTTCGCGGCCAACAAATATCGTTCGAGCTGCAACTTTCGTGGGTCGGGACGAACCGGCTGCTCGACTCGCCGTGCGGATTCGGCCGCGGCCGCTCCCAACGAGCCCAACGATTGCCCTTCCAAACCAGGTCGACGCAAGTTTGCCGTGGAAGGTCGCACCACTTGGATCCGCCGACCTCGCGCACTCTCGGGTCCCTCGCCATCGTTGGTCCGTCCACGCGCCGTCGGAGGCGCCTCGTCGTCCGCAGCCGCCACGACAGCCGGGATGTCCGACGGATCATGCTCGAGCAGCGCGGCCATCGTTCGATTGCGACGCAGCTGTTCGAGATAACTGTCGTACTCGGCACGCCGTTGCTTGGAGGTCAAAACATCGTGCGCCAACGTGAGGCGCCCGAAGATCGCCTCGATCTTCGCTTTGTAC
>CAYSYX010000754.1:0-4101 GCA_964435055.1 uncultured Polyangium sp. | reverse complement strand
CACCAAGGTATGTGCCTGATCCGGACCGATTCGTTCGAACGCCAAGGAAGCCCCGGGAACCTGAAACAGGTTTGTCATGCTTTTCGCTCTCCGGAGCGATCGACGGTTTGTTCGGAAATACCTCGACGCCCATGCCCAAAACCCGCGCCGACTTTTCCTCGAACCGCGGAGATCACGGCGCGCGACGCCAAAGACACGAGCTTCGGCAATGTGTAACTCGATTGGCCGGCAAAACGATCCGGCGCATCGAAGGCCAGTTCCGTTTGTCGATATCCAATACGTCGCGCCGCCGATCGCAAGAATTGCCGTTTTCGCCACTCCCGCGTCAATGCATCGAGACACTCCCGATTGAGCAAGCGGAAATCCGTGCTTCGCGGCGGAACGGCGACATCCGAAACGGCATTGAAGATGGTGTAAAACGCCGTCCCGAGCGCCATGCGCAGAGGACTTTGGCCATCGGCGCGACGAACCATGTGCACGATATCGTACCCTTGGCGCCAAGCCTCGAGCATTGCGGGAATATGCTCGGGCGGATGCTGCAGATCCGCATCCATCGTCACGATGACATCACCTCGCGCGCACGCCATGCCGCACATCAAGGCATTTTGATGCCCTTCATTACGCGCCAAACGAATACCTCGAACCCGCGCATCGTTCGCAGCCAGCTCTTCGATGATCGCGAACGTCGCATCCGTACTGCCATCATCGACGAGGACAAACTCGGTCGGGCACGCGGCATTCGACACAGTCCGGTCGAGCCGAGCCACGAACTCGCGCAAACACGCTTCTTCATTGTACACGGCGGCCACCACGGAGAGCAGAGATTCGCGTCGCACGGGTGGCACCATTGAATGAGCTACAAGTAGCCAAAGGCTCGGAGCCTCGTCAATGGACAACCGCCAAGTTGGATAAAACCTTCGCTCCGCACCGCCGGACAATCGTCTCGAGCTCCCCCGAAGCGATCAGGTTGTACTCGGCACATCGACCAACATCGTCGAGCCCCGGATGAACGCACAATTCGCGCACGACATTCGGCATTTCGTGAAAAGGTCGCGCCAACAGCGAATGCGCGAGGCTTGGCGTCATCATTCCGGCATGCCCAACCCCGAGCGGGCTCAAAACGGTGAAATCCCGTTGTGGAAACATCGACCATGACAAACGAGACGCCATGGCCAACGCTCCGGCGAGCGAGAGTTCGAACGGTTGTCCGAGGGCCGAGCGCAGGATCGGCACACCAATATCTCGAGCAAGCCGGGCGATCATGGGCCACAGCAGGGGATACAAGTGCACGTGCTCGTGGGCATTGATGAAATCGATTTTGATTCCACTATCACGTAGTTTTTGAATTTGCGCTTGGGCCTCGACGAGCAGTTCGGTACGAACACGTGGACGTCGAGTCACGAGCGCGAACAAATGCTGATAACTCGAAGGAAGTCGCCCGCCGAAGGCTCTCGTGATGGGTCGTTCGCGCGTAAAACACAAGTGTGCGCCGAGAGAAACTCCGGAATCGCTCAAGCGTCGCGCCGAGGATAAGTCGGCGTCCCGATGTCCCATGACACTGACCGCGGTCAATCGTGATGAAATGGCCAGCCATTCAATGGCGCGATTGATATCGTTGGACAAACCGTAATCATCGGCGGTGACACAAAGAGGGACGGAGTTCACGAGAATACGACGCTGGCGATACGCATGGTTGCATGCGGGCGTCAAGCGAATCGCGACGCATGTTTGTACGGATGTGGCGAAACCCCTCTTGACGCGGAGTCTCGCATGGCGCAGAGCAGGGACTTAGGATGAGCGGCGCTGTGAAAGTTTTACATAACAAAACACTTCCATTCGTCGTCGTATGGGCAATTTTCTTTGCATACTTATTGGCGGCCCGCGGTATCCGAAACTTTTTCCCCATTTCGGCCTTCGACATGTACCAAGGCAAATCGCCGACGACTGCGTCGCGCGTGCTGGCGCTCGACGCTACGGGACAAACTTCGGAGATCACATCGTACGAAGCGTTCCAATGTGATCCACCGCGTCCGAATCTGGCCGATGTCGATCATTGCGATTACGCCGGCTTTGGGCGTATCGACTACGTGACGCAGGATTTACAAATTCACCTCGACGCTCACCTGCAACCAAGTGTCTCCGGAGGTCATGAAGTAAAATTGGTTTGGCGCAAGTTCACATTGGAAGAGCGCCCCGGACCGCCGACATTTGCCGATTGCCCGTTGGCGGTTTGTCTGGCACGACGAAAAGGTGGAAAACCATGAAGCTCGATTACGTATCGCCTTACGATGGTTTTTCACGCACGCCCTTGCGCGTGGGATTTGCTTTACTTTGCGGCCTTATTTTCTTTGGGGAAACCCATTCCGTAGCTTCGATGGCGCGGGATGCTCATTACACGTTACCTGCCGGCTCGCTCGACGTTCTGCCGAGCAATCCCGCGTTCGCGTGGTGCATTTTTGTGTTGATTCTCGGCGGTCTCGGGGCCATTGCCTTGGACAAACGCAGCCTTCCGGCGGGCATGTGGGCCCTTTGTTGGATGTCGGTCCTCAGTTATTGGAAACGTGAATTGGCCGGAACTCCGTCCCGAAATTCGTTTTTCCCGGGCGTGATGTTGCTCGGTTGGGTGCTGGGCCTCGCGTGGGCGCGAGCGGTGGCGGGAGCCGAAGCGGACAAACCCGAAGGACGCGCTTTTCGTGAACGATTGGCGGAAGCCGGAGCCATGGCGTGTATTGCGGCGGGTTATACGAGCTCGGCGCTGAGCAAGTTATTGGCTTCGGGATTCGATTGGATCAATCCGCATCAAGTTCGTTGGCTCATTCTTTCGCAAGAGCCGTTGGGCCATTGGTCATGGCTCACATCGTACCGTAACCTGGTGCTCGAAAACCCGAGCGTCGCCTGGTTTTCCGCATTCATGACGATTGTGATCGAAGGCGGTGGGTTTTTCCTGTTGTTTGGTCCGCGATTGCGACTTTTATGGACGGGCATGATTTGGGCATTGCACTTGAATATTATTTTCTTGTGCGTCATGCCCTACGTCGAGCCGATGTCGCTGCTGCTGCTGTTTTCCGTTCCTTGGCCGCGGATTTTCAAGCGACCGCGGGTTGAAGATCCGCTCGCGGCAAGAGCGCCGGACATACTGCGCCCCGATATGCCGGACAAGATGTGGATTCTCCTGACGGCGATCATCGTGCTTTGTTGGGTGTTGCCCATTGGATGGCGGGCGGGGTGAGGGCGCGCCAAGCACTTTGTAAATGGCTTTAGATGGCCTGGATCGCAATCACCAAGCCGGCAACCATGAGCGCCGCTCCCAATAGACCAATCCAACCAAATCCCCAGGTTCGAACGATCATCATCGGGATGCGCTGGGCCATTGCTTCACCGCGGCTCGCGTGCCACGGTTCCAGGGCAAACTTGAGCCAGAGGCCTGCGCCCGTCAGGAAAAGCCCTCCTCCAAGCACGGAGATCGACATTCCACCCCAAACGCGACCACCTGGTCCCGGGGCAAGGTTCATTACGAGGGCAAACCCGACGCCCCCGATTGGCGCGACAATCATGCCCAGGCCAAACAGCACCGCGGCCGTCCCAGTGATCGGCACTCGCCCACCAAAACGCCCGGCAAGTTCGACGCGACGTGAGATGACGATGCCGGTCCCGCCAAGGATCGCCGCGAGAGACATAAACGCGCCGATCGCGGCTTGCGGAACGCCTGCGCTCCGCCCAAAAGCGGCCAATACGCCGAGCCCGACCATGACCCACGCCGCGCGTGTGAAAGCGTCGCCCATGTATCACCCATCGTTTCGTCCGACGTACCACCCGTTCGACACATCGAATGGACGGTCACGCCAAACCATGGACACCGTCACCTCGTAAATGGTTTGTCGAGACTGTGACGAGGCGACGACCTGCACGCGGAACGAAATCGCCTCCAGCAAGCTTGTGGGCCGAATAGCTCATCTCGCCTTTACTCGACCACCGTGCCTCGTTCGCTGCTGATGATGGGCACGCCGGAACCATAGATCGTGAGTTCGCCGAGGATCTCTGCTTGAGCTGCCCATACGTCGAAGAGACCGCCGGCATATTTAACTTCTTTCATGTTATAGG
>CAYSYX010000753.1:0-4104 GCA_964435055.1 uncultured Polyangium sp. | reverse complement strand
ATTGATACGACCGCCGACGGGGCTGCGATCATCGACCAGATCCTCTCGGGCGGAAACATGGTGCGCGGAGACGATCCGGCGCAGAAGAAGCACGCGCGCGACATCATCGGTGAGTTTGTCCAGCAAGTCATCGACGAACGCGCTCACAACCAGAAGATCGATCCGGACGTCGTCGCGGCGATCCAAGATCGCATCGCCGAAATCGACGAGCTCATCGGCAAGCAGCTCGACGCGATCCTGCACGCGCCCGAGTTCCAGAGCTTGGAAGCGCGTTGGCGCGGCCTGCACTACTTGGTGATGAACACCGAAACGAGCACGCGCCTCAAGATCCGCGTGCTGAACGTTTCGAAGGACGAACTGCGCAAGGACCTCACCTCGGCGCCCGAGTTCGATCGCAGCGCGCTCTTCAAGAAGGTGTACGAAGAGGAATACGGCACCTTCGGCGGCGCACCCTACGGCGCACTCATCGGCGATTACGAGTTTGACGCGAGCAACCCGGACATCGCCACGCTGAGCGAGATCTCGAAGGTTGCGGCGGCGGCTCACGCGCCGTTCATCACGGCCGCGAGCCCGCATTTGTTCGACATGGACAGCTTCACGCAAATCGGCGTGCCCGGAGATCTCGCGAAGATCTTCGAAAGCACCCAATACATTCCGTGGCGCGCGTTCCGTGAGAGCGAAGACAGCCGTTATGTCGGTTTGGTTTGTCCGCACGTACTTTTGCGTTTGCCTTACGGCCCCAAAGGAATTCCGGTCGACGGCTTCCAGTACGAAGAGAAGGTCGGTTCGGACGGGAAAAACGTCGGCGCCGAGGACAAGAACTTCCTCTGGGGCAATGCCGCTTATGCGCTCGGCCAACGCATCACGAATGCGTTTGCGTTGTTCGGGTGGTGCGCGGCCATTCGCGGCGTCGAAGGCGGCGGTTTGGTCGAGAATCTTCCGGTGCACGTCTTCAAGACGAGCGATGGGGATTTGACCGTCAAGACGCCGACCGAAGTTGCCATCACGGATCGTCGTGAAAACGAGCTTTCCGAGCTTGGTTTCATCGGGTTGTGTTACCGGAAAAACAGCGGTCAAGCGGCCTTCTTCGGTGGCAGCACGGCCAACAAGCCCAAGGTGTACAACTTGCCCACGGCCACGGCGAACGCTCGGCTCAGTGCGCAAATGCCGTACATTTTGGCGACTTCGCGGTTTGCCCATTACATCAAGGTCATGATGCGCGATAAAATCGGCAGCTTCATGACCAAGGACAATGTCTCGACCTACCTCAACAACTGGATCGCCGACTATGTCCTTCTCAATGACGACGCGGGGCAAGAGACGAAGGCGCGTTTGCCCCTGCGGGAAGCTCGAATCGACGTTACCGACGTTCCTGGGAAACCCGGCGCGTACCGTGCCGTCGTATTCTTGAAACCGCACTTCCAGCTCAATGAGCTTTCCGTGTCCATGCGCCTCGTGGCGGAACTTCCGCCTCCGGCTGCGTGACGCGTTTGCTGAATCGATGTACATAAAGCCTTTGTTTTCCGCGCTCGACGGCGAGTACGGAAAACAAAGGCGGAACGCGGACAAACGGGGACCAGGAGATTTCGCAGATGGAAACGACATTCATTAAAATTGGGGACATCAAAGGCGAGAGCACGGCGACCCAAGGAAAAGACAAGATCGAAGTCCTTTCCTTCTCGCACGGTGTGTCGATGCCCCTGACGGCAGGTGCTTCTCAAAACGCTCGCGCGCACGGTCGCTGCGTGCACCAAGACTTCACCTTCACCAAATACCTCGATATCGCTTCGCCCACGATCAACCTGAAGACGTGCGGCGGCGACAACATCAAAGAGATCGAGTTTACGGTTTTTCAGGCCGATAAAGCCGATGGCGACATGATCATGTACTACAAGATCGTGTTCACCGACTGCATCCTCACGAATGTCAGCGTGAGCGGTGGCTCCGGTGGCCGTCCGGTCGAGACCGTCACGTTCAACTATCGCCAGATTGCCTGGACGTACGCTCAACAAGGTCAGATGTCGCCCGCAGGCAAGAAGGGTGCGGCTGAAGGCGGCTGGGACCTCGAAGCAAACAAGAAGAAGTAATCCATTCTTTCACCGGCGTCGACGACGCTCGTTCGTCCTTCTGGAACGATTGAATGACCAACTCCTGGGGAGCTACGGGCGCAGGCAGGGTGCCTCTTTTCGATCGTCTCGTTGACGAGGCACCCGCACAAAAACGCGAAGCCACTCCGTACTGCACGCTCGACCGCGAAGGCCTTCGCCGCTCGATCGCTCGAGAACTCGGCCGCATCCTCTCCACGCGTTGCCCCATCACCGGCGACGAAGCTCTGACCCGCAAACGTACGGTCATCGATTACGGATTACCCGATCTGGAAATCGGTGGCCGAAACGTTTTACCGGAAGAACTTCGTCGCCTCCAACGTATCGTCAAAAAGTCCGTCGAAGCCTTCGAACCTCGATTGCAAAATATCGACGTCGAAATCAACCGTCGCGAAGACGCTCCCCCGCACGCGCGCCTCGTCGTCACCATCCGCGCCAACCTCGTCGTCGATGAAGTCCGCGAACCGTTGTCGTTCGAAGCCCCGCTCGATCTGCGCACAGGTGCGGCATGAATCGGCCCGGTGAACCCGATCGCGAACTGCTCGAGCTGTACGCTCGCGAGCTGGCGTATCTGCGTGAACGAGGCGCCGAGTTCGCCAAAGATCACCCCAAAATCGCAGCCCGTTTGGGTTTGTCGAGCCAAGGTTCGTCGGACCCGCACGTTGAACGATTGATCGAAGCGTTCGCTTTTTTGACGACGCGTTTGTCACGCGAGCTCGAAGCCGAGCTGCCGCTTTACACCAATTCGCTCCTGGCTTCGTTGGCCCCGCAGCTGGTTTGTCCCGTACCGGCCATGGCGATCGCCAGTTTCGAGATCGACCCCAAAGAAGCCAAGCTGGGATCGGGGTACACGATCGAGAAGAACACGCCGCTTTTCGCGACGTCATCGAAAGGCCCCGAGTGTCACTTTCGCACGGCATTGCCTGTGACCTTGTGGCCGCTCGAAATCACCCAAGCGGCGATGTTGCCCCCGGAAAAACTGGAAGTGCCTTCGTGGCTCATCAGCCGCGCGGCGGGGGCATTGCAGATTGACATCGTCAGCGGCGGCTTGACCCTGGACAAACTCGGCATGAAGTCGCTGCGCCTGCACATTGCCGGCGGCGGAATGCCCGCATCGAACCTCTACGATTTGATTGCAGCTCACACCATCAGCGTCCTCGTGGGCACTCCGAAAGGAACGGTGTGGACCGAAGCGAAGCTGCGTCCCGTGGGGTTTGACGCGGACGAAGATGTCCTGCCCTACCCGGCCCACGCGCATCGAGCTCATCGGCTGGTTCAGGAATATTTCGCGTTTCCCGACAAGTTTCACTTTTTCGATCTTTTATTCACCGAACGCACGGAACTGCCCGCGGGCAAAGAAGCCCGAATCATCGTGCTCTTCGGCCAAAAGCCGGACAAACCGGTGTCGGTCAAAGCCTCGACGCTCAAGCTGGGTTGCACGCCGATCATCAATTTGTTCTCCCGCAACGCGGAGCCGATTCGCATTGATCACACGCGTCCCGAATATCGTCTCGTCGCGGATTCACGGCGCGAACGAACGACGGAAATTCATTCGATCACCCGAGTTGCGGCCACGGCTCCCGGCGAGCCGCAACAAATCGACTACGTACCGTTTTTCTCGTTTACCCACCGCCGTCCGCAAGAAGCGCCGCGCGCGTTTTGGCATCCGCGCCGAGTCCCCACGGGGCGCAAGGATCTGCCGGGCACGGACATGTTGCTCACGTTTGTCAATACAGACTTCACGCCCACGCGACCGCCATCGGAGACGGTGTACGCGTCGGTGTTGTGCACCAACCGCGATCTGGCGGCGGAAGTCGGAAAAGACACGGTCCTTTCGCCCGAGCGTCCCGTACCCGCGACGAAAATCGTTTGCATTTCCAAACCGACGCCGCAACGCCCCGCGCCGCTCGGTGGCCAAGCCTTGTGGCGCCTCGTCTCGAACTTGACGCAGAATCATTTGTCGATCAGTGACGAGCGCGTGGGGGCTTCCGCATTACGT
>CAYSYX010000752.1:0-4125 GCA_964435055.1 uncultured Polyangium sp. | reverse complement strand
GCTCCGAATCGGTGATAAAGTTCACACAACCATTGCCGACTCATGCCGCCTGGCGCAATGACAAGCACACGTAGATCGGGCTTTCCTGCTGTTAGTGACTGAATAATGAGCCCTGCCTCGATCGTTTTGCCAAGTCCGACTTCGTCCGCAAGGATGAAACGAGGCGAGCGGTCCCAAAGAACCCGACGCGCGGCATATAATTGATGGGGCAGCGGCTGCACACGTGCGCCAACGAGTGGCGGAATGCCTTCCGACATCTCAAACCATTCGCACTGGGTGCGACTCACTGCCCAGCGAGAGAAGAAGTGACTCGGAACGCGCCATACTCGATCCTCGAGAAGCTCGAGGGGAGTACTGTTTCTCGGCGGAGCTGGGTGAACATATGCCTCAGATACCCATTTACGAGTTCCCTCAACATCGACGTCGTACTCGAAAAGCTTTGAGTGATCATCAAAACCCTTCGTGTCACAAACGATGCCCTCCACCGTATCGGCTAAACCTATAATGTCTCCGTCGATGAGCACACGTGCACCCCGTGGCAGTTTCATGCGCCGCAACGGGTTGTCACTACGTTTGACACGACGTGACAAGCGACCAGCCACACTGAGCTCAATTGTCGAAGTGTCACCACCCGTTACTCGGAAGGCGTCAATCTCCGGGTTGTCATCGCGGACGAGCGCATACCGCGGAAACGTCAGCTTTGAGGTCATGACCGCATTCCCTCTGCATGAAGCGAAACATGAACCTCTGGCCAGCGCCCAAGATCCCAAAGCAGAGAGCTCGGGGACGAGATCATACGCGGCGCGTGGCTGTTCCGAGGACTATGCGGCGTCACAGTGTAGCAGCTTAACAGCCCGTTGATTTTTTTTCAAACAGGATCGACAAGACCTGGAAATCTGGTAGGGTTTGTCCGCGATGTCGATGGGGCACAAGCGGGACAAACAGGCGCCGCTCTGGGTGGCGACGCCAATGTTGCCGAAATCACCGGGCCACCGATTCTATGAAAAGCTGAACGAGCTGCTTCGGGAGCATGGCTTTGACCGGGCCATGGAAGCGGCATGTTCAAGCTATTTCAAAGCGGATAAAACGCGAGGCAGGCGCTCAATACCACCGGGCGTTTATTTTCGAATGCTGCTCGTTGGATATTTCGAGGGCATCGAATCGGAGCGGGGACTCGAATGGCGGTGTTCGGATTCGCTTTCGTTGCGCGAGTTTCTTGGGCTTATGCCCGAAGAAACGGTCCCGGATCATTCAACGTTGTCGAGAATGCGCAAACGCTTCGGAACCGAAGTTTACGACACGCTGTTCAAGTTTGTTCTCGGCCTGGTCGCGCAATCTGGATTGCTCGAGGGCAAAGTCATTGGAGTCGATTCGACGTATCTTCGCGCGGATGCGTCGATGAAAGCAATCACTCGGCGTGACTCGGGTGAAGTTTATTCAGATTATATCAAGCGCCTTGCGAAAGAATCGGGAATCGAGAATCCAACCATTGTGGATGCCCGGAAGCTCGACCGCAAACGCAAAGGCAAAAAGACGTCGAACGCCGATTGGAAGAGCAAAACGGACGCGGATGCGCGCATTATGAAAATCAAAGACGGCCGCACGCGTTTGGCGTACAAGAGCAAGCATGTTGTCGATATGAATACCGGCGTGGTCGTCGCCGCCGAGATCTATCCTGCAGATCAAGCCGATCCTGCAACAATGAAGCAAAGCTTGGAAGCCGCACGAGCCAATGTCGAACATGTAAAAGTCGTAGCAGAAGTCGAATCCAACGACGACGATGATTCGGGCCCGAATGCCGATTCAAACGGAAACGATACCGCTCAACCGAACAACGACGTCACGAACGCAACGAATTCGTCAATTGCTCGGGCTTTGATGGAAGTCGTGGCGGACAAAGGGTACCACAAGGCTGAATTGCTGCTGGATCTCAGGCGATCTCAATATCGCACGTATATCCCCGAGCGGGACAATTCCGGTCGAAAATGGACCGACAAGACTTGGGAGATGCAGCAAGCGTTTTATGCGAACCGAACCCGCGTGCACAGACCCAAAAGTAAAGCTTTGCAGCGAAAACGCGGCGAATTGATTGAGCGGACATTTGCACATGCCTGCGAAACGGGCGCATTGAGACGAGTGCGACTTCGAGGTCGCGAGAATGTCAAAAAACGGTATCTGGCTCATATCGCCGCGCTCAACTTGGCCATCGTCCTGCGCAAAGCATTCGGTGCGGGCACGCCTCGAGGCTCGGCCTCGGCCGGGAAGGGTCTTTTTGTCTGCATTTTGGTGTTTTGGACCGCCATTACGACAATGCTGGGGCGCGCGCTCGACCGAATATGGCATCGCATCCACCGTCGGTGGTCGGCGATACTGAATTGCATTGGCTTCTTTGGGATGGAAGCCCGGTACCCAAAGGCGTTTTCTTCAACGGGCTGTTAAGGGCACGAGAAGATGTGCTGCCAGCAAATTCGTTCCGGGCGTGCTGTTTCTAAACGGAACCTTTTCGCCCGTGAGCGTGGTTCACCCCTCCGTCCAGCTCAACTGCCTTCCGCTCTTCTGCGGCGCCTTGTTCCACACCAGCGCCTTGTACTGCACCACCAGGTAGTTTGTCAGCAATTGAATGTCCTTCGACGTGTTCTGAATCTCATTCCACCTCCGTTGCTGCCCCGGCCCAAAATCCCACGTTCCCTCGGTCCAACGACAGGTTGGTTTGAGCGGCTCGAGATCCTTGATAAACGTTTTTTTCGTGGGCAAGCCCTTGCTTCGGTGACGATCCGCAATTCTCTCCATCAATAGCCCAAGGCTCACAATGCCGGCACCGTGCATCAACCGCGATCGCTTCGGCGGTAGTTTCCACGCCTCGGCAAAAACTTCGCTTACAGCACCCCAGAACGCAAACAGTACACCGAGCATTGGCTCCAGATCCGCGTCGCCACTACCTTCGCGGAGCCGGTACAGAACCCCTTCATTCAAGCTGTGTTCGAGCATTTTAAGCATCGAGTTGTCCTTGATCATGCCCTTGGGGTTTGTCGGCGTGTAGATCAATCCACGCAATGGGGAATGCTCATCTTGATTCAAGCGGTTGACCAGCAATGCCGGCAAACGCCGACGCATGAGCATCGTGGGCAGCGAGGCCTCCGTGTTTGGCAGCAACTCGTAGATCAGCCCCTTCGGAAGCGGCTTCGTCGAGTTTACCAGGATGAACTGCTCGGTTTGCTCGCGGACGTCGTCGGTGATGAATGCACTTACGCAGATGGGAAAGCGCTCAATCTCGGCGTCTCGGATTGCAGCGAGGCGTTGCTGACCATCCACGACGAAACCAGGTCGATCCTCCGGCTCCGCCTTCTTGTCGATAGGGATAACGATCGTACCAGGCCGCGAGTACGCAACTGGGCCCTTCTCCGCAGCCGGTTCAAAGCGAACGCGTGAGTCGAACGCGATGACGACAGCATTCGGAACCATCGGGGATTCGCTCTCGAGGTACGCTTTGATCTCCTCAATATGCGAAAGCACTTCAGGTCGCTGGTAGCCGTGAAGGCCACCCTCATCGCGGCGAATGCGCGAAATGGTTGCGAACGACGGTACAAGTTTGGCGTCGACTGCAAACGTATAGAGAACTCGGGTGCCCGACTGGCGGACCTCAATAGCCGGCAGACGCAACTCGTTTTTCATGTATCAATCTCCCGAAGGCGCTCGCTTGCTTTGCGCGATGATTTGCGCGGTGCAGCTGCGACCGCGGCTTCGACGTTTTTTTGCAATTTCTTGTAGAAAACCCAAGTGTTATGAAAACCCCGACGACGGTTGCGTTCGGCTCCGCGAAACAAGATGTCGTGGTGACCGATCGATTTACACACGTCGCATGGACATTTCTTCCAAGGGCTGTCTTCTAGAACTTCGCGGTAGACTTCCCGATGATCCGCCTTGGCCTCATACAACTCTTCATAGCGTTGCAATGCATCCAATGTTTTCTTGATGTCGAGTTCCCCCGCATCGAAGCGGCGCATCGCGAGCATGCAGCCCTTTTCGAGCTCGCGCGCCTTTTCTTGCGATACTTGGCCAGCCATGATGCGTTTTTGCAGCTTCGGATTACCTTCGACCTGGGGAATACGAATTGCTGTATAGGTG
>CAYSYX010000751.1:0-4125 GCA_964435055.1 uncultured Polyangium sp. | reverse complement strand
CTTCAAAGCGCACTTGGGCATGAACGACGCTCTCGCGCACAAGATCGAAGCGGGCGCGGATCTGTTCGTGATGCCTTCACGTTACGAACCTTGCGGCCTCAATCAGCTCTACAGCCAGCGTTACGGAACACTGCCCGTCGTGCGCGCCGTCGGAGGTTTGGACGACACCGTCGAACACATGGCGACAGGGTTCAAGTTTGACGAACTCACGCCGATCGCACTGGCCATGACGTTGCTCGAAGCGACGTTCATTTATCGCTACCACGCGGATCATTTCCGCTCGATGCAGCGTCGCGCAATGCAAAAACCGTTTGGTTGGGATCATGCGAGCCGTCAGTACGAGGCGATGTACCGACTGGCGATTTCGCGACATCGCGGAGAGCCGGTTTGAGTCGACTCCCCGCGATCGTTTGACGTCCAATCAGTGTTGATCGCCGTGCGGATCTTTCGGCGCTTCGCCCGGAGCCTCCTTCGGCAGCTCCTTGGGCAACTCCGGATGCACGGGCGGCATCGGATTTCGAACATTGAGCTGCGGCTCGATCGTTTGTCCTTTTGCAATCAGCGCTCGTGACAAGGCGCGATGCTTCGCTTCGATCAGCGCGGTAAACGTGTTCACGAGCTGCAAGAACGTGTCCGGAGGCAACGCCTTCTCGGCAAGCTTCGTTTCGGCATCCTTGGCGCCCTTGAGGAACGCTTCGAACGCGGGCGTCGTGATTTTCGCCCAGTTGTCGTTCGCGTTCTTCGTGCCGAGCTCCTTCACGGTACCGACAGACTTCTCGAGGTTTGTTACGGCCGTTTTGTACGCCTCGACGTCGACCTTCTTCGCGACGAGAAGTCCGATGATGCCGCGAGCTTCGCCGTACGCCTGAGCGACGGCTTTTTCGCTTTCTTCGAGCTTGCTCGCGTCGACGGGGTTCTTCTCGCGGTTGGCGTTGATCGCCGCGCCGAGTTTGTCCGAGAGCTCATCGAGTTTCGCAAAGTCGGCGACGAGCTTCTTGTGGAGTTCTTTGCCCTTCTCGAACTTGTCCTTCGTGTACTCTTCGCGTTGGTAATAAACGCTCGCGGCGGCGATGTTGCGGCTCAATTCCAAGGCGAACGGAGCAAAGTCTTTCAACGCCGCGTCGACGTCGGCCATCGCCGGCTCCTTGAGTCCCGCGGCGACCGTACACGCCCGCGCGTTACGCTCATGCGGCGCACGCAAACCCAAGTCGGCCATACGGCGGTTGACGTGCGCGCTTCCCGACGGCGCAGCGATCGGAGGACGCGCCGATCCGCTGGGAGCCGGCTTCGTCGATCCCGCACCAGGTGCGGTGATCGGCGGAATCAACGAAGGAGGAGGCGTTGCAGGCATGCCGAAGTTCGGCAGTTTCTTCTCGCTCGGCTCGTCTTTGCCCAAGCTCGCCAGGTACGCATCACGCGCTTGTCGCAACGTGAGCGTTCCAAAATAACAAACCTCGAGGCGATAATCTTTCATCGCTTGAGGCTCGATTTTGGGGACGGGAGCCATGGCATTGCGAAGAGGCAGCTTCCCCTTGGCGCTCGATGTTGCCGAGGTCGACGTTGCAGATTCGGGCTGCGTTTGAACAGGTTCGTCCTTCTTGCAACCGGCAAGCACCGACGGGACAAACATGAGAACCAAAGGAACGATGGATCCAAGCCTCGACATGAAAAATGTCCTCCTCAGGCGAGCAAACTTTGCCAGGCAAAGCTGGTCCGGCATCATGCCCGAGCGCATGCGACTTTCAAGCATCCCGGCAGACGGATGCACGATCGCAGATCGACGTCTCGCGTATGTGCACAACCATCGAGGTCAACTCCGTGCGATTTGAACGCGTAACGCTCGACAAGCTGCGCATCGAGGACGAAAAATCTTTCCGTCACATCGGTCTTTACGACGCGCTGAAGCGCTCGTTGATGCGGGACAAAATTCTCTTTTGGGTGCCGCGGGCGGGATCGGGAAAAGCGCGTTGGGATCGCGTCTTGTTCCTCAACTTGACGTTCTGGACGCCGAACGAACCGGGCGATGTTCTGGAGAAAAAAGCCATCCCCGGCGACGTGTTGATGCATGCGGCTTGGCATCACCTCACGCGCCGAGCACTCGTCACAAAGGAGAAAGCAGCGTCGCGTCCGAGTTACGACGCGCTGTTCTTGGGCGAAGCGATCGCCAGTGCGTTCGATTTGTATCTCGTGGGTCGCACGCTTGGACATGCGCCGGATTCAGCCTTTCTCGAGACGCAAGTGCCGGCGATGGCCGATGCCGCCGATCAAGCAGGCATGTCGGCCGATGACTTCGAATCGTTGCTGCAAGACGTGGCCAAGGATCCCGAAGGCGCGTTCGAAGATCTGCGTCGGCTCTTGTTCGATGTGTGCATGTCGTTGGTGCACAAACCATCGGTGGACGAGGCGGCGGAGGCGATCGCCGCCTTCGACAAGCATCGCTTTGCGCCGCTGCTGCATCACTACGAATTGTCGACGTGGATCCTTTACGCCCGTGCGTATGGTCAAGCGTCCGACGCACGTGATGCAGATGTTCAGCGCATCGATGACGCACTCCGTCAGGCGCCCGTGGCGCTCGACTGGCTCGAACGAGAATGGTTGAACGATTTGTCTGAAGACGACTGATCGCCGATGATCGCGATGGAGCACGATGAGTCACAAGGCCGCGAACGTTCCGCAAGCAGGAAAAACCGACACGAGTGAGGGATCGAAACCGGCAACGATGTCGATCGCTCCGGCGATGGATCTGTCGCTCGATGCGGTGACGGTACCTCCGCCTCCCACGTCGGCGGCCAATAGCGGATCGCTGGGAATTCCCAGGGCGCCGCGCGTGCCAGGCGAGGCCAAACCGACCGGTGGTCCCGCCAAACCCAAGCGAAGTGAAGACGATATTTTTTCGATCTTCGACGTCGAGGCGAACACGGCCTCCGACGATATTCCCGTCTCCGTTCAGCCCGTGGACCTCAAGCCTCCGCCCGCCGCGGAAAAACCCAAGAGCCAACTTGGTACGCGTTCGGAAGAGCGCGAGGTCACGCGCAGCCGGCAGATCCCCATCGATCAGGATCTCTTCAACCTGTCGATCGGGATTTTCTCGAACACCAAAGAAGCCCCGCTGGTCGCGCCCGACATGTCGGCGCTCGTGGCCCCGGGCTTGTCGGAGAAGAGTTCGACGAAAGAAGTGTCCAAGTCGGCGCTCGATGATCTCGTTCTGCCTGCTGCGCCGGCAGCTCCGCTTGCCCCACCGGCATCGCTGGATCTGCTGACCCCGAAATCGGCCGATGCTGAACCCGCCAAACCCATGTCGCACAAGTCGCACAAGGGATTGCTTTTCGGCGGCATCGCTGCGGCTGTGCTGATCGCAGGCGGCGTGTTTTTCTACATGCAACAATCGTCTTCGACCCAAGCGACGGCGTCGAATCAACCGACGACGAGCTCCACCGAATCGGGTCTCGATACCCGGCCCGGTCAAACCGCCCCGAGTGACGACAAACCAGCCGTCGCCAAACCCGAAACGACGCCCAACGACTCGAACGCCAAACCCGACGTCGCGACTGCGACAAACGGAACGAATCCCGGGAGTGACAAACCAACAGCGGCGGGCGCCGGAGACAAACCGGCGACGGTCGTGGCTACGGACAAACCTTCCGGCCAAGGCAAACCTTCCGAACCTGAAGCAACCGACAAACCCGCCGAACCGGAAGCTCCGAGCGGCCCGTCGAAAGCCCAATCGCTCGCCGAAGCCATGGCTGCGGCTGCTCCTGGAGGAGGCACACCGCCGGCCACGCCACCTCCTTCCACCGGTCCCGAGTTCAACAAGGCCGCCGCTTCCGCAGCGCTCAACGGTGCCGCCGGCGCGGCATCGGGTTGCAAAGCTCCCGGCGATCCTGCGGGCGTCGTGCGGGTGAGCGTTACGTTTGCCCCATCGGGTCGAGCCACACGATCGGTCGTCAACGGACCTCCTTATGGGGGCACGACAACCGGAAGCTGCGTTGCTGCGGCATTTCGATCGCTTTCCGTTCCTCCTTTTTCCGGCGATCCCGTCACTGTCTCGAAATCCGTCAGCGTGCACTGAATCGAACGAACGCATCGACGACGGGCAAACCTTTTCTTATGCTGCGCACGCAACCG
>CAYSYX010000750.1:0-4142 GCA_964435055.1 uncultured Polyangium sp. | reverse complement strand
ACCCGGGTCAAGGGCCTGGGCCCTTGCGGGGTCGAGGGCGAGGAGCCCTCGTGGGTCTGGGCGAAGCCCAGCTCAGCGGCTCACCCGCGCATCGCTGCCGAAGCGACGCTCGGCAGACGGAGCCAGCCGGGATCGGCGTTGTAATGCATCAGGCGCTCGGCCACGACGTGCATTTTGCGGTGATCGAAGAAGAGCGGCGGTCGAGGGAAACTCACGAGAGGCCCGCGGAAAATCGCCTTTTCGATGTTGCCGAGCATCAGCGTGTTGTGGACGAACCCTTTGCCGCTCTGCACGTTCGCCAAAGTTGCACTGGGATGTCCTCCCCACGGCGCCGTGACCGTTCCGTAGACAAACGCCGGCCAATGATTCACCGCGACGGCACCGTACCGCAGCTCGTCGATCGCTCGCTCGAGAGCACGACCAACCACCGGATCATCTTCGAGTACGCCATGACAAACGATCGAGGCGGAGAGGGTTCCCCACAACGTGTCGTTGCAGAACTTCGTCGCCGCTTCGAGGAATTCGACGGGGTCATCCGAACCGACGGAGACTTCGCTGATCAGAGCACAAAACGGCTCCGTCGAGAACAAAGGTTCGTCTTGACGCAGCGGATCGAGATGCTCGATCAAGGTCCACGGTAGTTCGTCCGGGCCATACGAGCCGATCCGGCGCACGTGGTCGCGTCCGTGCGTGAGTGTCGCGTGCCTGTCGAGCGCGCCCGGGTAGTACGCTTTGCGCGGGCGAATTTGTTCGAGCGCGCGGCAGAGTTCCGCGACAAACCGATCACGTTGGGCCCAGCGCCGCGGCAGGACGAGCATCTTGGCGGCGTTGCAGTTGAACGAAGCGTTGTTGACGATCTGCGTGGCGATGTTGCGCGCTTGGAACCAGAGTTCGCGTTCGGAAAACAGGAACGGAACGACGATGACGGGGCTGATGTTGCCGAGCTCCGAGGTGATGGTTTTACCGAGCAGGGGTTCGTTGCGTCGTTTTCGTTCGTCTTGTTCAGCGCCGGGTTTGCCCCACACGATCGTGTCGTGGGTGTGTTGGGATCCGGTGATGTGGATGTGCGAAACGGCTTGGTGCTGCGTCAAGTAGGCACCGACGTGGCCATCGCCGCAGACGATCCGGACAAACCCGGCGCTCACGAGCGGAGCGAACATGTCGTTCAAGACGGGCGCGAGGTACTCGTTGACGGGGCTCATCTTGAGGATGACGACGCGGCCTTCGACGAACAGTTCGTGCAGCGTGTCCATGGCGGGAATGCTCGCGACGTTGCCCGCGCCGAGGACGAGCGAGACGGCGCCTTCGGGATCGCGTACTTGGTAAAACGCGGCTTGTTGCGCGCGTACGTCGCGTTTTTGCGTGCCTTTGGCGAGACGAACGTCACAGGAAAAACCCGCGAGCAGGCGAGCGTCCGAGCCACGCATCGGGAAAGCCTGCACGTCGACGTGGCCGTCGTGTTCCCGCACGCTGCCGAAGGGCAATCGCGGTGCACCTCGTTTGGCGATGTCGTCGAGGGAAGCGGCGAGCGCAGCGATGTGATTGACGATGGTCACGGGGCCGCCGAACCACTCTTCACCGGCGAGAGCGCTCGCCGGGTCGATGGCCTTGGCCAGGCAGCTCAGGGCGACCATACGCGGCGCGGCGGCGATCGTTCGACCGAGCACTTCGCGCAGCAGGCGCGCTTTGTCGCGCGGGGGCATGCGGGCAAACGCGCGTGCGTGGTCGTGGAGTTCGGCGAGGGCGGAGTCGAGTTCGGACGTGGTCGGCACTTTGGCCACGTCGGCAGACGAAGACTCGGGGCTCGAAGTCGGTTCGATCGGGGCGGAGCTCATCGGACGTCGAAGCTAGCAGGGGTTTGGGGCGTCGAGCGCCAAAGGCGACTCGAAAACCCAAAGGTCGAACCAGGGAATGGTTCGTCGCTCGATCGCCACACCGGAATCGCACGCGTACCACTTTCGAGGGTTGGCGCGGTGCGTTCCCGAGCGTTAAAGTGAGCGGCGATGGCACGACGATCGCCCTGGTTTGCATGCTTGGCTCTTCTCTCAACGCTGACGACGACCACGATCACGTGGGCGCAGCAGCCGGCGCCGGTTCCTCAACCGACGACCCCGCAACCGGGTTATCCGCCGCCACAGGCCTATCCACAGCAGCCCAATCCCGCCCAGCCTCAGCCGGGGCAATACCCTCAGGGACAAGTTCAGCCCGGACAATACCCGCAAGGGCAATACCCGCAGCAAAACCAATATCCCCAGGGCCAATACCCGCAACAAAATCAATATCCGCAAGGGCAATACCCTCAAGGACAAGTTCAACCCGGACAATATCCGCAGGGCCAATACCCGCAAGGCCAATATCCGCAAGGGCAATACCCACAAGGCCAATACCCGCAAGGCCAATACCCGCAAGGCCAATATCCTCAAGGCCAATACCCACAAGGCCAATACCCGCAAGGCCAATACCCGCAAGGCCAATATCCTCAAGGCCAATATCCTCAAGGTGGACCGAGTGCGGGACCGCCGCCTCCTCCGCCACCTCCGGCCGCCAAGTGTTGTCGTTGGTCGGTGCGCTTCAATGCTTTCGATTTGTTGATGCGGCGATTGAGCTTCGAGGGTGAAGTCGCGATCGTCGGACCGTTGTCGATTCAGCTCTCGCCTTCGTATATTTTCGGGACTTCCACGGAAAACCTCGATGCGAGCGGTTGGGCACTCGGCAGTGATATCGGCGTGTATTTCGAGGGGCGACCATTGCGAGGTTTTTGGCTCAAGGCGCACGCGGGGTATGAGAGTTTCGATGCGACGTTGACTCATCCGGTTCAACCCGTCGCGCCGGTCACGCAAAACGTCAGTTCATGGATCTTCGGCGGTTCGATTGGAAATACCACCGTCTTTGGAGACGGAGGTTTTTCCTTGTCGGGTGGAATCGGGATCGGCGTGGCCACCGCGGATCCCATTACGATCATTGCGCAATCGAAGAACCCCGGCATTCAGGATATCGGCGTGACCTTTTACGACAAGGCGGGCGCCATTTCGATCCTCGGTTCATTCGGCGTCGGCGTCACGTTCTGAACTTTCCGCTCAACTGCCCGCCATCAAAACCGTAATCGCCCCATTTCGAGCGAAACTCGAGCCGTCGAATCGTCGGCTTGGAAGAGCGTAATTTTTGTTTTTGCCGTCAGGACCAAAATCACGGCGGTCGTCACCAACGCCGTTCCGACGCCCAAGGTGATGAAACCTCCGGTCGTCAGGTTCGGATTCGGTCCTTCGACGATTTTTCCTTCTGCGGACAAATGCGTGCCATCAAGGCCGTAACCGACGCCGAGCATCGTTGCTCCACCAAGCATCGCGGCCCCGCCAAACCCTCCGAGCAAGAAACCCGTTTGTCGCGCAACAATACTGCCGCCATCGACGCGCGCGACGATATTGCCTCGCAAGGTCGCCATGCGAAATCCGCGGGATGGAACCATTCCCTCGGCCCCGAAGAAAAAGGTTTGTCGCCGTCGACCGTCGATGACTTGATCACACGGCGCGGTGCAGATGGTCTTCGCAAGAATGCCCTCGCCCGCATCATCCGACATGACCCGCTCGATACGCAAAAGGCGCACGGAAAATCGATTGGCCTCGATATGCAGACGAGGAAGACCTTTTTCCGCAGAAGCCGTGACGGCTGCTTCGGGAGGTGTTTCCGGGGGTTTTTCCGGCAATGGTGATTCAACCGCAGGAGGATTGGCAACCGGAGGTGAATCGGCGGGGGTTGTCCCTATCGTTGACGTTTCCGCGGGCGTCGTCGGAGCGGCTGGTTGGGGATTTGCGGGCGCATCCGACGGTGGAGGTTCGGCAAGCGCGTCCCGATGCCCCCAAACGAGGACGGAAAACGCGACGGGAACGATTTTCTTGAACAACCGCATAACAGCTATCGAATACGCACAGGCTCAACACGATGCAAGAATAAACGTGCCAAACTCGCGATGATTCTCCCGACCTTGACCGGGTCGACACGAGACAAAAAAATCACGAGCCAAACCCTTGACAACCCCGATGTGCATGTAGCGGCTCGACGAGATTCAGCAACGACACTGGACAAAGCATTGCGAACCGTCGAATAAATGACGGTTTCGTTGTTTCCTTCGCTGTGTGGAGCAT
>CAYSYX010000749.1:0-4149 GCA_964435055.1 uncultured Polyangium sp. | reverse complement strand
GACCTATCCCGTGCGCGTGCCGATTTCTCTCGTACGCGCGCATTTCGCGACGGTGCCCCGCAATTTGGTTGAGCAAGCGTTATTCGAAGCAGAAGCGCGCCATTTGTTGCGCCTTGAAACGGTCGACCTGCCCACGCCTTTCGTCGAAGTGAGCGCGGGAATTCAGCACGCGCGCGGTCTTCTGTATTGGATTGTTCCGACGAACCAGTAACGAGGTGTCATCATGGGAAAACTCGACAAGTCTTACGATTTTCCGGCAAAAGTTGGCGCACGAATTCGATTTTTGCGTATGGAACGCGGGCTGACAGGGCGAAAATTGGCCGAGCTTGCCAAATGCTGCGCGTCGAATATCCCGCTCATTGAACTCGGGCGATCATCGGTTCAATTGAACAACCTGCGCAAGATTGCTTGTGCGCTGCAAGTCGAGCCGTTCGATTTGTTGAATCACGATCCGGAAAACGATGATATCGGGTATATCATCGAGAAAATGCGCAACGATCCAGCAACACGAAAACTCGTGAAAGCGCAGCTCGAAGCGTGGGGCGTGGGGGCTGGCAGAGCGGGATGAACGTGCGCTGGAATTGGTTCGTCGTGTCAATGCGGAATACATGAGGAGGCAACTATGCCGAGGCGAACCCACACGACATCGTATACACTCGCGTTTGGCGAACGAATGCGTAGCCTGCGCCTCGAACTCGGAATGTCGCTGGACCAACTGTCCAAAGCGACGGGAATATCGAAAGGGCATTTGTCGAGCATCGAGCATGGCTTTGCCGCAATCACGATCGAATCGGTCATGCGCATCGCTCAGGGGCTCGACTTATCGCCAACGATGCTGCTCGCGTTTCCGGAATCCGACGAGTACGCGGTGATGTTGGACCTTATGCGTCAATTGCCCACGACGCGCATGAAGCCATTACGGAAAATCATGCGAAACTGGATTGTGAAATGAATGGAGAGCGGGTGACGGAAACCGTGTAATGGTTCGCCGAGTGTACGCGCGTGGCGTCCGAACTTTGCTAACGGAACTACCGCGCGACGACGGGCATAATGTGGAAGCGATATCGATTGCGGTTTTTCCGCCGTCACATGCTGGGAACCAATCGCGAGGGCACACACACTTGCAATGCGTCGTACGAATTGACGCGTGACCAGTTGTGCATGATGATGTGGGATGTTTGGAAGTGCTGACAACGGCGTGCCTGAGCTGGGCAAACGGAGGCGTTTCCAGAAACGCTTAGGGGAAACGTGCAGGGCGGTGCGACGTGTCGTTGCGGTCGGCACCTGACCGACAAGAGAATGGAGTTCGATGAGTATCGATGTGAATATGCGTTACAAGTCACCATCTCGTTCATTTCATGGTATTGCGTTGGTGCAAGACGCTGCCAAACGGGCGTCGCACAAAATACTTGATCATCGAGCTTGGTGGTGTGTACCATACGATGCTTGGTCGCTAATTTGTGGTGAACCCGCACCGAAGCAATGTGCGGTACTTGGTCGAAGGAGGATGGTTCCTATGCATGAGATTAAGCCCAAAGCACAATGGTTGCCGTTACTATTACTCATAACAGCTTCGGCATCCTGCACGGGGTCCAAGCTGGGCGATGAATCGGCCCAGGACGCGCTACAAGAAGCAGCCACCCAGAAGCACATAAATAGGCCAGTCATGCAGCCCGAACTGCGGACGGCGATGATTGCCGCAGTTCAGTCCGGCGCCGATGAGCGCTTTCATGCAGAGCCACAATCGGCCGAAGAAACGCGATTTCGTCATCTTGGGCAAGCGTTTGAAGCAAACGTTGACGCCAAGGAAATGCGTTTGGCATCGACAGACGATACCGCTTGGAACCTCACCATGTCGCTCGACAGCGTAGGTTGTGCACGAGCAATGCGTGCAGTTGGTGAGAGTGCCGTTGAAATCGCAAAAAATCGTGTGAATCTCGTGCGGGACGACGTACACGAATGGTATGTGAACGGTCCGCTTGGATTGGAACAAGGTTTTACCTTGAATCGAGAACCCGAGTGCGCGGGAAACAAGGTCATTTCGATGAACCTCGGCGGAAGTATGAGTGCCGAGCTTTCGTCCATCGATAACGACGGTCGCGGACACGCCATTTCGTTTGTAAACGACCAGGGACAAACGATTGCGAATTATTCCGATTTGTCTGCGAAAGATGCACGAGGGAACGTGCTTCCGACTTGGATGAGCGTGGATGCGGGCATGATTTCACTGCATATTGATGATACCGGGGCGGCATATCCAATCGAAGTCGATCCGTTGATTTGGGTTGAGCAGGTCAAACTTACAACAAACGAGAGTGTACCGGGCGATCGATTCGGTTTTTCGTTGGCATTTTCGGGCGATACAGCCGTCGTAGGCGCGACGGGCCACGACGCGGGAGGCGTCGTGGATGCGGGCGCGGCGTTTGTTTTCGTGCGTAGTGGAACAATTTGGAATTTTCAGCAAAAGCTTGTTGCAAATGACGCGGACGGTGGAGACCAATTCGGTTGGTCGGTGGCGCTGTCGGGCGATACCGCCCTTGTCGGGGCAAGGAACGCGACCGTTGGAGTCAATCCAAGCCAAGGGGCAGCATACGTCTTTGTACGTAACGGTAGTACGTGGACCCAACAGGCAAAACTGTTTGCGGCGGACGGTAATAACGACGATTCGTTTGCCTGGTCGGTTGCACTATCGGGAGATACTGCGCTTGTTGGGGCATGGACAGACGATATTGCAGGTGTCGTTGATCAAGGTTCTGTGTACGTGTTCGCGCGCAATGGGACAACCTGGTCGCAAGCGCAACCGAAACTCACTGCAAGTGATGGTAAAACCCCCGATAGTTTTGGTTGGTCGGTGGCGCTGCTCGGGGATATGGCCTTCATTGGAGCGCCTTCCGTCGACGTGGGCGCAAACATGAATCAAGGCGCCGCGTATGTGTTCACGCGCAACAATGGCGTATTCTCTGAACACTCCAAGCTGACGGGCAGTGCGGGCGCGGTGAAGGATCTTTTCGGGATTTCGTTTTCACTAACACCTGACACTGCCATGATCGGCACAGGCTTTGCGAATGCCGCGTATGCGTTCGTGCGCAATGGTGACAACTGGACCGAGCAACAGCGGCTCGTTGCCAGTGGCGGCAGCATAATGGGCGACTATTTTGGCAATGCGGTAGCGATTTCCGGTGATATCGCGCTCGTTGGAGCGTATGGAAAAGCGATCGGGGGCAATACATTGCAAGGTTCGGCGTATGCCTATGTGCGAAGTGGGGGCAGTTGGTCCGAGCAAATGCAGCTAACCGCAAGCGACGGGGCAACCAACGATCAGTTCAGTTTTTCCTTGGCACTTTCTGGTGATACTGCCCTTGTAGGAGCCTACTTTGTCAATCTTAGCGGCAATGGCGCGCAAGGGACGGTGTATCCATTCTTGCTTCGTCACACCAATGGCGATGCGTGTGGTTCCAAGGTCGAATGTGTGAGCGGATTCTGCGTGGATGGCGTTTGTTGCGATACTGCCTGCGGTGATGGCAATACCGCGGACTGTCAAGCGTGCAGCATTGCCACCGGTGCATCAGCGGATGGCGCATGTGCACCACTCGCAAAAGGGATCGAATGCCGTATGGCGTCGGATGAATGCGACGCGGCGGAGACCTGTAATGGCACCGCCGTGGAATGCCCCGCAGATAGCTCGATACCGGACGGCACGCCATGCGCCGGCGGCACTTGCACAGCGGGTGTATGCAAAAATGAGACGGGTAATGGCGGAGCAGGTGGTGGAGCTGGCAGCGGTGGTACAGGCGGAAATGGTGGTAATGGAAACGGAGCAGGCGGAAGTGATACTGCGGACCCAAGCGGTTGCGATTGTCGATTTGCAGGAAGGGCAAATGACCAACCTGTTTTGGGCGTCATTCTGGGTCTAGCGTTCGGCATACTGCGCGTTCGTCGTCGTTTCACCAAGCGACAGGCGTAGGCACGAGGCGCTGTTCGGTGGTTCCGTCACCGATTTCGCCATGTGCATTGCGACCCCAGCAGAGCATGTCGCCGTTCGTCCGGCGCGCGCAGGTGTGAAAAATCCCGACTGCCATTTCGACGACATCAGAAAGATTGACCACTTGTACTGGTGCCATTCGGTCCACTTTCGTCGAATCACCAAGC
>CAYSYX010000748.1:0-4157 GCA_964435055.1 uncultured Polyangium sp. | reverse complement strand
CTTCAGCCGTACCTCGTGTCGATCGGCTGGCTCGAAGAGGGCGCAAGCTTCCGCAAAATCGGCTTCCTGATCGGCCTCGCGATGATCCTGGGCTCGGCCATCGTCGACATGAGTCTCATCGGCGTAGAAGCGTTGCGACGCATTCGTGAACAGGCCGGAAAGAAGCTCGACGAGAACGCCGAAGAGGCTTGGAAACAAGTCAATCCGCGCCGTCTCGTCGCGTGGATCGTATTTTGGGCCATCGCCCTCACCGTCGTCGGCACGCAAGTTCTCGGACAACCGATCTCCTACATGCTGCTCGCGATTGTCCTCGCGTCGGTGTTTGTCTTGATCAACGGCATCTCGCTCGGCATCTCGGACTCGAATCCGATCTCCAGCGCCTTCGTCATCTCGGTGCTCTTGATGTCGGGTCTCGGCTTGAAAGACCCGAAAATCGGCCTCATGGCGGCGAGTATTTTGCTCGTGTCGTGTTCCGTGGGCGGCGACATGCAGCAGGATCGATCGACGGGCTGGCGTCTTGGGACAAACCGCACGGTGCAGTTTCGTTACCAAACCATCGGCATCGTGATGGGCTCGGTTTTGTGCGTGATCTTGGCGCAAACGTTCATGCAGGCTTATCCGATCCTCAAGGTCAACACGTTCTCGAATCGCAACGTGGACGTGGGCCAGTGGCAAAGCGCGATGACCTTCAAGTTTGTCGGGGCACTGCAAGACATCGGCCACTTGCCCGGCTACAAGATCAAAGCGCTCGCGATCGGCTTGGCGCTCGGCATCTTCACCACCGCGGCGCGAAAAGTTTTGGCGAGCAACCAGCGATATCGCGAGTATGTCAAGGGGTCGCGAACGGGATTCGTCGTCGGGTTTTGCGTCGACTCGTTCTTTCTCCCGAGCCCCTACGCGTCGTCGTTCGGCGGGTTTGTCGAGCTCATGGTGACCTTCTGGTTTGCGCTCGGCGGCATCATGTCGTCGGTGTACAACGAATTCCAAGAGCGCAAGTCGAAAGAAATCAAAGAAACGAAAAAGGGTTATTTGCCGGAAGACATGAGCACCACGTCGCTCGTGGGCGGAGGCCTCATTGCCGGCGAAGCCTTGTTCGCGTTATGCGTTGGTGTCTTGGGCTTGGTCCAAAACGTCTTGCTCAAGCCCGCCGCACCGCCCGCTCCTCCGCCCGCCAAATAATCGTTTGGCGTAACAAACATGACGCCTTCGCTCGAATCGACATCGCCCGAACCTGCTCGTGCCCCCACGCGTGAGATCTTCGGTTGGGCGATGTTCGACTTCGCCAATTCGAGCTACACGACCGTCATCATCACCGTCGTCTTCAGCGTCATTTTCCCAAAAATCATCGTCGGCGACGCTCCCGAATATCGCCGGGGCAATCTGCTCTGGAGCATTGCGCTGAGCATCAGCTACGGGCTCGTTGTACTCACTGCGCCGCTCCTTGGCGCCGTGATGGATTATCGAGCGGCCAAAAAGAAATTCCTTTTTGCGAGTTACCTCATGACGGTATTCGCAACGGCCGCATTGTGGCTCGCGACGCCCGGACGCGTCGGATTGGCCATGGCGCTGCTCATTGCCTCGAATTACGGATTTGCCGTGGGTGAATCCTTTGCGGCGGCTTTTTTGCCGGATCTCGGCCCGAAAAAAGACTTGGGACGTATTTCCGGTTATGCGTGGGGCATTGGCTACGTCGGAGGCCTCATCAGCACGGCCCTCGTTGTTTTTTCCGTCGGTGAACAAACGGCGGCGAATTTGGAGAAATTGCGCTTCGTCGGTCCCATGACGGCCGGATTTTTCTTCCTCGCGGCGATTCCCACGTTTTTGTTTTTGCGTGAACGCGGAGCCCCGCGGCAACTTCCCGCAGGCGAAACGCTCGCGCACGTGGGCATTTCGCGATTGCGTCGCACCGCAGGCGAATTGAAGGACTTTCGGGATCTCGTTTGGTTTTTGGGCGGGCTCTTTTTTGCCACCGCGGGTTTGTCGATCGTCATCAGCTTTGCGTTTATCTACGGCGATCAAGTCATTCATTGGAAACCGAAGACCCAGCTCTTCATGTTCGTGTTGACGAACCTTTCGGCAGCGATGGGTGCGGTCTTGTTCGGCGCGATTCAGGATCGTTGGGGCAATTTGCGCACGTATCGTTTGACGCTGGTCGTGTGGATTATCGCGGTGCTTTGCATTTACCAGACGCCGGCATTGGCGCGGATGATGACGGACGTTTCGGGCAAACCCTGGACGAGCGAAGACGTGTACCTGTTTGTCGGGACGCTCGCGGGACTTTGCTTGGGGGCGACGCAGTCGGCGGGACGAACCATTGTGGCGATTTTCGCTCCCGAATCGAAGTCGGGTGAGATTTTTGGATTTTGGGGCGTCACGGGAAAGTTGGCGTCGATATTCGGGCTTTTGTCGCTCGGTATTTTGCAGAGCGCATTGGGGCTCGAACAGGCCATTTTGGTGTGCGCCGTGTTTTTCCTGGTGTCTTGTGCTTTGAGTTTCAAGGTGGACGAGGCACGCGGAGCGGGGGCGGCGAAAGCGCACGCAGGGGAATGAGCGGGCGACGGAGTCTGCGCTGAGATCCTTCCGCAACGTGAGCCTGGTTCCGCTCGAGACAGCAACGTTTGCTCTCACAAAGTTTTCAAATCGAGTAAGCTCGCGGCGCGATGAGTGAAGCCGTAGCTGTCGAGAAGCCGCGAAAAGTCAAACGATCCAAGCGCGAAAGAGCCGAGGAAACACCGGCGATCGAAGGACAAATCGAACGTACGTCCGACGTCTCCGCCTTGACGCAGCACGGCTGGATCGCCGGCGTCATTGGTTCGATCATGGTGCTCGTGTTGGGTTTCATCGGCGCGCGTAAAAACGTCCTCGAGAAGGGCTGGGGTTTGCCCTTCGATACGACGCCGAACAAGAACACGTCGGCATTCTCCTCGAGCAACTCGATGTCGTAGATCGTCGTGCGCTTGCGCGTCGAAAAAGGCAGCGTCATTTCGATGCCGGATGAAATCCGCGAAAAGCGTTATGGCGACTTCTTTTTCAAATGCGTCAAGATTTACGTCGCCGACTTGCTCGTCATTTCCCTGTTTTGGGCACTTTATAAGTCCGCGGGGGAATATGGGTTCAAACGCAATGCCACCGGAGGCTATTATCAGCCGTGGTTTTTGCTCATGGATCCCATTTGGTGGATGTACGTCATCGGCGGTTTTCCGTACATCTTATTGACGCGCGCCTTGCAAAACGATCCCAAAGCCGATCGTAAGCAACCGGCGTTTGTCGTATTCAAACTTCTGGGCAACCTCGAAGCGTGGCTGACCAAAAAAGGTTCCGCGGCGATCGAACCATTCACGCAATACGATAAAACGGCCGTCTTGGGCCTCTTCGTCAAGGCATTTTTCGTCCCGCTCATGACGGTGTTTTTCGCCGATCAGTTCAACAGCCTCGTCAAAAACTACAGCTTCGTCATGGGGCTCATTGCCGACGGCACGCGCAAACCCACCATTCGGGAAAGTTACGATTGCGCGCTCTCCGTTATTTTTGCCGTCGACGTTGGTTTGGCTTGGGCAGGGTACGTCTTGTCTTCACGCTGGATCAAGAATGGTATGGTCTCGGTCGAGCCGACCATTCTCGGGTGGCTCGTGGCGCTTTTGTGTTACCCGCCCTTTAATCGCAACCCGGGGCTTTATTTCTCCAATCCCGGCGAACACGCATTCCTCGCGCTCACCTTCAAGCCGGCCATTATCTTTTTGGCCAGTTGCTCGATTGCGAGTTTTGCGGTCTACACGGCGTCCACCGTCGTTTTCGGTTTGCACTTCTCGAACTTGACTCACCGGGGCATCATTCAAACGGGGCCTTATTCCGTCGTGCGTCACCCCGCGTATGCCTCGAAAAACTTTTCGTGGTGGTGCGTCATGTTCCCCTACGCGGTGTACCAAGCCATTGCGCAGCCATCCTGGGACTCGCTCGGCACGCTCATCACGCATTTCGTGGGCCTTTTGACGCTCACCGGATTGTACTACTTCCGCGCCATTACCGAAGAGCGGCATCTGTCCAAGGATCCCGAATACCAAGATTACATGAAGAAGGTCCCGCACCGCTTCATCCCGGGCGTCCTGTAGCCACGCATTACATTGGGGTTTCACCCCAAGCCCGACCAGGGGCTATCC
>CAYSYX010000747.1:3725-4161 GCA_964435055.1 uncultured Polyangium sp. | reverse complement strand
GGGTGGAGCGACGGCGGTCGGGCCGATTTTGCTGGGCATCAGCAAACCGGTGACGGTATTGCCGCGCGACATTTCGGTGGAAATGATCGTCAACATGACGGCGTACACCGTGACCAAAGCAATGGCTTGAGCGTCAGGCGCGAAGGGTCGAGCCGGATCCTTTGCGCCGTCGCATCGAACAATCCCACCATACAAGCTCACACCTTCTCGACTTCGCAATGGTGCGTCAAGATGTACCATTGCGACGAGGTGCTACGTGGGCGGCGCGTTTCTGGCGGAACGGTCGTTCTCGGCATCGCGCAATGCTCGAACGAGCGAGGCTCTTTCAAACGGTTTGGGAATGAAATCATCCATTCCGGCAGCGCGACAAGCCGCTCGTTCGGCGACCGAAGTTCCTGCCGTCATGGCGACGATGCGTGGACGGTGTCCGACTTTG
>CAYSYX010000747.1:0-3715 GCA_964435055.1 uncultured Polyangium sp. | reverse complement strand
GTTCATGAATTTGCCGCGTAGCATCGAGGCCGTCGAGTTCCGGCATTTGAATGTCCATGAAAACAACGTCGTACGAGCCATTGATGACGGCTGAAACGGCGCGCTTGCCATTTTCGACGACATCGGCTTGATATCCGAGTTGTTCGAGCGAGAGTTTGAGCACCCGTTGATTGTTTTTGTTATCCTCGGCAATCAAAATGGATAAATCGCGTGACGACTTCGGCGATTCGCGCACTGCAATGACGGCATTGGGTGGCGGCGGCGTGACGCTGAGTTTGGGGTCGACGGGAGCCGTGGGGGCGGGCGGTGGCGCGCTCCATCGAATATCCGCCAGCGCCGAACGAAGGCGATCGAGATGCAAGGGTTTGTGCAAAAATAACGAAAATAGCCCCTCGACTTCGCCGCGTTGAGGCAAAGCTCCCGAAACGAGCAAACCAAGCGGTAAATCCGAAATGCCCTCGATTCGCCGAATGGTTTTGGCGAGCGTGATGCCGTCCATCTTTGGCATCATGTGATCCACGAGGACGAAATCGAATTCGGGGTGCAGCGTTAATGTCTCGAGAGCCAAGGCGCCCGAAGGGACGGTCGTGACTTCAATCTCGAGTTGTTCGAAGAGCCGCGCAATGATGCGCCTCGACGTTTCATTGTCATCCACCAGCAGCAGCCGCCGTATGGCCATGGGGGGATTGGCTGCAGGAATCGGCGCAGCAACGCCAATCGGGGCCTTGAACGTCAAGAAAAACGTCGAACCTTTTCCTTCTTCGCTTTCGACGCGAATTTTTCCGCCCATTAAATTCGACAATTGTTGCGCAATGGCGAGACCCAGACCCGTGCCGCCAAACTTACGGGTCATCGACGCATCCGCTTGCGTAAATGCGGTAAACAATCGAGCCCGCCGATCCTCAGGAATACCCACCCCCGTGTCTCGAACCGCAATCTCGAATTCCGCCGGCTCTCCATTTTGATTTGCCGCAGTCATACGCGCCGTGAGCACCACTTCGCCCGAATCGGTGAATTTGACGGCATTGCTCAAGAGGTTCACGAGGATCTGTTGCAATCGCAGCGGATCACCCACGATATGATCCGGCGTGTCTTCGACGAGCTCGAAGGCCAATTCCAAGTTCTTTCGGGCGGCAACTTCCGTGACGAGCTCACACGATTGCGCAATGACATAGGACAAACGGCATGGCACCGTTTCGAGCTCGACGCGACCCGCATTGATCTTGGAAAAATCGAGCACGTCGTTGATCACGCCCAGCAGCAGGCCACCACTCGATCGAATCGTCTCGACAAAGTCTCTTTGCTCGGGCGAAAGCTTCGTATCGAGCAAAAGCTGCGTCATACCAATGACTGCATTCATCGGCGTACGCAATTCGTGACTCATGTTGGCCAAAAATTGACCTTTCGCCACGGTCGCCGCTTCCGCGACGTCTTTGGCGAGCGTGAGTTCCTGTTCGCGTTCGCGAACGGCCGTCGCCATGCGATTGAACGAACCGGCGAGCTCTCCGAGTTCGTCACGGCGTGCCGTATCGAGCGAAACATCCGTATTTCCTGCGGTAATCTTATATGTTGCGTGGAGAAGTGCTCGCAAAGGAGCTTGAACTTGGGATCGCAAGACGAGGTAGAGCAGGAGCATTTCAAGGAAAAACGAAATGGCTCCAACGAGCAACACGAAACGAGCGGAACGAAATGCTTCGGCGCGTAAAACAGAGTTGGGAACGACGGTCACGAAAAACCAATCCGGGCCGACGATGTGCGCGATTCCATAATAGGCGTCATGGAGCGTGTCTTCGGTAATACCCGAGTTGATGTTTTGATTCAATGCCGCGTCATGAATCGCCTGGAGTGTCGGTAGACCGCTTTTTGAAATATGCAATCCGCCCTTGGCCGTCGAAATGGCTTCCATCAATGCGGGATGCGCAACGATGTTGCCATTGCGATGCACAATGAGGTTGTACGTGCCGTAAAGTTTGACGTTGATCGTCCGATCGAGGAGTTCTCCGAGCGTGATGTCTTGCCCGACGATACCCAAAAAACGATCGTGATCGTAAAGAGGATACGTCACCGAGACCATCGCGATTTTTTTCGACCGATCTTGATAAACCTCGGTCCAAACCGGCTTGCGCTCGGGGTTCTTCTCCGGACCGCCAAGCTTGAAAAGCTCGTCCGATGTAAAGTCCATGCCGGCTTTGGTATCGAACGGCCAGCGCGGCATTTCCGGCCAATACCCCATTCCAACATTTTCCGGGGTCAGCAGCCACAAATTTTGAAATCGCGTGTGCATCGCTCGACCCATCTGCTCGATGGTATCGTGTGCCGCCAATACCCGCCGTTTTGCGGCATCGTCCAGGCGCTTGATATCAATGATCGACGTTCCCGCGTGCCGGTTGGGATCGAACGTTTCGGGGCGTGTCCGGACAACCCCATCCGGAAACATCATGAATCGACGATCGAATTCCGCAGCCGGATCAAGAGAATCGTAATCGTGTATTCGCTTGGGGAGTTCTCGGGCAAAGGCCGATAAATTGTCCGACGCCAAACTGAATGTAGCCTGTTCACGTTCGCGCCGTACGCCGATGTAATTTTCAAGCCCGCGCAAAAATGAATTTGTCGTCGATTCGAAGGCTCGTTCGTAACTCACCATCGTGAGCAGCACGGTGACAATGCCAAGCCGAACCAGCATCTGCGACAAAGTACGTCGCGTAAGCGTCGTTCGTTTCGGCAGATCGCTTCGCGGCGGAACAAGCGATGCTCGGTCTGTTGTAGATACGTCCCCCCCAACAGGGCGCGTTTCCGGAATTTGCTCGTCGGAGCGCGGCTTCATGCGTTATCAAGTCGTGTTCGGAGTCACCCGAAGCAAAATACGTTGACGATTGGGTTCAGAGGCAAACTGCATGTCGATGCGTCGCGCAGCATCCGCCCATTTTTCCATCGTGTCAATCGATGAAAGCGCCTCGACAACCACCGGATGTCGACGCGCCTCGAGTACCCGGTCCCATAACACATCCGGCGGTTCGTTCAAAAGGTTACCAACCGTCCCTTCGTAAATAGCCATGCTCCGCACACCTCCGTCGGCTTCCACATGCATGAGCTTTTCGATGCCCGGGCTTTCCGCGACTAGTTCGGGAGCCATCGACAATACGTAATTGTCGGTCAAATCGACATCGATATGCGCCGGCACCAGGCCTTGAATTTTTCTCTTGAACGCGTCGTCACGCAATTGCGCGAGTTGCTCGACGGTCAAAAGCTCTGTTTTCGCGTAATGCGCCATCGTGGCCAAACCCGAAGGGACCGCCGCGCCGAGCGTGATGAACGCCATATTCGGAAATCGATGGGCGATGTCGGTGCACAAAGCTTCGATTTCATGAAAATTACTTTGAACGATGACCGTATCGAAGCCAAAGCGAGGTACCGGACGACCACTTGCGCGCCGCTCCCGAGCGGCTCGATCGAGGCATTCGAGGGCGGAAGTCGCCCCGGCAAAAGCCCCTTTTCGGGCCCGAATCTTATCGTGAACCTCGGCCGTTGCGCCATCGAGACTCACGTGAATGCGATAAAACAGATCGCATAGCTCGTGCGCGTTGTCGTCATTGACGAGCAAACCATTGGTGTAAATGGCGACTTTGGTTCCATGCGCCCGAATGCGATCCACGATATCGGACAAATTCCGCATGAGAAGCGGCTCTCCGCCACTCAATTGCACCGAGCCCAATTT
>CAYSYX010000746.1:0-4168 GCA_964435055.1 uncultured Polyangium sp. | reverse complement strand
GAACAAGGCTGCGTCTTGCCGCTGTCGATCGCTTGCTGAATGGTCATTTTCGGTTGACCCGCAAGCTCGATCGTGCCCGTCGCCCGCGGCAAGAGCACCACCGCGACCGACCCGCCGCTCGCCAACACCACCGGAGCTCGCGTCGTGCCGATCTTCTCTTGCGGCACGTAGTAATCGCACTTGAAGTTCGCGCTCTTCTCTTCGCCGACGTAATACGAACGCGGCGGAGTCAAGTGCGCGACGTGCAAAATCGTTTGATCCCAAAGGATCATCACTTCGACGGATGCCGTCGGCGTCTCGACCTCTTCATTCGGGACGTCGGGTCCGCTCTTGACGAGTTGATACGTGTATGAACCTTCGGGTGCGTCGTGCGGAACCTCGTCATGCGCCGGAGGCTTCGGCGTGGCGAAGGGGTTGTTCGAGCCAAACGGATCGGCTCCGCCAAACGGGTTCGCTCCGCCAAACGGCGTCGCCGCCGCTGCAGGCGCCGCAAACGGATTGGCCGCAGGAGCACCACCACCGAACGGATTGGCCGCAGGCGGAGGCGCAAAGGGGTTTGCCCCGGCAGGCTTGGCACCCGCCGCCATCGCCACTGGCTCGGCCTTCTCGAGCAGCAACATCGTGCCGCCGATCGTGAGTTGATCGTTGACCTTGATCTTGACCTTGTTGACGCGTGCGCCATTCACGAGCGTCCCGGGCTCGTTTCCAAGATCGATCAGCGTGATGTCATCAGGCGAGGCCACTTCGATGACGGCATGCATGCGCGAAGCAAGCTCGTCGTCGACTCGAAGATGGCTCTTCGGATCCTTACCAACCTTGACGATGTCCTGCGCTACCGTCTCTCGCCGCACGAGCGCTTCGTTTTGGTAAAGCGCGAACGTGAGAGCGACCTTCTGCTTGCCTTCCATCGTGAGCCAACCTTCCCTATCTTTTTTCGCTTCGCCGTGACAAACGACGCAACTCGAAGCAATCCAACTTCGCTCGGATCAATTCAATTTGGGGCGTGGTTCGTCGCGCCCGAACCGTGACGAACACGATCCGGGCGCGCGATCGCTACCGTCACAAGTTCTCGACGGACTTCAACATTTCCGGGACAAACGTCGTACGCGGACGAATCAGCGTCGTACGAACCGGTCCCGGACGAACCCGAATCGTGGCGTCATTCGGGCCGAAACCACCGGCATTGAGCGGGTCATCGGAAAACTCGTATCCGTACCCTTCGTCCTTCTTCTTGTCTTTGCCTTGCGCAAACGCAAAAGAAGACATCAGAAGCACCGCCATGGCACCCACCAGCGCAGCACCCAAACGTGTCGACTTATTCATTGCTCAGCCTCCTACGCCTCGATCCGCCGAATTATCCCGATCACGCTATCGTGCTCGGCCCGGCAAGATCAACGAAAAATCATCACAGGCGCATTTCGAGAACCCCACAGCTCGCATTTCCTTGGAATTCCCACGCCTTTCCATCTTCGTGCAACCAGGGCGGGCTTCGGGTCGCTTCACGCGCCCTACGCCCCAATCCCCGGTTGTGCATTTGGCGCTTCGGGTCGCTTTACGCGCCCTACGCCCCAATCCCCGGCTTCGAAAAGCAACAGGCCCGCAACGTTGCCATTGCGGGCCTGTAGCGATCACTGACCGCCTTCGGGTGGCTTGCTTCCGCCTTCGCCACCTTCCTCGGTCTTGTTGATTTCAGCTTCCGCCGCACGCTGCTTCGCTTCTTGCTCCGCCGCCTTGCGCTCCGCTTCCGTCTGCTTGTTGAAGTCGATGATTTGCTGGATTTCCTCCATGCGCTCCTTCGACCTCTTCACAGCATCCGCATATTCCGCCGCAGAACCCGCCTTTTTGATGAATTCACCAAAAAGTCCCTTGGCGGCCATGAGCTGCGCTTCACCATCTTTGCCGCCGCTCTTGGCCTTGTATTCCTGCGTCAGAATCGCATCGTTGTAATACGTTTCCGCACGATCCGGGGCAATACGCTTCGCTTCCGCAAGCTCCGCCGACGACGCCGCGACATTCTTGTCGAAATTGGAATCGTCGATCTGGCCGCGAATCGCCAGCGCCAAACCCAAACGCGCATCGAAATCGTTCGGACGCATCTTCACGACCGCACGATAGGCTTCCTCGGCTTGGGCAAACCCGCGGAATTGCAGGTTGACGGCCGCGTAGTTCATTTGCGCTTCGTAGAACGTCGGATCCAATGTGCGAGCGCGGTTGAATGAACTAACCGCCCCGTTCAAATTGCCGAGTTCGACCGAAATCATGCCCGCCGTATTATGGATCGGAGCATAATTCGGGTTTTTCCGAATTGCTTGCGAACACACGAGCGCCGCTAAATCGAGCGCCTGCGTATCGACCTTCTTCTCTTTGCTGCTCGCCGCCGCAACGCCCTTCTTCGAGCTCTTTCCGGCCTTCTGCTTCGCCGCTTCCATATAAAGAAGTGCGAGCAGATTAAATGCCGGCAAATAACCGTCGTCGACAGCCAGAGCGCTTTGCGCATAACGCTTGGCATTCTGCATGTCCGAACGACCGTCTTTGTCCGTCTGCGAATTGCGCTTCATGTGAAGCATGCCGAGCTGCACGAGCCCCTCGACATTCTTGAATTGCGCATCGACGATGGCTGCTTGCGTCAGCTCGGAAATAGCTTGGTCGATGTTTTTCTCGCCAGACTCGGCGAAGGAGTAAATCGCAAGTTGCACGCGAGCGCGATGAAACTTGGGATCCGCCTTCAATGCCTGCTGGAAGTATTCCTTGGCTTTCGCGTCATTCTTGCAGCGTTGCCAAGAAACACCCGCATTATAAACAGCCTCGAGGAACTTCTTGTCCTGCTCGTCCGCAGCATCCAAAAAGACCTTTGCCGTTTCGTCACATGTCGCCTCGTTCCAATCGCCCGCTTTGTCGTGTTTGGCGAATGCTTCGAGACCATCCTTGTAGCGATTGGCCGCCGCAACCGATACCGCATTGCCTTTGCTATCGGTAAGTGCAACGCCCGTCTTCGGATCGACAGCGCCCTTGCCGCCCGTCGTCCCACCACCGCCACCGCCGCAGCCCAACGCCGCCGCGATTGCCGTCGTTGCCAAGAGAATTGATAGTCGCTTCATGGCTTCCTCCATTACTCCTTCGGCTATTTCTCCGCCGGCTTGTCAGCAGGTTTGTCCGCTGGTTTTTCCGCAGGAGCAGGCGCATCCGATGCCGGAATGAACGCCGTTCCGTCGATATTGAGCGGCTGGGCCTTGTCGCTCATACCGGAGTTCACGCGCGACGCGGAACCGCGGAATTCGTCGACCAAGTGGTATTCAGCACCGTAGTTCTTCGACAACCACACTTCGCATGCACGGGAGAACTCGTCGAAGTATTGGAACTTGATCGAGTAATCGAGGCAAGTCTTGAACGCGCTCTTCGCCATTTGCTTCTGCGGCTCGCTGGCTTCGTCGAGTTTCGCGAAGTATTCGCCACGAAGTTCGGCATAGCTGAGATCCGTTCCCGGAACCATACCATTGCCCTTCCATTCCTTCGGAATCGGAGCGGCACGGAACTCCAAGACAAACCGGCCCCAGACCTGACCGACGCGCGAACCGGCTGCAATAACCCACTTCGGCGGCGGCGCAGGTTGCAAGTTGACAATCTGGCGATATTCCTCCGCCAAACTCTCAATGGCCGGACGCTTCTTCTTGATCCAGTCCATGACCTTGCCATTGATGTGCTTCATGACGTCTTCGCGCTGACCGGATCCCTTGTATTCGGGGAACTTGATCTTATCGACTTCCTTGCGCTTCAATTCCGCAAAGAAGAAGAGCGCTTCGCCGACGGCCGTCAATGACTTCGTAATGCGACGGAGCTTCTCGTCTTCACCACCGCCGATGGCATCCAGCTTCTTCAACGAAGCCTGAGGATCCTTCCAGAAACCACGAACCTTGTTGTATTCGGGCGTGGCGCTCGAAGGATTGTTGATCTTCGTAAACACGCGGGCGAGCATGGCGTGAGCTTGAATCTGAATGTCGAACGTCGCGTTCTTATCGATTTGCGACATCGCGCCACTCAATCGCTTGCGCGCATTTTCCCAATCTTCCTTCTCGATGTAGTGAGCACCGATGGCGAAGGCGATCTGGGCCGCCTGAGCGGGCTTTTGACCACCGTAGTTTTTCCCGAATGCTTCGGCATCCTTGATGGC
>CAYSYX010000745.1:1130-4169 GCA_964435055.1 uncultured Polyangium sp. | reverse complement strand
CCGAGATCCGCGACATCGTCCTCAACGCCGCGTCCCTCGACGATGCCTGCCGTCTGCTCATCGATCGCGCCAACTTCCACGGCGGCTCCGACAACATCACCGTTGTCCTCGCCCGGGTCGAAGAAGACGACGAGAGCGACCTGGACCAGCCGTAACAGTTCTTTTGCCCTCCAACGAAAAACGGCGACGTGGTTCACGTCGCCGTTTTCGTTTTGAACACCAAGCAATCGTTACAGAACGAAATGATCGCCGAGCTTGAGCACCTCGAGGTTCACGCCTTCGAGCCTGGCGCACTCCTTCTCGACCTCAGCCTGAAACACCGGCTTGATGTGATAAAGCAGCGTCGGCAGATCCTGCGGTGAACCCAACTTGAGCAGGTCCGCGCGCAGCGTTTGCGGCGTGTGATGCCCACTGACCGTAGCCAGTCGCTGTTCGCGATTGGGAAAACTCACCTCCATCAACAACCCGCGCAGGTTGGGTTCTTTGTTCAAAACCTCCCACAAGCGATCCGTTGGTCCGGTATCACCGCTGTAGGCAATCGTTCCGGTCTTCGTTTCCACCATGAGCGCCGCGGATTCGATCGTGTGGGCGACGAGCACCGCGCGCACGGAGCAACCGGCGATCTGCATGGGTTTTTCCGGCTCGAGCTCCACGAAACGAATCGTCGGAAACTGCGGCGTCGGAATGACCGAAAAATCCGGCCAAAGTTCGTTGTTGAAGAAATGTTGCTTCAAGACGCGAATCGTCTCGCGCGTGGCCGCAACAAGCAGCGGAGGACAGCCCGCTTGGCAACGATTGTCCGCGAGCGTGGCGAGATCACGAATGTGATCCAAGTGCGCATGACTCACGAGGCACGCCTCGAGCTTCAGCTGCTCGGGAATTTCCAAACCACTCGTGAGTGCCCCGGCGTCGATCGCCAGCCGTTCGTCAAGGATGAACGAGCTCGTTCGATGC
The DNA here is from genome assembly GCA_964435055.1 of uncultured Polyangium sp. GTDB lineage: Bacteria > Myxococcota_A > Polyangia > Polyangiales > Polyangiaceae > Polyangium. The sequence continues at coordinate 3,215 of CAYSYX010000745.1, read as the reverse complement.
CGAGGTGTTTCACCGCCGTGACAACCAATGACGCGTAAGTCCACGTCGTCAGCCTTCCCCGCCGACTTTTTGCGGCATCTCGAGAAACTCGACAAAATCCTGAAGTCGACCCACGTCAGCGACCACGATGCCATCATGGCTCTCCGTGGCCAAGCGCAACCTGCGCAGCCGCGCCATCACCTCCGCAGCCACCGCTGAATCAACCCCGACATCGCGAGCAAGTTCTTCCGAAGTCGTACGAATTCGAATCCCACCGTCCGTTTGCTCTCCAAAAGCATCGGCATGTCGCGCCAAAGCCAACATGATCCGCGCCTTCGGATCGCGATGCATGAGCAACTCGATCAACGAATCGGCCGAGTCGATCCGCTTGGCGAGCTTCTTGATGAGACGCATCGCGATCTCACCGCTGCGCGTGACCATCGTTTCGAGCGTTTTGGCTTCGATCACCAAACATCGCGCATCATCGATGACCGTCGCCGTTGCGACCCGAGGTTTGTCATTCAAAATCGCGAGTTCGCCCAGGAACTCACCGGGACCGAGGATGGCGATGACACGATCGGCACCGGCAACGTTTTTCGTGATGCGCACGGCGCCGCTTTGAATGACGTACATGTGATCGCCAGGATCTCCCTCGCGAAACAAGACGTCCCCGGCCGAAAATTCGCGACCAAACCGGGCAAAGAGGGGATCCGACATGAAGACGAGTCTACTTCCATGCGCGCCGCGTGGCCAAAAAGCGAACGCATTCCTGCTTCGGGATCGGACAATAAAAAACCCTCCGACACTCGAGATGTCGGAGGGCTTTCGATGACTGCTCTTTGATGGGTCCCAAGCCCCGAGCGCCAAAGGCAACTCGAAGCTCGGCTTGTTCGGCTGCGAAATTGACGTGGGCCGGATCAGCCCATGTCGAAGTCACCCATTCCGCCCATGCCACCCATGCCGCCCATGCCGCCCATGCCGCCCATGCCACCCATGCCGCCGCCGCCCTTCGGCGCAGCTTCTTCCTTCTTGGGCTTCTCGGCGATCATCGCTTCCGTCGTGAGCATCAACGACGCAACGCTTGCCGCGTTGGTCAACGCATGATGCACGACCTTGGCCGGGTCGATCACGCCCGCGGCAAACAGGTCTTCGTACGTGTCCGTCGCCGCGTTGTAACCAAAGGTTCCTTCGCCCGAACGAACCTTCTCGACAACGACCGTACCGTCGACGCCCGCGTTGATCGCGATGTTGCGCAGCGGCGCTTCACACGCCTTGCGCACGATACGCACACCCACGTCGCGTTCGTCGCCGAACTTGAGGTTGTCGAGGGCCTTCGATGCGCGGAGCAAAGCCACGCCGCCACCAACGACGATGCCTTCTTCAACCGCCGCTCGCGTTGCATGAAGAGCGTCTTCGACACGCGCCTTCTTCTCTTTCATCTCCACTTCGGTCGCCGCACCCACGCGCACGACGGCCACGCCGCCGGCGAGTTTGGCAAGACGCTCCTGGAGTTTTTCCCGGTCGTAGTCGCTCGACGTATCCGCGATTTGCTTGCGGATCGCTTCCACGCGTCCCTTGATCGCCGTCTTGTCGCCCGCGCCGTCGACGATGACGCAGTTGTCCTTGTCGATCTCGACCCGACGCGCCGTACCCAAATCCCGAATCGTCGCGCTGTCGATCTTCTGACCAAGGTCCTCCATGAACGGCGTCGCGCCCGTCAGGATCGCGATGTCCTTGAGCATCTCCTTGCGACGATCACCAAAGCCCGGCGCCTTGACCGCCGCAACCTTGAGCGCTCCACGCAAGCGGTTGACCACGAGCGTCGCCAAAGCTTCGCCTTCGATGTCTTCCGCAATCAGGAGGATCTCGCGACCTTGCTTCACGACCTGCTCGAGCAGCGGAAGCAGATCGGCCATCGCCGAGATCTTCTTCTCGTTCACGAGGATGAGCGGATCGTTGAGGACCGTCTTCATCTTCTCGGGGTCCGTCACGAAGTACGGCGAGAGGTAACCGCGATCGAACTGCATACCTTCGACGGCTTCGAGCTCCGTCGTCATGCGCTTGTTCTCTTCGACCGTGATGACGCCTTCCTTGCCGACCTTCTCC
>CAYSYX010000745.1:0-1120 GCA_964435055.1 uncultured Polyangium sp. | reverse complement strand
AGGATGTTGCCGATGCTCGAATCACCGTTGGCACTGATCGTCGCGACCTGCGCGATTTGCGCCTTGTCCTTGGTGGGAACGGCTTGCTTGCGAATGTCGGCGAGCAGCGTCTCGACCGCCGCGTCGATGCCGCGCTTGATGTCCATCGGGTTGTGTCCCGCTTCGACCAACCGCAGACCTTCGCCGTAGATCGATTGGGCCAAAACCGTCGCCGTCGTGGTGCCGTCACCCGCTTTGTCGCTCGTCTTCGAAGCAACTTCGCGAGCCATCTGCGCGCCCATGTTTTCCAGCTTCGAGTGAAGCTCGATTTCTTTCGCCACGGTCACGCCGTCTTTCGTGACGACGGGCGATCCCCAGCTCTTCTCGATGACGACGTTGCGGCCCTTCGGACCGAGCGTGACTTTGACAGCGTCGGCGAGCGCGTTGACGCCGCGAAGAACGGCGGCGCGAGCGCTTCGGCTGTAAACAATTTGCTTTGCGGACATGGTCTTCTCACCTCTGGCGGCGACGAACGCCGCACGTGAAATCTTTCGATACCGTAATGTTTGTCCTACGAAACGCTCGACAAACGGTCCGTCGGACCCCATGGAGCATCTCGTCAGGATCTACTCGACAAACGATTCACCGGACGAACCATCGATCCTGAACTGCGACCCGAAGGTGTTCAGCCAGGCTCGAGGGTTCGTCGAAGTTGATTCAGCTTGCGGATTGGGCAGCTTCGGTCACAGCGAGCAGATCGTCTTCGCGCAGAAGAACAAAGCCTTCGCCGTCGATTTTCACTTCGTTGCCCGCGTATTTTCCGAACAAGACGACATCGCCGACTGCAACGTCGAGCGGACGGAGCTTGCCGTCCTTGAGAAGCTTGCCGTTGCCCACGGCGACCACACGCCCTTCGATGGGCTTTTCTTTTGCTGAGTCGGGAATGATGATCCCGCCCTTGGTTCGGTTTTCACCTTCGAGACGCTTGACCACGATGCGGTCGTGTAGCGGCCTGATCTTCATGATGGCTTCCTCGTCGTCGTCTTCGATGTAAGGAGCGCGAACCCCGTGCGCTCCGATTGGCCACCGGGGGCGTCGAGTACCAAGACTTTTGGCACTCTCCTACCCTGGTGGCTAAAAC
>CAYSYX010000744.1:0-4186 GCA_964435055.1 uncultured Polyangium sp. | reverse complement strand
TTGCAACACAATGGCACGATGAACCGCGGTGAACGGGGCCTGAGCATCCACGTGGTACCCGACACCGGCACCGACGAGCTCGCGGGCCTTTCCGGCACGATGAACATCATCATCGTCCATGGGGCGCACAGTTACGAATTCGATTACGCGTTCCGTGAATAAATGAACAACCCCAGCGCGACGGCATTACGCGCAATTTCCACCGACCACGCGTGCTTGCGCCCGTCCAGAAGCCCACCCAACGACGCAATCCCCCAAAGAATGCCCGACATCGCGACGAGAAGCAGCATCCACGAATGCTGTTCGCGAAGCAAAAACACCCACAAGGAAAACGCCGTCAACAGCGCGAGCTGAACGGCAACGTACAGCTTCGTTCGCCGCGAAATATGGTCGCTATCGGGAGGCGCTTCGAGCGGCGGGACGACGACATGCGGCGGCGTCCACCCGGGACGATTCAAAAACACCCGAAGTTTGTCGCGTAACGTAGGAGTTTGTCGTGCGACACTGAACAAATCGCGCCACAAAACCCATTGCGAGAGCGCGCCATCGTGCGTCCCATACCCGCGAAGCGTTCCGTAATGCGGAGGATCCGTCGGTTCGAATTCGACGTGGGTCCCGAACAGTTTGTCCCAAATGCACAACATGGCCCCGAAGTTCTTGTCCAAATAACGCGGATTCGTCGCATGGTGCAGCGTGTGCGAACGAGGCGTCACGAAAATGCCAAGACTCGGAAAACGCAGCTGCTCCGTATGCGTGGCGAGCGCGTGCATCGAAAGGAGCGTGGTAGCTACGAAAAAGTGGGAAACATGAACTCCGAACAAAGGCAGCGGAATATAAAATGGCCAAGAATAAAGATCGGAAAACCAGGCGTGGCGCATGGCGACGGTAAAATTCATTTCCTCGGGCTGATGATGCACGCCGTGTACAGCCCAACACGCCGCCACGCGATGATCCAATCGATGATGCGCATAATGCGCAAAATCCGCGAGAACGATGGCGAGGACAAACGGCATCCATGAATCTGCGGGCCAATGCACGATTCGCAAATGCGCCCAGCCAAACTCGTAGAGCCAAATGAGCACCGGACCCAGGAACAATCCGACGGCGATCGATCCCAACCCCGCCGTGAGATTGCCGTAACTCGGCGCAAAAGACAGCGTCGGGGCTCGACGCCGCTTGGCAATGAAATATTCGCCCGCAACGATCGCCGCATAAAGCGGAACCCCGAATGCGTAATAAGCCGTCGTCTCCATCTGCGCCATGAGGTCATCCTTCCATGAGGAGATTGTCGACGTCTTGCATGAGCAGCGCCATTTTGCGCGTATATTCGGGGCTTCCGTACGTGACGACACTTCCTCCGCGAAACCCGTGCATTTGACTGCCCGTCGCCGTCAAAACAGCAAATGCCGCGTCCACGTCGGGAAATACGAAATGCACAAACGGCCTGCGCGCCGCATTGGTGCCGCGTCCGCTCTTCACGCGCCCCTTGTGCATTCGCAACCACGCCGCAATGTCCGTACCCACCACAGTCCATTGATACACGCGATCCGGACTGTCCGCGGCCAGCTCGCGCATGGATTTGTGGCCTTGTCGATGCAATCGTTCGAGCGCCTTCGTCACGAGATACAACAACAAACGCACCCGCAATGCTCGTTCATCGGGCACAGGCAGCGCCGCCTCCGAACGAGGTGGTTCGAGAATGCGCAAGACCATGAGAAGCCGCAACGTTCGCCACGTCATGAGCGGATGAAAAATGCCGAGCCACGGCGATATGCGCGGAAAACTGGGTTTGCCGGCGAAGAAATCGTTCATTTTGGCCAAACTGCCGAACACGAAACGTAGCGTGGAAGGTTCGGGCGGGCCGAACGTTACTCGCAGTGATTCGCCATCGAATTGCAGCCGCGCCGCCAGATCGGCGTCTCGAGCTTCGAATTGCACCTTTCCGGACAAACCCTGCACGAGCTTCCGAACGTGCGGTCGTTCCGCCACGACAACCTCGAGCAACGGCAATACGGCAACCAGAAAAACGTCGGCGCGCAGCTGCTCGCGTAAGGGCACGCTCGCGTCGAGCACGAGGTTTGTCGGAGCATTCATGCGTCATCACCCCAATCGTCGTCGACGGGAGGTATTATTTTGCGAATTTCGCACAGAGCCGCGTAAATCGCGTCTTCGTCGAATCCCCCGAGATGCATGAGGTCCTCGGGTACGCCCGTGCAAAGAAATCGGTCCTGGTGCCCGAGTTTTTTCACTGCACATCCCAATCCGGATCGCGCAATGACGCCTTCGATGGCGCTGCCGAGTCCACCAATGACGTTATGGTCCTCGACCGTGATGATGCGCCGTGTTTCGCGAATCGCGGCAAGGATCGCCGGTTCGTCGAGCGGTTTCAACGTGGGAACGGCAATGACGCGCGCTTGCAAGAGCCCTTGCGATGCGGCTCGTTCCGCAGCGCCGACGGCTTCGTGAACGACCGATCCACACGCGAATACGGTGGCATCCGAGCCTTCGCGGAGAATGGAAATTTTTCCAATCGTAAATGGTTCGCCCGGGCGTGAAGGAGGTTCGGTTCCCCGGCCATACCGAATGTAAACCGGCCCGTCATGGAGAATGGCCGCTCGTAATGCCTCGGCCATCTCCGCACCGTCACTCGGCACCAGAATCGTCATATTCGGCATGGCCCGCATGAGCGCGAGATCGTCGATGCTATGATGCGTGGGGCCGCCTTGTCCAAAAGCAACGCCGGCCAACGTGCCGATGATTTTCACATTTCGTCCGGCATAAGCGATATCCGTGCGAACGAATTCCGCCGCACGCAAAATCGCAAACGCCGCATAAGAGCAAACCACGGGGACAAACCCCATGGCGGCGAGTCCCGAAGCTACGGCCATGAGATTTTGCTCGGCAATTCCCACATTGATGGAACGATCGGGGAATTCTTTTTTGAATCGCGCGAATTTCGTCGTCGTCGCCAAATCCGCCGTGACCGTGACGATGCGCGGATCCTCGTGCCCCAATTCGACCAACACATCTCCCCACGTATCAATCTTGGAAAGCAAATCGTGATCGGCGACTGTCCAGGTAAAACCTCGAACTTTGGGCATGTGCCTAACGCGCCTTTCTCACGGACGCAAGCGCACGCGCATACATTTCCGTATCCAAAGATCCGTAATGCCATTGCGGTCGATCTTCCATGAAATCGACACCTTTACCTTTGACGGTCGAAGCAATGATGACGGACGGACCATTCGCGGCAGGCTCGAGCGCTGCATCGAAGGCCCGGCAAAGTTGTTCCGGATCATGGCCGTCACAAGGCATGACTCGAAAACCAAACGCTTTCCATTTATCGACCAAAGGTTCGAGGGGCGCTTCTTCCTCGGTAAAACCATCCATGGTCAAGCGATTGCGATCGATGATGGCGCACAGATTCTTCAATTCGAGCGCCCGAGCAGCCATCGCCGCTTCCCACGTGCTTCCTTCATAACATTCTCCGTCGCTCAATAGGCAAAACACGCGCGAAGGAAGGCCTTTCATTTTGGCTCCGAGCGCCATTCCAACGGCCACGCCGAGACCGTGTCCGAGCGACCCGGTGGATACCTCGACGCCCGGAACACGACGATGATCGAGGTGCATGCCGAGCGCACTCCCGGTTCGTCCGAACGTCGACAATTCTTCATGACGAATCAATCCGCACTCCGCAAGAAGCACGACAAACCCAATCCCGCCATGCCCTTTTGACAAGACAAACCTATCCCGCTCCGGCCAATCGGGACGTTTGGGGTCGAAACGCAGGTAGCTGGTGTACAAAACGGAGAGAATGTCGGTTTGACTGAGCGCTCCGCCGACGTGCCCGCTGCCGGATTCGTGGACGACGCGAAGAATTCCTTCCCGGACCTTCAAAGAAAGGTCGACGAAACGTTGTCGTTTTTCAGGTGAGATTGGAGATGCCGGCGCCATGAATATCGCTGAGATACCTACCACGATATCACGAAAACGCCAACACTGCGGCATGCAGTTTTCGAAGGTTTGACCGCGAGCGCAATCCAACAAAGCCCGAATGCTCATCGAGCAGCTCGAAAAATGTTCACATCGCGAATCGAATCGAGTAAGCTCGCGCGAACATGAACACCGTTGCTCCGCTTGCCGGCTGCCCTCGATGCGATGGTTTCCTCCCACCTCGAGCCACCAC
>CAYSYX010000743.1:0-4192 GCA_964435055.1 uncultured Polyangium sp. | reverse complement strand
CAGCACGACGACTCACGCTCTCAAACAAAAGATGTGCCGCAGCGTCGGTAGCATCCGTTCCGTTCCTCAACTCATTTGCGCGCTGAAGTACCGTCAGTAGTTCAGGCCGTTTTTGGGCCTTCTTGACCTGCCCTATGATCCGCCAGCACTTCACCTCGATAGTTCTACGAAGAAATATCTGTTGCCAGGTTGAGCGAGCAGCCTGATTTGGCGCTTTCTTTGCGGGAGTTTGGAGGGGCTTCTTGGCTGCTTCCTTTGCCTGTACCAGGCCACCAAGATCCCCAAAATTATCAATCTTCATGATGCCCCCCCTCTACGATCTTGGATTCCCAGCTTTTCTCTGAAGCCAACACACCCAACAAGCTTGGATACGCTCGTCGCATGGCATGCCTATCCCCCACGATGATTCGTTGATAGCGGGCGCGCGTAAGTGCCACATTCAGGCGGTTCGGACTCTCCAGAAAACTGGTCGGCCTGGCGCTCGCGATGGAAATAATGACGAAATCGGCCTCGTGGCCTTGGAACCTATCGACAGTACAAAGCTCGATTTCCAGATAGCGCCGCTTTGTCGCTGAGGAGTTTGAGCGTGAGAAGTGACGGATCGCACCCCCTTGCCCGGACCACTTTCGTAGTCCTTTACGCACTTCACGTTCCTGCCCCCGATAGAAAGTCAGAATGGCGACCGTCCAGGGCTCTCCATCTTCCTGTGGGTGCTGCGAGGCCCAATCGTCAAAATCCTTGATTGCCGACAGGACTTCATGCACTTCCTTTGGGTTGGAGTTCATTCGCCCGTTAAATCCACCTCTCACATCACGCCAAACTGAGCGTGGACCGTAGCCATAGCTCCAATTGCGTTTCTGAACCATTTCAGGAGGAGTAAACAAAGCCTCTTTGTGATAAACGTGCTCATGAGAGAAGGCTGCGATCTCCGGATGCATTCGGTGCTGCGTACTCAAAAGCACATGGCGATCTTCAATCACATCCTCAGGCAAACCATCCGTCAAAGCAGAGGCTGCCTTTTCATCCTTGCCACGCTCGAACCCATAGCGAAGGGACTCCAGAATTGATGGCAGGGCAACACGTCGGACCTGATTGATGTTGTCCCATACATTTTCTGGCCGAATAGTTTGTGTAGCCACAGGAAGTAACTGTTCAAGTTGATCGCGCAACTTCTGGCCTGTCGACAATCGACGCAGCCCAGCAACCTCAGCCCCCTCTTCCGTAGAAAACCGTTGTTCGTAGGATCGAGACAGGCGCCAAGCCACTTCGTCAGACCATTCGGGGGTTTCCTCGCGCCCCCGCCCATTGAGCTTCAGCCAAGCATTAGCCCGTCGTCTCACGGTATCCAACGCATCACTAGGAGCGCGGATGGTGGCTACATCGAGCGGAAGATCGTCTTCGAAACGTTCGATCTCCTCGGTTGTGCCAATCACCACATCAGCCGAAAACAACCCAAACGAATCTGAAGCATCAACGACCTGAGCCGTGCGTTCAGCAGACTGATTCAAATAGGCCAATTTGGCCTTGTCAGAATCGATCGAAACGACCGCCACTCGCCGCTTCTTCGGTCCCTCACTTCGTCCCGCCTTGAAGACATCAATGCAGGCATTTCTCAGGTCTTCGTCAGGCAGACACGCCTCGATGTTTACGGCCATACCTACATCATCAACATAAGGTGACAACTGCTTTGGGTCACCTACGATCACCCATCGTTTGGCGTACAACGCAGGCACCAGAAATTCCTGAAACGTGGTTTTCGACGCCTCATCCACGATCAGCACATCGAAAACAGATGCCGAGCTTCCATTCCCGCTTTTAATGTCTGGATGCTGAAGAATTCCGATGGTCGTTCCACAAACAAGATTGGCAGCGTCAAGGACCATTCTTTCTATTGAGGAAGCCTCGTGCCGTACCGCTTCCAATAGCATTTTTTGGGATTCGCTTAGAGCCTTCTGCTTTCTTAGTTGCGCCAGGATCCGTTCTCGCTCCGTTTTTACAAAACGCTCAAACTGCCACGACCTTGCCTTCTCAGACACATTGCTACGGTCTCCAATCCTGACCGGGATCATCAAATCACGACCGGAATTACGTTCATCCATCAGACGCTCGAGCACGTTATCGACAGCCACGTGAGTAGAAGCACACAACAGAACACGTTTGCCTTCACGTGCCAACTGCAAGATCAACTCACAGATGGCCGTGGTTTTTCCTGAACCCGGAGGGCCTTCCAGAACCATGAAGTCAGGCGTAGCCATGGCCCGTTTCACGAAGCGTCGCTGCTCCTCTGTTCCTGGGCGTTCGGCATCGGTCAGCACCAACCAATCGTCGATTTCCTTAGCGTCAAATGCGGGCCATTGCGCATGATCACTCGTCTCAAATATACGAAGCAGCGGCTTGTGAAACGGAGCTGGTTCGTTTTGCAGAGCCTGCAAAGCTTGCATCTGGCGATGCAGCGTAATCGTGTTTGGTCTCAACAAAAGTTGAGACCCTTTAGGCGCTCGCTCAAGCAGCAGGCGATAGGTCAGGGGATCACGATCACGAATTAGGATCTTTCGCCCCTCCGAAAACATTTGTCGGCGCGCTCCTCTGGCGTCCTCTGCAGGATTAGGGTCGGGTAACTCATAGACTTCTCGAACATTCTCATCGAGAAAATCCATGAAGGTCGAATCAGGCTCATTCGGACGATCACGAGGCTCTTCGAGCTGAACCCAAACCCCATCAATGGATGACGCCTCATCGCCTTCCTGGGCCTGGCTTTTAGACCACGCCAGCCGCTTTACAGCATCATCGCTCTCCATGTACTTCTTGGTCCGACTCAAAAAGTCATAGAAGGGCTTCAGTCCGTAAAATGCGCGCTTCATCAGGATATCCGGCCGCCGAATATCCAAATTTTGGTAGTGCAGTTGTGCCATAAAGATCCTAGAGGTTGCAATTGATACAGCCTCATATCGCAACCTCTATGCCATCAAACCTTCACAGCACGAAGTAGCCTTACAGACGGGTTTTTAGATTTTATCGCTAGACTACAGCAGGGAAAAAACGCCCGCCATAGAATTTTTTTACCCGCAACCATCGGTGGTCATTATCCGGTCTGCGGAATATGGAGACGAACTCCTTAGCGTGGGCCATCGGAAATTTATCAACACGGATATGCGCTTTACAAATTAGCTAGGATGCAGCCCTCCCAGACTGCCTCACTCTCAATTACATCGATCAATTCAGAAGAACCAAATCCATTTGGATACAACGACCAGCGCTTCCGGTCGGCATCAGGAGCAGCGGATTGATGGGTTGGCCGGGTTCCCTTCAAGATTCCAGCCGGATCTGTCAATAGTTGTCGATCGTCCCGCAAAGCAATAATAAGTTCTTCCACTGACACTTTTAGAAACCCGTCAAAGCGTTGGTGGTCATGCTCTATTGAAGTGTCGGCAATCCATCCGTGAATTTTTACGGAAGCGTTTGGGGATCCAAGGCCAAGCGCTTTCACTAATTCTGCATCAGCGTTGAGCGCCTGGCGGATTGCGCCAACTTTGCGTCGCAATTGCCGTCCGGCTCTTCTTAGCGTTGTTTTCCCGTGAAGCCATGCATCATGCTGCGAGCGCCTAAGAAACGTTGATTTGACCTCAATGACCAATACGATCTCGTCACTGGCATGTTGGCGCGTATTGAATAGGACCCAAATGGTTTGAGTAGTGCGCGTTGAAAATTACCCAGGGTGACTAACCTTCCTGCTCGATTGTTGAGCAGGGCAAAGGAGATGATCACCATGAAAGATCTGGGAATAATTCGACGCATGTTTTACCGCGACGGCCTATCGCTGTCGGAGATAGAAAGACGTACGGGCCTGACCCGCAAGACAGTGCGACGCTGGCTGAATGCAGCAGAGGGAGCCGAACCACAGTATCGGCGACGCCCCGCTGAAGACACCAAGATAGCGCCGTTTGCCGAACGGCTGACCAAGGCGCTGGAAGTCGATGCCCGGCGTCCGAAACGCGACCGCCGAACAGCACTCAAGTTATTCCATGAAATCCAGGCAGCAGGATTTGATGGCGACTACAGCCGGGTGACCGAGTTTATCCGTCGCTGGCGTCTGAATGGCGGCCAGGCCTTGGTCAAAGCCTACGTTCCTCTGCGCTTCGAATTGGGTGAAGCCTTTCAATTCGATTGGAGCGAAGAGCGCCTGGTCATAGGC
>CAYSYX010000742.1:3984-4217 GCA_964435055.1 uncultured Polyangium sp. | reverse complement strand
GCCGTGAGTCGCCCCAAGAAGCGCGGCGAATTCGGTGACAAACCGAGCGCCGGTCCAAGCGAAATCTGCACGCGGTTGGCCAGTAAAACCGCCGCGTTGGCACTGACGAAATGCCGAATGCCTCCATCGGCTTCCGCCGGATCCCACGCGCCTTCCAAGTCTTGCACCACGTATTCGCCGCTGAATCGCAACCAATCCGTCGTTTTCACGCTAGCCGCCGCCGTCAGCAAGAT
>CAYSYX010000742.1:0-3974 GCA_964435055.1 uncultured Polyangium sp. | reverse complement strand
CATCGAAAATGTGTTCGCCGAGCGCATTGGCGGAAAAACGAAAACGCCCCGCATTCACGGCCGCGCTCCCGCGAAACCATACGCCATTCGCTCCGCCGAGCTCCCGCAAGTATCCGCCGGAAATGGCAATATCGACCGGCCCGCGACCGCCAAGCGGCAAAATGTTCACGCCCAGCATCGCGCCGGCTCCCACAGGCGAGCTCGTCCCGGCTTGGCCCGCCAAAAGTCCTTCGACCTGAACCGACAACTGCCGCAAAACACCGACTTCGCCATTGGCACTGAAAACGGCTCCGGCGTGCGCCACATCGGCGGCGAAAGGTCGCGCTGTCCCGCGGTTTGTCTGTGCATACCCAACGGACAAGCCTGCCAGCACGTGCCCCGGCGCAGGCGCGGTCGGATCCGCGGAATAAAGCCACGGACGCGGCGTTTTTGCCCATGGCGAGGGCTTCGCCGGCTGCTCCGTCGTATCCGCGGGCGCAGGCGTATTCAAAGGCGGCGGAGGAAGCGATTTGTCCGCATCTTGCGCGAAAACACGCGACGCGGGCGTCAAAAGAAAAAGCGTTATGAAGAACAGGCGTAACGATTGCATCGTATCCTCCGGATCGTGGCGACGTTATCAGCGAGATCGTTGGACCTCAATCGAAATCTTATCGGAAATGAGCGCTGATTTTGGGTGAGTCGGGAAAACATGCGCGCCCGAACGATTCCCGAGCGGAATATCGGGCGCGCGATGAACTCAGTGGGTGATCTCGACGCCGTTTTCGCTCACGGCCGTCACCTTGTCCTTGGCCGTCTTCGTGTCGAAGTTTTGCACGTCGACGCCCGGCACGAGCAGCGCTTCGACGCTCAAATTGATCTTCCCGACGGGCAACGGATCGGGCGTCAAGGTTGGCAAGGAAAACTCGGTGCGTTCGTCGTAAATTCCCACATTCCACACGCGATCGCCCATGGGAACTTGGAACTTCACGCTGTGAATCGTCGCGCCCGAAACGGGTTTGAAACTATAAACGCCGCCATTGGCCGCGATATCCGTCGGCGTGGCTTGATACGCCGGAAGAACAACGTCTTTCGTCATGTCCGTGGATCGCGCCCAAAGGGTGGTGGAGGGAAACGGTTTGCCTTTGGCGTCCGCACGCGCAATGACGTCGTAATGTCCTCCGGCAAAAATCCCCGAGATCGCAGGGATTTTCGTCAGCGTGAACAAATCCCCCAAGTAGAAAGGAATTTGCCCCTCATCGCCCATATCGAGGAGCGGAATCGCGATCGATTCATCCATACCCGCAGGCGCCGCCGGAGCCGGCAGCTTCAAATCGATCAGCCCCTCGGGCGGCAACATGTCGAGCATTTGTCCCGTCAACTTGTCGCCGGCTTGCACATCGACGCCGGTCTTGAACGCGTACCCGTAAAACGTTTGCGTGTCGTCCGTTTGATCCGCAAATGTGCCTTTCGTGTCGACATCCACGACGATGCCAAAGAGAATCTGTTTTCCGGTGCGCGTGACGAGCTTCCAATTGCAAGGTTGCGAAGGCGCCGGCGGAGGCAGTTTGAGGCACGAATTCGGCGGCAATCCCATGCCCATCGGTTGCTGAATATCGTTGGATCCATCGCCCAAATCGCCATTCCACGAATACAGCACGAGCCCGAGCCAAACATGGTTCATCGTCGCGGGCAGCGCATCCCAACCGGTAAACGACCCTTCGATATTCGCTGTTTCCACAGTCGGCGGCTTGACCGGCCCCATCGGAATCGTCACGTTGGCGCCATTGACGCCCAACCACGTCGTCGCCACGTGATCGGCCGCCGTGATCGTAATGGTTTGTCCGCCTTGAAGCGACGCGTCCTTGAACGTCACGAGTCCCGTGGCATCCGTCGTGCCTTCCAATGGCTTCGCCGCGTCGGCTTCACCCAGACGGACCGAAGCTCCCGCAATCGGCGCTTCGGTGATCGCATCAATGGCGTACACATTGATTTTGCCGTCCACTGCGCCCGATCCAATACCCCCGCCGGGAATTTCTTCCGGCGCGGCATCGTTGATTTTATCGACCGTCGTCGAACCTCCTCCGCCGCATCCAATGGCGAAAATCACTGGAAAGATGGCCCCAAGCGCAAGCTGGCGTGTATTCATCGTCATTACTAGACTCCTCGTGGGTACAAAGAACCCCCAAAAGCTTCGACAACGCTACGGCCCAATCCGTAAAGCAGCCGCCGGCGATTTATTTGGCCCGCGGCAATTCCGCGCCGAAACAGGGAAAGCGACGCGTCAATTCTTCGTGACGGGCAACTCGACGGTCCGGATTACTTACGTCGTCACCGGATCCCAAAGCCCGGAAGCGGGGAAGAGCAAGCCGGGATCGGTTCGTCCGGTCAAATCCGCCGTTTCACGAACGAGTCCCGAGTCCGGATCCACGGCAAATAACGTGTGTGTCAGCGCGGACGCCGCAGGATCCGACGAACCCGCCGGTGTCTCGCCGGCCAAGACAAACGAGGTCTCGGTCCGATCATCGACGGCTATGGAACCATCACCAAGCTACACATCGGTTCCCGGAAGATTCTGACCCAGCGACAAGCCCGTACAGGCGGTGAGCGTCAAAGGCCACAAGCGCAGCAAACTTCTGCAATACAACGACATGAATTCCTCCAAGCCAAGTCAAAGCAACGTTATTCCGTTACCGCGTTCCATCGTGCCGTGACCACCGCACGTTGGCGAATCCACGCGCGTCCGTTCGTGGAACTCGACGACAAACGACCCCTCGGTACGGATTCGATCTTGCTTTTCCGACGCGATTCGGAGAAAAGGCTGGTCCGATCCTTACGACCAACAGGCGAAACGGAGAATCATGAGAATGCGATCAATGGGCAGTAAAAACGCATCGTGGTTGGGCATCGCGATGCTGACGTTCATGTCGACGACAGGATGTGAATTGATCGCAGGGATCGATCGAACCCAGATCGATACAGGCGAAGGTTCGTCGTCTTCGTCCTCCTCGTCGTCTTCGTCCTCCTCGACATCGTCGTCTTCGTCGTCGAGCTCGAGCGGCTCGATGGTGGAATGCAAGGTTGCGGACGACTGCATGGATCCGGGCAACGAGTGCCTCGTGAAAGCCTGTACCACCGACGGAAAGTGCGTGCCGGATCCCGTTGCGGATGGCACGGCCGTGATAGGACAAACCGCGGGTGATTGCAAAAAGGTCGTGTGTGATGGCGCCGGCGCGACGAAGGATCAACCCGACGATACCGATGCGCCGACCCAGCAAACGGTAGGCGATTGCCAAGCGGTCGTGTGCGACGGCGCGGGCGCCACCAAAATGCAAGCCGACGATGCGGACGTGCCGGTCGATGGCAATGAATGCACGAGCGATGTGTGTACGGCCGGCGTGCCGTCGAATCCCCCCGTGACGCTGAACACGGCGTGCGGCGCCGGAGGCATGTTGTACTGCGATGCCGCAGGCCAATGCGTGGGATGCACGGACGATACGCAGTGCGGAATGCCGACGACGTGTTCGACCCCGGTGTGCAACGCGGGTACGTGCCAGACAAACTTCATTCCGGTCGGTACGGCCACGCCAAACCAAACGGCAGGCGATTGCCAGGAACAACAATGCGACGGCATCGGCGGGACCAAGACGGTCGCGGCCCCGACGGACATCAACAACGACAACAATCCTTGCACGAATGACAGCTGCAACGGTTCCACTCCGACGCACACCAACACGCCCTCGGGCGCGATGTGCACCAATGGCGGCACAGGGCAGGTTTGCAACGGCGCCGGTGCATGCGTGGAGTGTTTGACCGGGTCGCAATGCATGAGCGGCGTGTGTACGGCGCAAGCATGCGCGGCTCCGACGTGCACGGACACCGTGAAAAACGGCACGGAAACCGACGTCGATTGCGGCGGTTCGTGCTCGGGATGTGCCAACGGCAAAGCGTGCAACGTCAACAACGACTGCACGAGCACCGTATGCTCGATGAAGGTC
>CAYSYX010000741.1:0-4217 GCA_964435055.1 uncultured Polyangium sp. | reverse complement strand
CTTTGGATGAGTGACATCGGCGCGACCCGCCATGGTCAGCTGAACCCAAACAACGCAAGCCACTTTCAAGTGGTCATTGGGGGTTTCGCGGACTTCACGACACCCACCATCGAAGCCATTTCCGACTTCCATTGACCCAAACAACCATGGCGTTCCAGGCGCCCTGGCATGTACCTTGCTAAATAACCCGCGCCTTGCAATTGCCAGAGGAGGCAAGGATGACCGGTCATTCTTCAGGAAATACGACCATCGACGTGGAAGCCACGACGGTAAACGCCGCGGATCCAGCACGTACACCACAACCGAATACTCGGCCCGAGCCTCTGTCCGAACGTCGGACGGTGCCTCCGTCCCTTGCCGATCGTTATGAAGATCTTCGTTTCCTCGGCGAAGGCGGGATGGGCACCGTGTATCGCGGCCGAGATCCGCGTCTTGGGCGATCGGTCGCCATTAAGTTGTTAAAAAGCAATGATCCGGATTTATTGCAGCGGTTTTTGCTGGAGGCTCGTTCCCAAGCCAAAATTCAGAACGAACACGTTTGTCGCGTCTACGATGCCGGTGAAGCCGACGGCGAACCTTTTATCGCCATGCAATACATCGAAGGCGAATCGCTTTCGAAAATGGCCGAAAGGATGACGCTGGAACAATGCGTGAAAATCATGCGCGAAGTCTCGATCGCCGTGCATGAAGCCCATCGCCTTGGATTGATTCATCGCGATCTCAAACCGGGCAACATCATGGTGGAAATTGGCGGCGATGGCACGTTCAAGCCCTACGTCATGGATTTCGGTTTGGCCAAAGAGGTCGCCGATAAAGGACAAACCATCACGGGCGCGGTTTTGGGCACTCCCGCGTACATGTCGCCGGAACAAGCCAAAGGCGATGTTCGAGCCATGGATCGCCGCTCGGATGTGTATTCGCTGGGCGCGACGCTGTATCACCTTTTGGCCGGGCATCCGCCGTTTGTCGCGCCGCACGCGTGGAAGCTGCTCATGATGGTGGCGTTCGAAGATCCACCAGCCTTGTCTACGGTAAAAAAAGGCCTTCCCGCAGACCTCGAGACGATCGTGATGAAATGCCTCGAGCGCGATCCCGGGCGTCGATATGACTCGGCGCGAGCGCTCGCCGAAGACTTGCAACGATTTCTCGATGGCGAGCCCATTTTGGGACGGCGAGCGTCGTTGGGGTACGTTCTTTGGAAAAAAGCCCGCAAGCATAAAGTGGCCACGGCGCTCGGGAGTATGTCGCTCGTGGCGGCATTGTCGCTCGGAGGCGTATGGATCAAGGCGCAGCGAGAATCGGTCGCGCAGGCGAAAATCGCGCAAGAACTGGGCGAACGAATGAAAGAAGCGGAGCTGTTTTTGCGCGCCGCGTATGAATTGCCAATCCACGATGTCGAGCGCGAACGCGACGTCGTCCGGCGAAAACTGGAAAAGATCGAACAACGCCGAAATGAAGCGGGACGAGCGGGCGAAGGGCCCATCGAATATGCGCTCGGACGCGGGCAATTGGCGCTGGGTAATCCCGAAACGGCTCGAAAACACTTGGAAAAAGCCGTCGCGGCGTGGTATTCATCACCGGAATTGCATTATGCGCTGGGACGAGCGTTGGGTGAGCTGTACCGAAAAGCCCTCGCGGATACGAAACGCATCACGAATGAAGCGGAGCGGAAAAAGCGCGAGGCGGAGCTGGCCATTGAATTGCGCGATCCGGCCTTGTCGCATTTGCGTGCGGCAACGGGGCTCGATGTGGAAGCGCCCGCGTACGTCGAAGGGTTGATTGCGCTGTACGAAGGGAAAAACGACGAAGCGCGGGAAAAAGCCAAAGCGGCTTTCGCGCAGGCGCCGTGGATGTACGAAGCGAAAAAGCTCGAAGCGGACGCGCTTTATGCGGAGGGCAGCAAATATCGGCATGACGCGGCATTCGATTATGAAAAAATGAAAGGATATTTCGAGCCCGCAGCGGAGGCGTATGCATCGGCCGCAAAAATGGCGCAAAGCGATCCGGAGGTGCATCGGGCAGCGTGTGAGCTGTGGGAAAAAGCGGCTTGGGCGGCAAACGACAAACAATTGCCCCTGACGAAAGACCTGGAAACGGCCGATCACGCCTGCAAACAAGCGGTCGAAGCAAGTTCGAGGGATCTTCAGGCGCGAATTCAACAAGCTTTGGTCATGTCGGCGCGCGTTTATGCCCTGAGAGGCGATACGAGCGAAGAAGCGACACGTATCGGCGACGATGCCGTGCGAATGGCGGAAGAAAGCGTGAAGATCGCGGGCGATGACTTGATGGCGCATTATGCGCTCGCGCGGGCGCTCCATTTGCGCGCGGTGCTCGTGGATTCGCAAGGGCGCGAAGCATCGATGGGACCGGCGATCGCCGCATGGCAGCGCGTCCTCGAGCTTGATCCAAAGTTTACCTGGGCCATCAATGAGCTGGGGATGGCGTATATGGCGACGGCCAAAATGGCCGACAAGCGGGGCCAAGACGTGAAGAAGGACGTGGAAGCGGCGATTGCGCAATTTGATCGCGCCATCGCCGTGGATCCGAGTTTTTTGAGTCCGGCTTACGAGAAATTGCAGGCGCTCAATTGGCTCGTGCGCCGTGAAATCAATGCGAATCGAGCGGACACGGCGCCGGTTGCGGCGATGCTCGATGCGCTTGGCGCCCTGGAGAAATTGCCCGATACCAACTCGTGGCGCCGCGCGTTTTGGAAAACGCGCACGCACCGCCTTTTGGCTCGACGCGAGTTTGTCCTCGGTCGCGATCCCCGACCATCGTGTCAAAAAGTAGTCGAGATTGTGGACGCGTATCTAAAGGACCAACCCAAAGAATCGGGTTTGCTCGCCGAAGTGACCTATTGCCATTTTGTTCTGGCGTGCGACGCGATCAACAAAGGCCTCGATTCCCATGCGGAAATAGAAGCCGCACGCAGCGCGCTCGTCGAGAATGCAAAGGTTCGGGGCAAGATGACGCCCGACATGCGGGAGCTGGGCGCGGACATCGAGCTGGCCGCGATTCGGGCGATCAAGCGGCCGGAGGACATCAAAATCGATGCGTGGGACGCTCCGTTTGCCCTGCTGAATCCGTTAAACGACGGAGGTGCGAATAGCCATGCATTTCACAAGGTTGCGGCGAGGATTTACGCCCAGCGCGCCTTGTGGGCCCAACGCATTGGCAAGCACAACGAAAAGGACATCGACGTGGGGTTTGAAATGGCGGAGAAAGCGCTGGCGAAGAACCCTCATGAATCCGAAGCGCTTCTCGCCAAGGGCCTGCTCTACTTGACCCAAGCGCTCGCCGCAAAACCCGGCAATACGCGCACCGATTTGGCTCGGCAGGCGCAAACCGCTCTGGAAAGCGCGTTCCACGAAGACCCGATGCTGAAGCGTGAGCACGAGAACGACCGGCTGGAGGCGGCTGGACTTCATTGACGCCGGGCGCGTCCAACTGCTACGCCCGCTGCGTCCACTCGATACGCGTGAGGTCAACGCTCGGTGACGAGCTGTCGGCATCAAGGCATTGCAAACAGTGGAGACAGACGGCATCGAAGATGAGAAGGCTTGGCACAGCCTCTGCATTAAGAATGTCAACGATTCGCAGCAGCATGGAGGCAGTCATGAACAGAGGTCGATCTTCATTTGTGTTTTTGAGTTTTGCGGCAATCGCGACCGTGGCGTGCCCCTTGGCGGCTGGTTGTATGGCTGAAGAGAGCGACGATATGGTGTCGACTGACGAGTCGAGCGTCGGCGTCGCGGCCCTTGCGCTCACGGTGGACCCTGATGATCCGCCGTTCGGCCACAATCCGTTTCCCCCGACGTGCTTCTGGGATGGCGGAGTTCAACAGACGTATCGACAATTGGCCACGGGACCCTTGGTGAATTTCAATAGCGTGCTCCCGGCGATGCCTGTATTGCCGGCCCAACCGGCGGCGGGTGATCCAACCGAGGCATGCCGGTACAAGGCGCTCAAATACTTGGCTCAATGCGCATTGCCCCAAGGCGCATACGCAATCGATCCCGTCACGGGCAAGGCTCATGAAGGGCATTTCGGCCTTGCTCCGTTATGGCGAACGCAACCGCTCGACGTCGTCAGTGCGGAATGGATGACGTCGTGCCTCGCGGCGCATCTCAACAACAAAAACGTCACGGTTTCGCTCTTGTTCGAGGCGAATCGATCGGGCTACTACGTGGACGCCGATCTCGAGTCGACGCATCCGG
>CAYSYX010000740.1:0-4217 GCA_964435055.1 uncultured Polyangium sp. | reverse complement strand
CCAGCCGCATATCGTGGGCTCGATACACGATCACCAGCCCGCCAATGCCCAATCGCTTTTCCAGTAAGTATCGCCGGGCAAGCGTTTGTCCCGGCATAGGCTCGCCCGAGTCGACTTCGACCGGCGGGGGTTCGCTCTTGCGTGTGGGAATACCGGAAGCTTCGTCCGCTTCACGAAACGGCTCCGTTTCGGCTTCCAAAACCGGTTCCTCCGCAGATTCAGGTTCGTCGTCGTGTAGTTGGTCGCGAGACTTGTCTGACATCCTGGAAAGATCGTATGTCCGGTATATGCTCCGGAGTCAAGACAAACGTTTCTCGCGGTACGCCGATGTTGCTTGAAACAAACACGTTGGGGTTTGTCGGTAATGTCGCTTCGTACCAGAACCATAATGGAACTTGGTACACGGGGAAATACGAGAATATCCCGACGGCGGAAGGCTCGTATGGGTATTGCGGCGTGGGCAAATGTCCGAGCGATTCGGGGGGCTCCGGTCGTACCCAAGCCATCTGTCGACGAGCTGTTGCGCATTGAGGGAATAGAAAAGTTGACGCGCCGCCGCCGCGTCGAATCGCCGCCTCACCGTCAACCGCGTTCGCCCAAGCGTTCGACCAACTGCGCGGGATTCAACCCGAATTGCTCCGCCGAATACACGTGTTTTCCCGCCTTGTGCTGCGGATGCGACGCGAGCCAATGCCGCACCGATGCGCGATGTTCCTCGCCGAACTCTTCCCCGGCCCGGGAACAGATCTGCGTCAAGGTACGTAGACGTCAGCTTGACCTGCCAGGACGAACTTTTGAATGATGCCGGCTGAATCGAGAGAAACGGCGACGGCATTTTTTCGCGCTGCGAAGCTATCCTTGGCGACGGGAGCGGACAAGTGGGGGCTGGCCACAGGCAATCGAGGGATTGGTTTTCCCGGTCGCAGTGACTTGGGAGGATTGGATTCTCCGTCCCAATCGGGTGGCGACGTAATGGCCACAGTCGACGACTTTGCCAGTTCGGCGATACGGTGGGGACGTGGTGGATACGAGCCTTTGCCATGCATAAAGGGTGTCACGATCGCCAATGCCGGCGTCATCTTCGACCACAATGCTTCATGGTGGGCTTCTTCCGACGCGTGGTGAGCGACGTTGACCACTTGAACCTTGCAATTGATTTGCTCGGCGGCGCGGTGCCATCCAGACGAGATCTCTTTGCCATTCAGCAAATCACCGGCAAGCAAGACAGCCGCCTCGTTCCAACGGAGGAGCAATGCTCCACTCGTCATATTAGGATCATGGGTACGTGATACTTTTTCGCCCTTACGTGCCGCATCCAGGATACTGAAGAGCTGCTCATGCGCCTCATCGATATCGTTATCCGACGGTCCGCACGCCTCGATGACGATATCATAGCCGCCATAAGCTCTTCGCAGGAGTGGTTTGTTCGTCGAGAGCTGCGCATATCCATTCGGGTTGGATGCTGCAAGGTGTTTCTTTTGATGATGCATTTGTTCGATGAGGAGCGTCAAACCGCCAAGATCCGCATCATCCGGAGCTGAGCCTGCTCGAATGATTTCGAGCCATTCCACGAGCGATTCTTCGTATCTGCGAATCATCTTCGAAACCGTCCACAAATGATCGATTCGACCTTGATATGCTTGAATGAGTTTCCCAAGGCCGCGAAAATGATCCGTATGTGGATGCGTCAAACAGACGAATTCGAGTCGTAGAGGTGATTTGGCGGTGCGTTCGAACTTCGCCAGCAACTCGCGAATAGGATCCCCTTGACCCTTTCGAGCCTTGGGTTCTCGACAGCCATCGACAACGCCAATGGTTCCATCCGGCAAACGTACCAGAATTGCTTCACCAACGCCCGGACCAAATACCACGATGCTGAGATGGTTGTCGGGAAGATGCTCGGGAAGAATCTCGTCGACGTATTCCGGGTCGAGCTTGTGCGCGTCCGTCGCGGGCTTCATTCGTGTTCCTCGCGCAATCGTTCAAGCAATGCTCCAAGCTCCAGCCGATCTTCCTCCGTCAATTCCGCGCGCTCGATCTCCACGTGAATCTTGTCAATGCTTTTTCCTTCGACAACATCCACCCACGTCCAAATCCACAACAGATCTCCCGCTTCCGGCCGCTCATCCCCAAGCCGTTTGTCCCAGACCAACGTCGTCAATCCTTCGCGACCATTGGGCCGTTCCCATAGCGTGACGCTCACCTCGCCACGTGCGCTCACTTCGTCCACCCGCGCGACGTACGACGTGCACGAAATCGCCGTGCCTTCGACGATTCCCTCGGGCAAACCTTCGGGCAAACGTTCTGGATATAACGGCCGTTTGTCCTCCTCCATGCCCACGACGAAATGCGCTGGAGGAACGGCAACCGGAGCGCGGGCCAAGGACACATCCGATTCGCTTTTGCGAACGAAACGCATCAATCCGCGCTTCGGGTAATGCGGCACGGGTGACCGCAAAAGAGGGTTCGAGGAGGTCATGTCAAACCAATTCCGTGTCGCTCTCGAGTTCGATGCGTAGATCCCGCAACAACGCAAGCAATTGTGGCGGCGTGTCCTCTTTTCGGAAAACCTCTTGCTTCACGACGTCTTCGTCGATCCACACAGGTTCGCCAAATACATACTCGCTCACCGTTTGCATCGGTTCCAGATCGCCAAACTCATTCCTTTCGATCGTCGATTCGTCGTCCTGCAAGATCCGCCGAAGTTCAGATTCGCGTTGCTCTGCGCTCACGCGCACACGGTTGAGCACCAGCTGCACAACGTCTTCGACCTCCGGCGGAACATGATGCAACCATCGTTCGGCGGCGCGAATGTCCTGGCAATCCAACGTCGCTACCAGATACGCTCGCCACGTCAGCGGCACGTCTTCCAGCGCAGCCGGCACGAATCCATCTTTGGACAGGGATTTCTTCGGCATTCCGCTCAATCGAAACGCCATATTCAGCACAGATCGCGACAACCCCGGAATGGTCGGTGGCGTGTCGAAGACGACATACGTGGTTTTTCCCTCCGCCACCATTGCCGCAAGCAGCGTCTCGAGACGCGCTTCCAAGAACGCGGCATGTTCTTCATCGTAAATCACTGGCAATGCTCGATTGAGATCTCGAGGCAAAGCACTGCTGGGCAGAACATGCAAATTCGCGGGACCCTTCGCAAATCGCCAAGAAATCGCTCGGGGAGAAACATCTTGCTCTTCATCCCAGTTCTCTGGTTCGAAGAGCAGATGATCATTGAGAAACGGTACGCCGATCGCTCCCGTCACCGGTGCGAGAACATCGCTGCGCGATCGCATCCGCTTTTTCGACTCGGCCCGATGATGAAACCCCGAAGGATTTTGCAAAAGATCCAAGCGCCCGTCGGCTTTTTCTTCGTCCCATCGTGGAGCTTCGATCGGCAAGACGTCGGCCAAACTCGTGCCCGTCAGGTCCATGTCGATCAAATACACGTTGGCGTCGGGATGCTTGTGGGCCAAAGCTATAGCGGTGAGCGTCGACAACGTTGATTTGCCGACGCCGCCTTTGACCGAATGAAACGAACAACAATGCAGCAAGGAACTCATCGTTTGGATCCGGGTGAAGGTACCGCCACGCCAAACCGGCGAACGGTGGAACGTAATTCGGGATGTTCAGGGAAGGACCGGGCCGCGACGATTTCGGCAATGCGTTTTTGTAGAGCCTCGCGCTGAGGCGCTTTGGTGGGCGCAATGCGTTGGACGGCGAAAAGAGCGGCGTTGAGTCGCGTTTTGGGCGTTTGGTTCTCGTCGGCCATCAAGTTGCACAATTCCTCCAGGCAACATTGGAACAGCTCGGCCCGATTGTTTTGAAATGCCGCGTTGGCCAAGGCATCCAGGACAAACGGCCGCCAGTTAATGTTGCTTTCGTGTGCGAGGAGCATCAATTGCGCGGAATCGTCGTCATGCAGATCCTTGAGAATGCCCGAAGCAAAAGTCGCAATGACACGAGCCTTGAGCGGCTTTTGTGGAGCGAGTTCGCGAAACACTTCGACCGCTCGTTTTCGTGCCGCAGGTTTCAACAGTTCGCCCTCACGATGGACGGCAAACGCGACCCACTTGAACTGATCGTGATCCTTCCGAAACCGCTCCAACGTATCGATCTGCGCTTCTTCGGTGACGTGCCCAGGCCACCCGATACGCAATTCCGTCATCAATCGTCGCGCCGCCAACGGCACGATGATCGGATCTTTCGCGGGCCATCCC
>CAYSYX010000739.1:0-4218 GCA_964435055.1 uncultured Polyangium sp. | reverse complement strand
TTGCCGGCGCTGGCCGCGGCGCATACGGCGCCGACGTTGACGGGGCAGGTGCAGGCGGCCACGGAGGCGCCGAAGGCCGGCGGGCTGGGCCTTGCGCTGCTCGCGGCCGGGGCGATGTGGGTGGTGGGGTAGGTTGGGCGCCGATCATTTATCGACGAGTCCTGGTTATGGCGTGAGGTGCTGACCAACCAACAACATCGCGCGTGGAAGAGATGACCGCGATCATGACCGGCATTCGTGCATGGGATAAGCCTCGACGTTGCTGCTTGCAAACGCACATCAAACACAAGGTTGCAATTCGAAACGATTGCTGTGTAGTCTTGGATCGCCGTGAACGACGTAAGCGCGTTGCTGCCACTTGCCGACGATGCGATGTCGGAACCACCGCCGATCCTCGAGAGCGGTGCGTTGGTGAAGCACTACGAGTTCATTCGGCAGCTCGGCGCCGGTGGCATGGGATCGGTGTATCTCGCTCGAGACACGCGGCTCGGGCGCCTCGTTGCGATCAAGTTGTTGCTCGAGCACAGTGGTACAGCTGCGCGCCGATTTCTCGCCGAAGCACGAACGACGGCGCAATGCAGGCACGAAAACATCGTCGTCGTCTACGATGTCGACGAGTTGAACGGCTACCCGTACATGGTTCTCGAGTACATCCAGGGTCGCACCCTTCGCGACGCGTACATGAACCCCGATACTGGTCTTGCCAAAACGGACCCTTCGCGAGCAGCGCATCTTGCGGTGGAAGTCATGATTCCCGTCGTGCGGGCGCTCGTGTGTGCCCATGATATGGCCATCGTGCACCGGGATCTAAAGCCGGAAAATATTTTGCTGGCGGACAATGGTGTCGTTCGTGTACTCGATTTCGGCATTGCCAAGCAGATTTCGGCCGAACTCGTGGCATCAATGAATCCGACACAAGCACTGGCCACACCGCCGAATAGCGCGATGACCAAGAATGCATCCGATACCTCGAGTATGCCTTTCGCCAATTTGCCGACAATCGAATACCTTCGGACACAAAACGGTGAAATCACGAGCCACGGCAAGCTCATGGGAACATTGCCGTATATGGCTCCGGAACAATGGATGCTTCAAGCCATCGACGCCCGCACGGACATCTGGGCCGTAGGGATCATGCTTTTTGAAATGATTTTGGGCAAGCACCCGCTGGCCCCACTGTCATGGGCGGTTTTTGCGCGCGTTGCAGACCTCAATACTCCCATGCCGAGTATGCGCCAACTTCTTCCCGATGCCGGACTGCTTGGCGATATCGTCGATCGCTGTCTCCAAAAGCGAAAAGATGATCGATACCCGTCCGCGAGGAAATTGCTCGCCGATCTTGAAAGCGTTTTTCACAATCCGCAGGAAGGTGCCTCGAGCGAAACAGAAGAAACGAGCCCGTTTGCTGGGCTTGCGGCATTTCAAGAAGCGGATGCGTCGCGATTTTTCGGTCGCGATCGAGACGTATCAGCGGTTGTTGGCAAATTGCGCAGCCATCCGATCGTCGCCGTTGCCGGACCATCAGGCGCGGGAAAATCGTCATTCATACGCGCCGGGGTTATTCCAGCCATGAAACGAGCCGGGCAACATGTTGAAGCCATCGTCGTTCGTCCCGGTAGACGCCCACTCACAACGCTCGCGGAAGTGCTCGCCAACCTCGTTGATGCCTCGAATCGAGAGGAGCCGGACTCGATTGCAACGGCTCTTCGTTCGCAGCCCGGTCACTTGGGCGCAAAATTGCGCAATCGATGCCGAGAGCGCGGTTCCGATCATCGAATCGTTCTTTTCGTTGATCAATTGGAAGAATTGTACACGTTGGGTATTGATCCGGAAGAACGAGCGGCTTTTACCGCTTGTCTCGAAGGCGTCGGAGACGACGCATCTTCACCTTTGCGCGTCATCGTGACGATTCGTGGAGATTTTTTGGATCGTTTGTCCGAGGATCGACGGCTTCTCGACGAAGTCACACGGGGCTTGGTTTTTTTGCCACCGATGACGCACGAGGGACTTCGGGACGCATTGATCAAACCGCTGGAAAAAGTGCAATATCGTTTCGAAGACGAATCCCTGGTGGAAGAAATGCTAAATGGGCTTTCAGGAACGAAGAGCCCATTGCCGCTGTTGCAATTTACCGCTACGAAATTGTGGGACGCTCGTGATCCGGAGAAAAGGCTACTCACGCGCGAAGCGTACGATGCATTGGGGGGCGTGGCCGGTGCCTTGTCGACACATGCGGATTCTGTGATTGCCGGGTTTGCGGTGCGTGAGCAACATCTGGCGCGGGCGCTGTTCGTTCGTCTCGTCACGCCCGAGCGAACACGAGCAATTGTTCGTCTTTCCGAACTATCCGCCATCGATGCCGACAGTGCCGCAGTGAGCCAAGTAGTCGAAAGAATGGCTGCCGCACGACTCTTGTCGATTGAAACGAGCAACGGTGAGGAAGAAACATCGGTCGAGCTGCTCCATGAATCGCTCATCGAGCGGTGGTCGAAATTGCGCCAATGGCTCGATGAAGATCAGCAGGATGCACAATTTCTAGCCGAATTGCGTTATGCCGCCGGGCAATGGGAGAAAAACGGCCGGGTGGAAGGTTTCTTGTGGCGAGATCGTGCTGCCGTCATGGCGGGCCAATGGCTCGAAAGACGTCGTGCAGAAACCGGTTCCAAGACGTCGCAGGTCGGTCTTGGCGAGCGGGAGAAGCAATACATCGAAGCCGTTATTCGATTGGCGGAACGCACCCGAAGATGGCGGAGGAACATCGCCATCGGCGTCGGTATGGCGGCGATCGGCATTGCGACGATTGTATCGCTTTTGGCAATTCGTGCCCGCGAACAAGCCACTCAAGCCGAAGTCGCTCGACGCCGGGCTGAAATTGCCGGAGCCGCGGCAAAAGCCAAAGCCGCGGAAGCTCTCGATGCCCGACTACTCACTGGCGCCCGCGAGTTGTACACAAAGAACGAATTTGCCTTCGCAATGAAATTGCTGGTCGACGTGCAAAATCCCAGTGAGACACGCGGATTTTTTCCACTGGCGAACGATGTTCTGTCGTCCGACGTCGAGATTCAGCGCGACGATGGCAGTCGTCTCCGGCCCGGACGACGAGTGGCACTTTTGCGCAGCAATGGCAAACCGCTTTCAACGACTGCATGGAGTCACGACGGGCAGCGTATCCTCACTGTGTCCACAGATGGGACAGCGCGCATTTGGCAAGGCGACGGCCGCGGCATGCCCATTGTCCTATCAAACGAAGGCAAAATCGTACGCCATGCGTTGTGGAGCAAGAACAATACCGACGTGTTGACCGCTCTGGATGACGGTTCGGTATGGGTTTGGCCCAGCAATGGTAACGGAATGCCAACCGAACGTTTGGGCAAGGGTGGCAGTGCGACAGCCCTTGCATGGGACGAAGAAGGAAATCGCATTGCCGTCGCAGGCAAAAATCAAGCAGTGCATGTTCAAAACAATGGCAAAACGACTGAATTGTCCGGACACACCGACACCATTACGCGGGTAGCCTTCGTCGGACGAACAACTCGATTGTTGTCGGTTTCCAAGGATGGCACGGCGCGCATCTGGGACCTTTCGGGCAATGAACCACCACGCATATTCAAGGAGCATGATGCGGCGATTCTTCATGCGGAAATGGCCCCGGATGGCTCGCGATTCGTCACCGCATCGGACGATCACACGGCGCGAATCTGGAATGTCGAGGGTAAAGACAAACCCATCGTGCTCAAGGGACACGATTCAAGCGTAACCTGGGCCGCCTTCAGTCCGGATGGTTCACGCGTGGCAACGGCATCCATGGACAAGACCGTTCGGGTTTGGCGTGTCGATGGCAGCAGCGCTCCCGTCGTGCTTTCCGGACATCGCATGCCCGTGATGCAAGTCGTCTGGAGAAGCGACGGACGATATCTCGTTACAGCATCGACCGATGGCGACGCACTCGTCTGGCCTGCTGAAGGCGGAACGGCGCTTTGGCTTCGAGGTCAATGCGGCCCGTTGTTTTCAGCGTCTTTCAGCCCCGATGGATCGCGCGTGCTCGTGGGTGCAGGAGAATTCGATGCTGCCGGCACCGTCGATTTTACCGCCGCCGTATTTGATTCCAATGGCTTGTCGTCGCTTGCCCGACCACGTCGGAATTATGATCACGCAGCGTTTGTCGATACAACCGGAACGTTCGTCCTGTCCACCTATGATGACCGCACCGTTCAACGC
>CAYSYX010000738.1:0-4218 GCA_964435055.1 uncultured Polyangium sp. | reverse complement strand
AAGGGGCGCCATCCGAGTGGTCCAGATCAACGATCCACTTTTCGATCATTTTGTCGTACGGGTTCGTCGACCATAACCATTCGGGGCATTCGTTCCGTCTATAGGATACGGCCAAGTAAAACGCGGACGTAAAATAAATACGCACGTATCTCGTCGATTTTTCTTGCTTTCTGGTTTATCCTATGCGGTACAATCGCCGTCGGGGAATACGACCATGCAGCGCAAGCGTGTGTACTCGACACTTGTTCCGGATACCTTGGCCATGATTGCCGCTTGCACCAATTCGCGACCCATGATGGAGCTGGCGGTTGCTTTGCGCGCGGTCGTTTCGGGTGCGCTGCTATTGCCGCCGGATCGAGGGGAAACGATCCTGCGAATCAACCGCGATCTCATGAATCCAGAGTGGAATCTCCGGGCGCACATCTCGCTGCGAGATCCCATTGTCCGATATTGGGCCAAGACGTTTTGGCGCGCGTGCATTCAAGCCGTGCCATTCACCGCGGAAAACCCCGCCCGGGACTTGGTTTGGCAAGGTCGCGTCAAGGCGGAGCTCGTGCGAAATGCTTCATTGCAGAACCATGCAAAACTCTTGCTTCGACAGATTACGTTGCGAGTTACACCGGCGCAGCCCGTGGTTGCCCCGGTCGTTTCAGAAACGCCAAATCCAGCGGCCAATCACGATAAAGCCAAAATCGAAGCGAAAGCTCGGCAGTTTGCCGCGGAATTCGTTCGATTGCGGGAAGCTCAAAAGGCGCGTGCTGCAAATGCCGCCACGCCGGTAAATCCTCCGGCGGAAACGACCAAAGCTGAGCTGCCTCGGGACCCTACGCCCGTTGCCGAGCCTGTCTTCGCTCCAGGTAAACGTCGTATACTCAGGAATGTCGCAACCCGTCCGCGATATTCGTCAATGCCGTCACTTCTTGGTTTGGGCGCCACAGCAACAACGCCGACTCGACGCGAGCCGAGATGCACGTCGTCGAGTCTTTCGTGAGCGACTGCTCCGATATTCCCGTTTGTCGCAGGACCGCGCCACCTTTCATCGTGCACGCAAACGACAAACGAGACGAACCGCACACATCGACAAATCGCTGGACATAGCGCCACATCGGGGGCATGACAAACCGCATGCGTTTGTCCATGCTCGCTCGACGGTTTGTCGCGCTTGGATTCTTGGCGTTTTTCTCGTCTACGCTCGCCGTCGTTCCCTCGTGCTCCAGCGCTGTTTGCGAAGCCAATGGCGAGGGTTGTCCCTGTGAAACAGGCTATGAGTGCGGCGAACTGCCCGATTGTCATGGATGGTTGTGCGACGGTCGCTGTCACTTGATTGCAAGCACCCCAGGGAACCAGTGCCTGTTGACTCGACAAGCCTGCTTCGATTCGGGAGCGTGCGACATCGGCATCTGCTCTGCGGAACTTCTGTGTGTCGAATGCGTCGACAACTCGCGTTGCGCGCCGGGGCATACGTGTGAAGCTGGCGGCGTCTGCTCACGCTGCGATGACGGCGTGAAAAACGGCGACGAAACGGAGGTCGATTATGGAGGGTCGTGTCCACATGGTCCCGGGAAATGCGAGGTGGATGCCGATTGTCCGGACGGATATTGCTGGGCAGGATTGTGCGTCTCTTGTCACGACGGAATCCAGAATGGCGACGAATCCGGAATCGACTGCGGCCCGTCGGGAACCCATTGCAAACTTTGCCTAGGGATGGATTGCTCGACCGGCGGCGACACCACGTGCGCGAGCAACAGTTGCGAGGATACCTATTGCTGTCCAGCGCCTTGCCCACGTTGTTACAACTGCACGGCATCGGGGCAGTGCAAACCCCTCCAGATTGAGACGGACGACGTGACCAACAAGGATCCCAATCTGGTCTGCACTGGTGCTTATACGTGCGGCGCGAATGCGTGTAAGTTGAAAAATGGTCAACCGTGCACAACAGGCGCTGAGTGTGTCTGGGGTGGTTGCCTGCAGGGCAAGTGCGGTGGTTGAGAGCAACAACGTCAAGGCGGTGTCAGTAGCGGTGGCACACAGCAGTACGTGACCGGGTGTTCGACCTTCACCTCGCCAAGCAATACGCTCGTCGAAGGTACACACGTTCCCTCCTGGTAGGAGAGCACCTCAGCGGTCTTGCTTCCGAGCGCTGTGCCAACGGCCAAGTCGATGCACTGGGCCGCATCCGTCGACGCCAACATGATGTTGCCACGCTCGTTGTTGCAGGCGTCGTCAGCATATACGCTCGCGTGCACGGTGCATGACGCGCCTTGGGGCACGCCACACGTGCACGCCGAGCACGTACGCGTGTTGGCGACTTCTCTCCAACCTGCACGCCGATCCGTCCATCCCTCAGGGCACGGCAAAGCGACTTCCACTTCATTCGCGACGAGACACAGCTTGTAGCCCGTTGGAGGCGGAGCGACGCAGTTGCCCGTCGAACCACATGATGTTCCGTTCGACGCGGAGACGTACTCGATCACTCGTTGATGCTCGAGAACGTCCACCGATGGGCTACCGGGAGACAGTACTGACTCGGCGACGCATGGTGCGATCGTCGGTGGTTGGAGCACCAACGATTGTACGCACGGCTGACCAGCACACATCGCGCCCTCCGGGATCGGGTTCGTCGAGGAACATAATCCGGTCCAATTCGCGGGCGGATCAAAGGGTGTCACTGCGGGTGACAAAAGTTCTTGACAAACCTTTGATTCCACACTCCAAACCGTCGGCAACACACAGCCGTCGCTCGGGCTCGTCGGGGCGATACACGAACACGTTGGGCACGCCGGCTCCTTCAAGTTCACGTCGACCCAACTCGTCCACTTCAATCCTTCGAGCGGTGGTGGTGGTGGATCTGTCTCCTCCCCAAACCACACGTACGACGGAAACGGGCCAAATCCAGCGCCTCCTGTAGGGGTGCACGGCCACGGACAAACCTCGTCGGCAGGTGGACCTCCGTCACCGTCACCTGCGTCGGCTTCACCTGCATCCGCCGCCACGACGTCAGCGCCCGCATCCGACGCTTCTGCATCAGCGTTGACGCCTGCATCGCCCAAACAGATGGGGTGATCCGGCGGTGTCCATTCAGGGTCGCAACAATGCCACGTTTCCGTGGGTTTATCGTAGCAGCGCGAGTAAAAATTAAGGTCGTAGTAGCATCCCTCAGCGCCAATGGATGCAGCCAGGCCGGCCGCAAGCATCAAAAAGACAAACTTTCGCATGGCACGAGCACGCTACGCTCGGGTGTGACAATTCGTCAAGATTCGCGCATTTTGAATAGGTTTTAACGCCAAACTTGTTTCGAGAACCCTTGCCGTGCATGCTGCACCGCTCGATGCAGTTCGTCCACTCGTACTCACGCACCTCGCCAAACCTTGCTGCGATTACACTTCTGTCGATTATCGCAATTGCGAGTTTTCCCTCGACCGCATGGGCGGCACCGCAGGAAAAACGATTGTGGCGTTTTCAATATACCCGCGCAACCGATACGCCAAACAATTGCCCGACGGAAGAATACCTCCGAACATCACTGGCCGCGAATCTCGATGGGAAAGATCCATTCGATAAAGATGCTCCCCGATTCATATCCGTTACGATCAACCGCGTTTCGAATGAAGTCGAAGCAAACGTCACGATTCACGATGAGAATGGCACCAGCTCCAGCGACGCATTGCATGCGCCGGCATGGCGATGCGATCAATTGGCCGAACGTATCGTGTTCGCGGTTCAAAACATCGTAGCTCCGTTGGAATTAACTACGGTCCAAGCGGTGAATACGCCGGATCCGCTACAGATTACATCACTCAACCCGACCAACAATGCGAATACTCCGCCGAAAAATGAGCCGGTAGGATCCATGGAAAAGACACAACGAAAAACCAGGAATTCGCGGACTGTTCCGAAATTCGGATTATCCTTCGGTGTTGGGCCCGCGTGGTGGAATGCCCCGGAAACTGCGCTCAGCACGGCGATTGGAGTCGATTTATTATGGAAACGTGCGGCCATAGGAATTGAAGGACATTACGAATATGCTTGGGCTCTTCCGATTCTGCGTGATTCGCGAGTCGAACGCACAACAGTGATGCTCATGGCCTGTAGGCTGCATCGTTGGTCGATACGATTCGCGATGCGCGGTTGTGGTTTTGGCGAATTTGGAAAAACGAACATTGAAGTGCCGATGGACTATTCGCAAATCCAATATGCACCGGTTGTTGATATCGGTGG
>CAYSYX010000737.1:0-4229 GCA_964435055.1 uncultured Polyangium sp. | reverse complement strand
CGTCTGGACACCTCCGAGCGATCTGCTTCCGCATATCGTGCAAGTTGCGGTGCACGGTGAAGACACGGCGGCCGTCGCCACGTACGCCTGGAGGGAACCGCAATGAAACGTCCGCAATACGCGATTTTGGTGGGGCCGGTGCAACAAGAAAACCTCGCCCTGCAATACTTGGCCGCCGCCGCCGAAAAAGCCGGTCATCGCGCGGAAGTGGTCGCATACAGTTATCGTTCGGACTTGGACAACGCGGTCAAAACCATCCTCGACCGCAACCCGGACCTCGTGGGCTTGGGCATCGCCTTTCAAAACAACATCGAAGACTACATCCTTTTCTTGAATACGCTGCGCGATCGAGGCTACCGGGGACATGTCACGTGCGGAGGTCACGTGCCGACGTTTTGTCATCGCGAACTTTTGCGTGACGTCCCGGGCCTCGATACCGCCGTCCGTCACGAAGCCGAAGAGACACTGGTCGAAATGCTGGATCAATTGAGCAATGGCCAAGCGCCGCAAAACATCGCGGGGCTCGTTTGGCGAAATGGAACGAATGTCGAGGTCGGGCCGGTGCGTCGTCCCGTGATTGATCTGGATTCGTTGCCGCCGGCCAAACGCAGCGCCGAACCTTATGTGGTGGGCGGCATTCCGGTGGACTTTTTGATCACCGCGCGCGGATGCGTGGGTGAATGCAACTATTGCAGCATCGCCGCGTTTACGTCGGAAATCAGCGTGCCGTTTCGATTGCGTAAACCCGAACCGGTGGCCGAAGAAATCGCCCGGATGTACCACGAACGCGGGGCACGCGTGATGTTCGTCCAGGATGATCTTTTCATCTTGCCGAGCGAAAAGAAGACCATCGAACGGTGCGAACGCATCAAAGAAGGATTGGTTCGTCGCGGCGCGAACGACGTGGTCTTTTGGGTCAAAGGTCGCCCCGAGACGATTACACCTGCGGTGTGCAAAGCCGTCCGCGACATGGGCGGCATTCATATCTTTTTGGGCGTGGAGAGCGCTTCGGCGCAGCGCCTCGATTACTTGGGCCGGACGCATTTACCCATTCACAACCAAAGCGCGATAACCTTGTGCCGAGAAGCGGGCATCGTTCCTTCGTTCAATTTCATGCTCTTCGATCCGGATTCGACGCTCGACGATATCACGGCGACGCTCGACATGGCCGATCAGCATTTGGATTTACCGTGGAACGTATGTCGCACGGAGATTTATTCGGGCACGCAACTTCGCGAGCGGCTGGAGGCGGAAAAGCGGCTCGAGGGTGATTATCGCAGTTATGGGTATCGCATGCGTGACGAACGGGCCGAAGTGATGTTTCGGATCCTGCGCGTGAGTTTTCATGACCGAGCCTTGGCGATTGAAAGTTTGCTGAATCGGCTGATCAGCCTTTCATTTGCGCGCCAATTGCATGAAACGTATTTCCCGAGCCCCGCGACGGATCGCTTGAGCCGCGAGATCATGGATCTTTCGGTCGCCGTACGTCGCGACAGCGTGGTGGAGATGCGGGACATGCTGGCGTTCGTGCAGACGAACGATACCCATGACAAACGCGCGGTGAGAAAGTACGCGGTGGACAAGGCGGTGGCGATCAATGCGCGGGATGCGGCGTATCGATTTCGGGCGGCGGAGTTGTGGAATCAGCTGAACGTGCGCGGAATGGCGCTGATGAGCAACCGCTTGGGTGCGTCCATGAAAAACGCGCATGCGGGATGGGGCGTCGCGGCGGGGTCGTAGCTGCCGTCGCTTCCCAATTCGTTCGAAGCAACTTTTTTTCGCTTGCCAAGAAATCTTGCGAACGTATAGGGTGTTGTCGATCTGCCAACGACAAACGATGGATTCGAGTAACATAGCCCGGGGGCATCCCAAAGCATGACCGTCTTCGACAAGGACCGAAGCATCCTGCGCGTCGAGTGGGCCAATGAAGTGATTGGCACGGCGTTTGTCGTGGAGCTGCGCAAATCGGGAGCATTGGGGAACGAACCGACGGTGTTCGTGGCGGTGACGTGTGCGCACGTGGTGCTGGAAGCGGCGAAGCGAGCGGGGAAGACGCGTGGAGACGCGTTGCGTTTGACCCTGTGCACGTTTCTCGACGGTGAACCGACGTTGAAAGTCGCCGTTGACTGGACCAACGTTTACGACGAGCATGATGTCGCGATATTGCATTTGCCTTTGGATGCGCGCAATCAAGCCATCGTGACCGAACTATCGCCTCTTCTATTGGCGGTGGATGATCAATTCCGGGATCACGAATTCGATACCTTTGGTTTTCGAGGCAGTATCGAAGACGAGCCGGAAATCAAGGATGGGGCTTGGGACCAAGGCACACTGCTGGGTTTTTCGGGGTCGAAGAAGAAACGTCGCGTGCAGCTGCGCGATTGCGACATCATGACGGAAGGATTCAGCGGCGCGCCGGTGTACGACAAGAAGACGGCGCGTATTGTGGGGATAGTCTCGCATGTAACGATTGCCGATCGCTACAACAGAGGGGGACGAACCGCGTATGCCATTCCGGCGGGCTTGATTCGAGAGGTTTGTCCGGATCTCGTCATGGCTCGTGAATGCCCTTATCAGGGCCTCGAGTATTTCACCAAAGCGCGTCGAAAATATTGGGTTGATGGGACGGATTTGGTCGACAAGGTGTTGGCCCGATTGGAAGGCGGCGCGAACTTGGTGGCGATTTCCGGACCATCGGGCGTCGGCAAGTCGTCTTTGCTGCATGCAGGCGTGCTCCCGGCCTTGGAAACGCTCGCCAAACAATGGGACGCGGATGTGTGCGTCATGCGTCTGGATCGCATCGAAGTCGTCGCAATGGCCGAAGAATGCCTCAAAGAGGAGAAAGAAAGCGGAATTGCCCCGAGCGTCACGTTGCTGCGCTTGTTGCGTGCGCGCGTCGGGGCGCCGGCGAATCAGGCGGCCCCGGTGCTCGACGGTCCCGGTTCACGAGGCTTGGTGGCGGTGCTCGATCAATTCGAGGAATGGTTCATTCTCAAACGCGACGAGCACACCCGCGTGTTGGTCAACGCGTTGGTGGAGTTGATCGAAGCGAACCTTCCCCGCCGGGCGTCGTTTCGAGTGATCATTGCGTATCGGAACCATTATTCGGAATTGCTCGAGAAACGCGCGCAATCTTTCACGTCGATGTTGGAGCGCAATTCGTTGCCGATTCCATTGGCGATTTCGCGGACGGTTTTACGACGAATGATTCGCCACCCGGCGCAGCTGGCGGGATATCCTTGGAATGACCCGCCATTCGAGCTGGCGGTCGAAGTCGCGATGTTGCAGGGTCACGCGACGGAGAACGGAAAAGAAATCAAAGCGACGGCTTTGCCGGCATTGCAAGTATTTCTCGAGCGGCAATGGCAACGCCATGAACGACGCCAACCGCCGCCCCAGGACGTCGGTGAAGTCACGGAAGAAATCAACGACGCTCTTGCGCAATTGATCGAGAATGTTCTGCGGGCGGAATCGGATTCGAATCAACGCTGGTGGAATCGACGCGACAAACTCGAAACGCTCATGATTCGGTTGCTCATCGAATTTGTCACCTTTGGCGTGGGATTCGACGCCAAGACGCCGAAAGGTCGAGCGCGCCGGCAAAGCGACTTGGAAATGGTACTCGCCCAAGATGATCCCAACACGCTCGAAGACGTCCGGCACCTGATGCGAGTTCTCGAGGACAAGCGTATTTTGGCATTTCGTCGGGACACGGGATCGAATGAAACGATTGTCGAACCGATGCACGATCGCATCCTCACGGGGTGGGAGCCCCTGGAAAAACCCA
The DNA here is from genome assembly GCA_964435055.1 of uncultured Polyangium sp. Classification (GTDB taxonomy): domain Bacteria; phylum Myxococcota_A; class Polyangia; order Polyangiales; family Polyangiaceae; genus Polyangium. The sequence continues at coordinate 442 of CAYSYX010000737.1, read as the reverse complement.
TCGAGGATCAACGCGCTTACAAGACATGGGAAAACAGGGTTTGGGACGCTGCGGGAAAACTCGAGGACATCAGCAAGAAGCACGATGGCGCTCGCGGAATTCGCTTGTGGTTACGCGCATCGAACACGTTGCTCGTCGCCGGGGAGCTCGAGACGGCGAAGTACTGGAAAAACGTGCATCCCCACGACATGGATTCGCGAATAAAATTGCTCGTGCGCGAGAGCGAGCAGAATCAGAGGTGGGTGGCTCGAATGACGGTGGTTGCGATATGCGGCGTACTGCTGCTCATGTCCATATCGCTGTATCAAGCCAGAGAGGCGAAACAGAAGGAAGAAGACAACAAAGCCAGCCAAGCGGAATTGCAAAAGCAAGCATACGACGAAAAGCAGCAGCAAGTTTTACATAGCGAACGAAATCAAGCGCGAAATGAGGTCAATGCATT